>DATMDM010000026.1:0-28721 GCA_035557795.1 Thermoplasmata archaeon | reverse complement strand
AGTGCGGCGGAGACGAGCTCTCGATGGTGCGGGACTTTGACCGTAACAGCGACCACATCGATGTCGGGTTGGCTCACCAGCTGCTTGGGGTCTGAGAACACCGCGCTGACCCCGAACGCTTCGCCCGCCGCGCGCGCGGATTCCGCGCTGTGCCCGCTGAGTGCCCGGATCTCGTAGTTTGGCAACGCGCGCAGCGCCGGGATGTGGGCGGTGGCGGCCCAGCCTCGGACGGGGCTGACCCCGATGATGCCGACACCCAGCGTCGATTCAGGCATTGATTCCTCCGTCTGCTTGCGCTAGAAGCCGAGGACCTCGTCAACGAAGACGACGGTGATGCGGCCGGGCACGAGCTCGCGGTTGATGATGAGGACCTTGTTAACGCCGCTGTGCACGCCATACGCCGCCTGGGCGCGGGCATCCTCGAGCGGGAAGACGTACTCGTTGATGCGACGGAGACCCTCCTCGAGGTCGGACACGATCTTCTGCGTCCCCACGACGAGGATCAGTCGCCCCGCACCGGTGACGTAGGGGCCGAGCTGGCTGCCACTGGCCGAGACCGCGAGCAGCGATCCACTCTCGGTGACCGCATGCACGCTGCCGAGCATGACGTCGGGCACTGAGGTGAGACGGCGGATCTCGTCGGCCTGCGTCTTGCGATCCATGCTCCAGATTCGCGGCCGGAGCGGCTCGTAGCGACCGGATTTCTCAATCTCCTCGGAGATGCCCGACTCCTCGAGGGATTGCGAGGCGCCGTGATGCACCTGGGATCCTTCGGGAATGAGACCCAGCACGATCCGTTTGGCTTCTGCGGCGTCCGCCGCCCGAAGAACGCTAATTCCGTTTGCTTCGAGGGCGGCCGCGGTGCGCCTCACGCGGCTGTCGTCCCCTAGAGTCCCGAACCGAAGTCTAATTGACCGATCCAGGTCGGTGTAGAGCTCGGTGGTCATCGACGCTCCCTTCCGCGTTGTTCTGGTGCCATAACTTGCAAGTGCAAGTACCTTATACCCCGAGTGGTGTATAAGGTTGCGGATGCAAGTAAAATCGAAGCCGAACGTCATTGCTCTCTTCGACCGGCTCATGGCGAACGCGCTTCCGGGCCGGCGCGGGTTGGAGGCATGGCGCTCACTGCTGCGAGGACACGCCACGCTCATGCGCCAACTCGATATGGATCTCGAAGAGAAGACCGGCATGGCCTTGGCCGATTTCGACGTGCTCGCTCAGCTGGCGCTCGCGGGCGGCGAGCTCCGCATGACCGACCTCGCGACCCGGGCGCTCATTTCGCGGTCGGGCATGACTCGCCGAGTCGCGCGGCTGGTTGACGAAGGCTCCGTTCGTCGAACCGACACCGATGCGGACGGACGTGGTGTCGTGGTCGTATTGACCGATGCGGGCGTGGCCCGCCTGACCGAGGCGGCGCCGGTCCACCTGCGCGGGGTGTCCGATCTCTTTGTCGCGCGACTCAACCAGAAAGAGCTGGTTGTCCTCAAGAGCGTCATGGATAAGGTCACCGTCGTTTGCACGTTTGGGTGAGAGCCAGGACACACCCGCGACTGAAGCGATATGACGCCGAGGAGACGACGCAGATCCGACTCTGCTCGGAGTATCCGGCCCGTCCCGTGAAAGAGCATCCAGGAATGCATCGTGCCGTAGGCCGCGCCGGGACCGCAGGCCTTCCGCACCCCGGCCCAATTTGGACGAGTTCACGATATCGCGTCAGAGGCTGACTGCGCAACCCTGAAATAGAAGCCTATCGTGTTCGAGGATTCGTCCAGGTACTTCATGCCAGAACTGCGGAAAGACTACGTGACCGATACCTGGGTTGTCTTCTCGGCGTCGCGGGCCCAACGGCCCGGGGCGTTCCGTGGCGGGAGATCGACGACGGACCCGGAGAAGTGCCCGTTCTGCTACGGCCACGAACACATGACCCCGCCCGAAGTCCTCGCCTATCGAAAGGACGGAGTCCCGAACGGTCCGGGGTGGTGGATCCGGTGTGTCCCGAACAAGTACCCCGCACTGCAGGTCGAGGGGGAGGTCCACCGCCACGTGAGCCAGCTATTCCACAGCGTGAACGGCGTGGGAGCGCACGAGGTCATCGTCGAGACCCCGGAGCACGAGCACCACCTGTCCATGCAGAGCGAATTCCAGGTGCAGGAGATCATCACCGCGTACAAGCAGCGGTACCTCGACCTGATCCGCGACAAGCGGTTCAAGTACATCCTGATCTTCAAGAACCACGGCGAGCGCGCGGGCGCATCGATCTCCCATCCGCACTCGCAACTCATTGCGACGCCGATCGTGCCGCGTCGAATCGTGGAGGAGGTCAATTCCCTCAATCGATTCTACGAGTCGACCGGGGGATCCTGCCTCTACTGCGAAATCGTCGAGACGGAGCTCGAGGAAGAGAAGCGGATTGTCTCGGAAAACGAGTCGTTCGTCTGCCTTTCCCCCTATGCGGCCCGCTTCCCGTTCGAGTCCTGGATCCTCCCGAAGGCCCATGAGATGGCCTTCGAGGACATCGCGGACGACGAGCGCACCCCGTTCGCCCGAATCCTCAAGGACATCCTGGGTCGGATGTTCGGCATCCTCGACGACCCGCCCTTCAACTATTACATCCACACGGCCCCTTGTGACCGCAAGGAGACTAAGTACCACTGGCATCTCGAGATCACGCCGCGGCTCACGGAGACCGCGGGATTCGAACGGGGCACCGGCTTCTACATCAACCCCGTCATGCCGGAGGACGCCGCGGGCATTCTCCGGGAACGCGTGAAGCTCTCGGACAAGGCGCACTAATCGCACGAGCTTCTTGAAGTGTTCATCCGCTCGCGGTACCGAACCGTTCGCGAGCCTTCTCATAAAGGGCGACATACTGGCGGGCCGACGCCTTCCACGACAGATCGGCGGACATGCCGCGCTGGACGACCGACTTCCATCCCCGTCCGGATTGATGGAACCGGATTGCCCTCTGCACGGCCTCGAGTAGAGCCGCCCGGGTGTACTCACGGAACACGAAGCCGTTGCCCTTCGAAGTGTGCTCGGTCACGTCGACCACGGTGTCCGCGAGGCCGCCCGTGGACCGGACGATCGGGATCGTGCCATACCGAAGGCTGATCATCTGTCCCAGCCCGCACGGCTCGAACTTCGAGGGCATGAGGAAGAAATCGGAACCGGCATAGATTCGGTGGGCGAGGGCCTCGTCGTACCTCAGCCAGACGATCAGGTCGCTCCGAGCCCGAGCGAGTCGCGACACCGGATCTTCGAACTTCTTCTCGCCCGTCCCGAGGAGGACGAACTGGATTCCCAGGTCCAAGATGTCCGGGAGCGCATCGATCAGGATGTCAAACCCTTTCTGCGCCGTCACCCTCGAGACGTATCCGATCAACGGCCGCGTCGGGTCCGAGGGGAGACCCGCTTCCTTCTGTAGGGCGGCCTTGTCCGCCCGTTTCTTCTCCACCGTCGACTTCGCGTATCTCTGGGCCACGAACGGATCCTTCGCCGGATTCCACACGTCGTAGTCGATCCCGTTCAGGATTCCCGAGAGTTTCCCCGCGCGGGAGCGGAGGAGGCCATCGAGGCCTTCCCCGAACTCTGGCGTCTGGATTTCCTTCGCATAGGTGGGGCTGACCGTGTTCACGAGGTCCGCGCAGACGATCCCGGCTTTCATGAAATTGAACTGGCCGTAGAACTCGGCTCCTTCTGGAGCCCATAGGTCTCCAGGCAATCCGAGCCGGTCGAACAGCTCCCGAGGGAAGAGCCCCTGATGCAGGAGGTTGTGGATCGTCAAGACGGTCCCGATGCGTCGGAACCTCGGATCTTCGGCGCCGGCCGACCGAAGGAACGCAGAGACCAGGGCCGAATGCCAGTCGTTCGTGTGGATGACGTCGGGCCAGAAGTCCGCGGTCGGGATTAGGCCCAGGATAGCCTTGCAGAAGAATCCGAACCGCTTCCCGTCGTCGTCATACTCGTAGACCTTCGGACGGTCGTACAGGTCCGGCTTGTCAACCAGGTAGACCGGGACCTCTCCGATCCGAGCGATCTGAAGTCCGGCTTCGTGTCGCGCGTCGCTCAACCGGACCGGGAATCGTGCGACCTCCTCGTGGGCGCCCTGGATCGTCCCATACCGTGGCAGGACGACCCGCACGTCGTGGCCGAGGGCCTTCAGGGCCTTCGGCAAACTGCCGGCCACATCGCCCAGACCGCCCACCTTGGCGAGGGGATACGCCTCGGCCGACGCGAAGAGAATCTTCATCGGAATCTCGGAGTGGACCGACGGCCGTTACTTAAACCTGCGTCTGGCGCGCCTTCCTCCGCGGCTCCCACCTGGGAGAAGCGATCCGTTCGGTCACGGACGAGCTTTCGCGAAGGGTTTTTCCCTCGACGTCCATGCAGAGGGCAGTGCCGCCCACTCCGCTTGGTCACCTCGTCTTCGTGCTTCACACCCATCTACCGTGGGTCCTCGGCCATGGTCGTTGGCCGCACGGGGAAGCGTGGCTCTACGAGGCAACGGCCGAGTGCTATCTCCCGATCCTCCGGCTCCTTGATCGCCTCGAGGAGGAAGGCCGCAAAGGATCGATCACGATTGGCATTACGCCGGTCCTCTCGGAGATGCTTGCCACGCCTCGGTTCCGCGGCGGATTCCTGGCCTACTTGGACGAGCGGACGAATCGAGCGGAGGCGGATCAGCGGGAGTTCGACGCGGCGGGTGATGACGGTCGTCGGAGGGCTGCCGCGGCCTGGTCCGACTTCTACGGTGGCGCAAAGGCCGACTTCGTGGAGACATACAATCAGGATTTGCTCTCGGCGTTCACGAGGCTGCAGAACCGCGATCGGATCGAGATCATCGTGTCGGCCGCCACCCATGGATACCTGCCGCTCCTCGGTCGCGATGAATCGGTCAACGCGCAGCTCGTCACCGGCATCGCGAGCTACCGCCGAAGCTTCGGGCGACGTCCCCGCGGGATCTGGCTTCCGGAGTGCGCCTACCGCCCGGGTTACATCTGGTCCCGTCCCGCGGGCCCGGCACGAGCCTGGCTCCGTCCCGGGCTCGAGGAGCTGCTGGGTCGCCACGGGATCGGATTCTTCTTCGTGGATTCGCACCTCGTCGCCGGGGGCGCGCCGATTGGCACTTACGAGGACCGTTTCAAAGAGCGTCGTCTCGATGCGGCTCGAGACGGAACGGGCCTTTCGCCGAATGAGCCGTACGCGCTCTCCGCGTCCGGCCAGCGGAAAGTCGCGATTCTTGCGCGGGACCCGAGGTCCGGCGTCCAGGTCTGGAGTGCGGACTACGGATATCCGGGGGACGGCGCCTATCTGGAGTTTCATCGCAAACATGGGATGGACGGCCTGCGGTACTGGCGTGTCACGGACCGGCAGCTCCCCTTGCGAGAGAAGGTCCCCTACGACCCCGACGCCGCGAAGGAGCGAGCCGCCGCCCATGCGGACCATTTTGCATCGTTGGTCCTCGAGACTCTCCATGAGCATCAGGAGGCCACGGGCCGAACCGGCGTCGTCGTGGCGCCGTTCGACACGGAACTCTTTGGCCACTGGTGGTTCGAGGGCCCAACGTGGCTGGAAGCGGTTCTGCGAAGACTGGAGGGACACGTCGATGCGGTCACTGCCTCGGATTTTCTCGCGGCGCATCCTCCTCGCTCGACCATCCAAATTCCGGAAGGATCGTGGGGCCAAGGAGGCCATCACTATGTCTGGCTGAACGACGGTACCCGATGGATTTGGGAGGAAGTGTACCGAGCGGAAGACGCGCTCATCGACGCCTTGCGTGCCACTCGATCCCGAAAGGATCCGACGGTACGTCGAATCGTGGCGCAACTCGCCCGCGAACTTCTCCTCTTGGAGGCGTCGGACTGGCCGTTCCTCGTCACCACGGTCGCCGCGAAGGACTATGCCGAGGCCCGGGTCAAAGAGCATGTCAAGGCCTTTGATCGACTCCGAACGATGCTCGAGCGTGCGAAGGAAGGGACCTTGGCCCCCGACGACGCGGCGTGGTTGGCCGCCATCGAAGAGCGCGATTCTCCCTTTCCCGACTTGGATCTCGAATCGTGGACCCTCGAACCGTGAGGCCCGATGTCCACGCTATCCTTTCATTTCCATGGATACCAGCCGGGCGACATCGTGCGCTGGCGGGAGCCGGATCCGCTCCGACCGCAGACGTTCGAGCAGCGCCACTCGCCGGTCGTCCTCCGGATCGGGCCGGACCACATCGAGGGAAGGAATTGGACCGACGCCGTCCTCCGCACGTATGGGCGCATCGGGTCCGTCCTGCATCGGGCCTCGGGTTCAGCCTCCGTGGATATTGAGCCTCAGACCCTGGTCTGGCTCCTGGAGCGAGATCCCTCGGCATATCGTGCGATCATCGCCGCGTACGACTCGGGCACCGCGGGCCTCGTGATGACCCCGCCATTTCATCCGATCCTTCCCCATCTGCACCGACAGGAACGGGAGGCTCTCTTCGACCTGATGTTCGACTTCTACTCCGCCCTCATTCAACGCGCGGAGGGCCGGCCTGTCGGCCTGTGGCTCCCGGAGGCGGCGTACTCGCACGAGACGATGGACAGCTTCCGCGAATCGGCGCGGCAGGCGAGTGTGGAGCTGGACGCGATCGGGGATTCGATTCAGAGCGCATACTTGGTTGCCGACGCGCGGCAATTTGCCCACCCTCCGAAGTTGGGTGAGGCCTGGGCTCGGGTGAATTCGACCGAACGCCTCCTGGCGATTGCCCGTGACCATCCGCTTAGCGGAGACTTCGCCTTCGGCGCGACGACGGGATCGGAGTTCGTCGCTTCCGTGCGTTCCCGCGGGAACGGTTCTCTCTTCGTGGCGAACGACCTCGAATCCCTCCTCGCCAACCCGATGCAGGCCGAGCGGTTCGAATCGATCGTCCATTCCCTCCGAGAAGGCGGCGTCCAGGTCGTCCCTCCCGTCCCACCGAGGGATGCGCCGACCTTGGCGTTGGTTGATCATTCGAGCTGGTCGGATTACGACGACATGCTCTCTGGAGGAATCACATCGGACACGCGCTGGACCGGGCTTCGGCGATCCGATGGACTCGTGGTGTCTCGCATCCATCGGGATCGGCCGATGTCCCAGCTCTGGAAGCACGCCTTCACCCTGGCGACCGAACGCGTCGAAACGGCGGTTCGCCGACAGTCCCTCCAGCTGCTCCAATCGGCCGGTGTGACCCGGGGTGCCCCCGTGTTGCGTCGCCTCGCGGTCTCCTATGGCCGTCACTGGTTCCGCGATCACTATCTGGCTCGGGGGTTGTCAACGAGCGGGACCGACTTCGCCGCATCTGCCGAGGACCTCGTCGGAGGCAAGATGGACGTCGAGGTCGCCGGTTTCCTCGCTCGCGGCTACCTGCTGATGCTCATGGGGACGCGCTCCGACCCGAGGTTTTGGGACAATCCCGACACGAGGGTCACGTTCCAGAATGTCGTCCTCCTCGTGCAGGCACTCCGGGATCTCGCGGAGGCGAGCGTTCGCGCGAAGGACCTCGGTCATGCGGCGGGGCTCGGGCGTCTCCTCCGTGCAACGTTCCTCGAATTCTTGGACTGGCATGCGCGCGGGGAGTTCGCGGCGCTGCAGACCGTCCCCGCATGGGAAACGACCGAAGCCGCCTGGTATTCGTCCCTCGAGTCTGAGGTGCCGGAGCGTTCCCCGGCCGACGTGATCAAACGGGCGACCATGTTTGCACTGGCGCCTGATGGGGAATGGCCGGGCGGAGACCCGGTCCTGTCCGTCGAAGAGACCGTCGCGGATACGGGACACATCGTGGGCGAGGCCCACGGCGAATGGAAGAATCCCCGCTGGTGCGAGCACGGACCTGGCTGACCCGACACCGGAACCTTCATCGTCGCCGCTACGTACTTCGCTGCAGACATGAAGGCGTCGGTCTTCACGTGGGAGTATCCGCCGGCCATTTATGGAGGGGCGGGCGTCCACGCGAAGTACATTACCACGGCGCTGGCGAAACGGATCAAGGTGGAGGTCCGCACCCTCGAAGTCGGCCCGAAACCGGAGATCGAAGGAGTGAACGTCCTGCGATATCAATCGACCCTGCGAGGCCTCGCGACGGGCGATCCGAGGATTCTCAAGGCGCTCCAAGTCCTCTCCTTCAACATGAACATGGTCGCGGATCCGATCGACGCCGCGATCGTGCACACGCACACCTGGTACACGAATTTCGCGGGGGCGATGGCGAAGCGGATCTACGGGGCGAAGCTCGTCGCGACAGTCCATTCGCTGGAACCGTTGAGGCCCTGGAAGCGGGAGCAATTGGGCGCGGGCTACGAACTGAGCCTGTGGATGGAGAGGGACGGACTCCTCGCCTGTGACGCCGTGATCGCCGTCTCGCGGGACATGAAGGCGGACATCCAGAAGGCGTATCCGATCCCGGCGTCGAAGGTCGCGGTGATCCACAACGGCGTGGACCCGCAGAAGTATTATCCGCGGGATGGCCTGGAGAGCGTGAAGAAGTTCTCGATTCGTGGGCCGTATGTCTTCTTCGTCGGTCGACTCTCCCACCAGAAGGGGATCTTCGATCTGGTCGCCGCCATGGACCATGTTCGGGAGGGGACCACCCTGGTCCTGGCCACGGGCAAGCCGGATACCCCGGAAATCGAAGCGGACCTTCGGTCGGCCATCAAGTCCCGGAACGATGTGGTCTGGATTCGAGACATGCTCGAAGACCACGACCTCGTGAATCTGTACAACGAAGCGGCTGTGTTCGCCTGTCCTTCCGTCTACGAGCCGTTCGGGATCATCAACCTCGAGGCGATGGCCTGCGAGACGCCGGTCGTGGCCACCCGGGTCGGGGGCATCAAGGAAGTCGTCGTGAACGAGGAGACCGGGCTGCTCGTCCCACCGGGAGAGCCTGCGAAACTGGGCCGGGCGATCACCCGAATCTTGGAGGATCCCCAGACCGGCGCGAAGATGGGGAAGGCGGGCCGGCGGCATGTCCTCCGGAACTTCACGTGGGACCGGATCGCGGCCAGGACCCTGGAATTATATCGGTCGTTGACGTGATGGCCACGCGATTCGACGACGCGATCGCAGCCACGGACCGGGCGCTGCGTGCCTCCCGTCCGATGAGGACATGGCTGGGGTCCCTCCGCTGGTGCGGCGACTCGATCCGCGGGACGACGCGGCTTGCCGTGAAAGATCGTGCCCTCCTCTCGGAAACGGGAATCGAGGCGATCGTCTTCTTTCTCCTGCAAGCGACGGATCCGGACACGGGCGCACGGCCCATCCACCTCCCGCTCTCCATCGCGTCGGCCCGACTCGATCCGACCGCGTTCGAGCTCGAGGCGGACCGCCACAGGTTCTATGTGATGGAGGCCGAGCGTAGGGAGAGCTTCGCGCGTTTCGTGGTGGACGCGTTCCGACGGGCGGCGAAGGTTCCGACCGAGTCAGGGGACTCCCTGAATTTCCACGGGGAAGGGATTAGTGCCTTTCGAGGGGCCTCTCCGATTCCGGGCGGGGACACCTCGAACGTCTTGCTTCGGATCACGACCGGCTCGGGAGACGTCGTCCTGAAGTCGTACAAGTTTCTCGACACCGGGAATCGTGAGCCCGACATCCTGGCTCGGCTCCACGCCCTTAAGTTCCCGCACGTGGCCCGATTTCTCGGGGAGGTCGCACTCGGACGTGGGGTGGACCGCCTCGTCCTTGGGGTGGCGACCGAGCACATCGAGGCGGACGACCTGTTCGCGTGGCTTTGCGACGGTTGGCATCACACCTTGGATCGGGAGGTAAACCCGAACGAGGATTTCGCGGAGGCGACTCTCGATGTCGCAGCCGATCTCGGGGAGGCGACGGCGGCGTTGCATGACGCTCTCATCGACCGCCATCCGGGGTTCTGGCACCCCGAGCCGTTCACCGAGGAAGATTTCCGCGGCATGTTCAAATCTGCGACCCGATCCCTCGGAGCCGCTCTCCGGCGACTCGGTCAACTCGCTCATGCCGAGGAACCGAGCCTCGCCGAATCCGCCCGAATGGCCCGGACCCGACTCCTCGAACTTCGTGCGCCAATCGAGGAGACGTTGCGGCATCTCGAGGCCCACGTGGGCGGTGTGAAAAGCGTCATCCATTCGGACTTGCACCTGGCCCAAGTGCTGCGACGACGGGCGGACGGGGTGGTTCTTTTCATCGACTTCGAAGGGGAGCCCGAGCGGGTGCTGGGTGAGCGCGGTAGGAAACTACCTCCCCTCCGGGATGTCGGGAGCATGGTCCGATCCTTTGCCTACGTCCGGAACTACGTGATTCGGGATCTCGTCAGAGACGTCGCCAATTCGACATTGCCCTCCGAACCGGGGGTCCTCTTGGGTCCACAGGAGGCCGCGGTGGACCGGATGAGGGGGTGGGAAGAGGACATGGTCGAACGGTTTACGGGCACCTACCTCTCTCATTCTACGCTTCATCACACCCGCGACGCCAAGGAGGCCGGCCGCCTCATCCACGGGTGGGCGATGGAGAAAGCCCTCTACGAACTCGAATATGAGCTGAAGCATCGGGTCGCTAACTTTCCGATTCCACTCGAAGGAATCGCAGCCCTCGCGGGGGCTTCGCACAGCGGAAACGATTAAAGTGCTGGAGTCAGCCTCAGCCGCAGAGGGTCCGTCCGGACCCCAACCGGATCCGGTTCGAATCCCGACCGGGGCGGTTCACCCAGGCAGAATCGCGTGCGTGCGAGGAACGTTCCCTCTAATCGGTGGAACCGATGGGAATCCAAGTCGTTTTCACTAACCCCCTGGTCGTTTTGCAAGAAGCGTTCAGTTCCTCCGCGTTGGCTCAAGTGAATCGACCTGGGATGGATGTCGCACAAAGGGGAAGAGGAGGAGAACCGTTTGGTCCCCCTCGTGCAGGGACGGGACGACCTTCTGCTCCCGGCGTACCTCTGTTCCGTCCGACATTGACATCCCTACATGGAGAAACCGCGCATCACTCCGGGTCCGCTACAACGGGAGGAACCTTCGGATCCGTACCCAAATTTGTCGGGTAGCGACAGGGATTTGCCCATGTGGAAGGATAAAGGTTTCAGCATGGCACGGATAACGCGGCGCGAGCTTGCCGCTCACGTTGCTCTTGCTCTGACGGCTTCCACCCTCGGAATCGTCTTATCCGTGGTTCTCGGGATACCGCCTTACTCGCTCCTGATGGCCCTTGTCGTGATCGCCATTCTGATTCCCACACAATTCGTTGCAATCCTCATTCAGGATTTGGTAGGGAAACGAAGGCGAGCGGTGACAGCGGGTTTCCTCCCTCCGAGGGCCAAAATCAGGTGATTGCGGCCTGGCTGACTGGGGCCGTAGCTGGTGTAGGCTCACGCACTCAACACAACTGACGAGAAGAACGACACATATAGACGCGGGTCGATGACACACGGGGTTGCCGCAAGACGACCCGGAGGGAAGGCGATGGACGAAGCGAAGGACATCGCGGCCTTGACCGTCGACGGAAGACCCATCGCGCTCGGGGCTCGCGACATCGAAGCTTTCCAGGGCGGCCTCCGCGGTTCGTTGGTTCGGGCCGGAGACCCGGCCTACGAAGACTCACGCAAGCTATGGAACGGGATGATCGATCGGAAGCCAGCATTCGTCGTCCGACCGACCGGGACGGCGGACGTGGTCGAGTGTGTGAACTTCGCGCGGGGCCGCGGCCTCCTCCTCTCCATCAAAGGCGGCGGACACAACATCGCGGGAACCGCCGTGGCGGAGGGCGGTCTGACCCTCGACATGTCCCGGATGAAGGGGGTCTTCGTGGATCCGACGGAGCGCAGGGTGCAGGTGCAACCCGGGTGCATCCTCGGCGACGTGGACCGTGAAACCCAGCTCCACGGACTCGCGACGCCGTTCGGCTTCGTGTCGGAAACGGGCGTGGCGGGCCTCACACTCGGGGGCGGCTTCGGCTACCTCACTCGTCGGTTCGGCTGGAGCGTCGACAATCTGTTGGAACTCGAAATCGTCACGGCCGACGGCCGTGTGGTCCGGGCCAGCAATCAGGAGCACCCGGAATTGTTTTGGGCGCTCAGGGGTGGCGGAGGAAACTTCGGCGTCGTCACGTCGTTCGCGTACCGCCTGCATTCTGTCGGTCCGCGGATCGTCGGCGGCCTGATCGCGTGGCCCGCCGATCGTGCGGCGGAGATCCTGGAGCTCTACCGACGGACCACGGCTTCGGCCCCGCGAGAGCTCTGCCTCGTGCTCACGATGCGCTTCGCGCCGCCCGCGCCGTTCATCCCCCCCGAATGGCGAGGCAAGCCCATCGTCGGCATCATCGCGTGCCATACCGGATCCCTCGAGCAAGGCCGCCGGGATCTGGCCCCGTTGAAGGAATTTGGCGGCGCCATCGTCGATGTCATCGCGGAGAAGACGTACGTCCAGCAGCAGAGCATGCTCGACGCCACCCAGCCCAAAGGAAACCACTATTACTGGAAGTCCGAGTACTTGTCCGCGCTCCCGGATCGGGTGCTGTCGGTCATCCGCGAACACGGGGCCCGCGAGACCAGCCCGTTGTGCCAAATGGTCCTGTTCCACATCGGCGGGGCGATCGGCGAGAAAGGTCCGCAAGACGGAGCAGTGGGGAATCGGGACGCCGCGTACGCCATGGTCGTGGCCGGAGGATGGCCGCCGAGTGACGGCGCCGGCCAGAAGCATATTGCCTGGGTCCGTAACGCGTGGGAAGGCCTCCGCCCGTTCTCCACCGGCGGACATTACATCAACTTCCAGACCGCGGACGAGGGCGAGGAGCGAATCCGCGCCTCGTACGGGCAGAACTTCGCCCGCTTGGCCGAAATCAAAGCGAAGTATGACCCCCAGAACCTGTTCCGGATGAATCGAAACATCTCGCCATCGGCATAGGACGCCTCCCGGCACGGGCTGGACGGCAGTGGCGTGATCTGCGCAGCATCCGACTAACGGGTGCGCCTTGGTCTCTCGCGTTCAAGGGTTCGACTTGAAATCCCCTGGACCGGGGGCGCGCGGAGGCGCAACGCGGTGGCCTTGACTTCTACGAGAACTGAGGATCCGCGTCTGAGTCCAAGGTCACGAATCGCAGAACCTGTGATTGCCGCAACGAGCGTTGCGGCCCCTACCTTCAAGTCAATCCGCCGAATCCCCCAGCGGCCTTCGCGACCCACACGAATCACGCGCGCGGTCCAAAGGTTTCGTGCGCTGGTTCTCGCCCTTCGCTCGCCAAGTTCGCCCAGAGTCACGGCCGAGGAAGGAATCTCGAGCTCAAATTCGTCCCCCGAGATGTGACGCCGGCGTTGCGAACGTTCTGGCCCCGGAGACGATGCGACGAGAACCTGGACACCCGCGTCCGGGACCTCAACGACCACAGGGGCGCGTGGCAACAGGGAGCCGACGAGGTAGCAGCGCCATCGCGTGCTACTTGGCGACTCCTTGTCGACCGGCTTGCGGGCGATCCTCGTTCCCCTCGCTGTAAGCGTTGTGTGCCCGCCGCCCCGACCCCCTGTCTGGCCTCGGACCAAAACGGTCCCTAGGGCGGTCTCCGCACTTCGGATCATGCGCAAGCCATTGCCGGGATCCATTCCGAGGCGCCGCGCGGCTGCGCGCAGACTGCCGGTCTGTTTGACTTCTCGGAGGAGAAGGGCCAGCCGGCCTTCCGAATACCGAAAACCTCGTGGTTTCGAGGACGAGGACCTTTCCCGCCTCGAGCGAGGGGAGACCATTGACCATCGATGTAGCGAGCCGCTAATAATCCTTGCCGCTCGTCCGTCACCTACGTCAGAGACTTCATATGGTGACCTGCGATTCGGGCGTGTTGTCATGACGACACGACTGAAATGGATGGCCGTCGTCATCGGGACGGCCGTCGTTGTGTCGACACTCGCGCTTTGGTTCCTGTGGATGGGTCCGCAGCCTCGAGTCCTGATCGTCGGAAGCACGACGACGACACAGGACACCGGCCTGCTCGACGTGCTCCAAGGGGAATACACGCGGCAGACCGGAAGGCCGCTGCGAATCGTCGTGGCGGGGACCGGCGGGATCCTTCAGCAAGGTCGGAACGGGGACCTCGATGTCCTGCTGACCCACGATCGGGCGCGCGAGCTGACGTTCGTCGCAGATCAACAGGGACTTTGGCGGAAGCCCGTGATGTACAACTGGTTCGTCCTCGTGGGTCCCGGCATCCGCACATGGAACAGCCCTCTGTCCGCGGAACAGCTCGCGCAAAATGCGTCCGCTTTTCTGGCCCTACTCTACGAGCACCGAAACGAGATTACGTTCGTCAGCCGAGGGGACGGTAGCGGGACCTATGCGAAGGAACTCGCCTTGTGGGCCGCGGCGGGCGTCAACGCGTCTCTCCTGAGCGGTTCGTGGTACAAGGAGACAGGCTCCGGGCAAGCGAACACTCTGCGGGTGGCGGCGGAGTTCGCCGGCTACGCCTTGACGGACGAGGCGACCTGGGACCTCCTGCAGTCGCAAGGGCTCGCAGGGAACCTGACCGTGGTCGTCCGTGATTCGGCCCGGATGAAAAATCTGTACGGGGTCATCCCGATCAACGCCGCCGTCCACCCGAAGGCATACGAGGAGGGTGCCTTGGCGTTCGCGGCGTGGCTGACCGGAGCGGCCGGGCAGGCGATCGTCGCGAACTTTCAGGTCGCCGGCAAACCGGCGTTCTACCCGGACGCAAGTGACCCGAACGGATAGGACGCACGATCCAACGGAGCTGAACGATGGCCATCCCGCTCGACGAACTCGTGAACATCACCTTGCTGACGGTCGCCGTCACCGTCGGTGCGACGGCCCTGGGCTCCTTGCTGGGCGTCCCCTTGGGTTTGGTGCTGGTCCTCGAGCGGTTTCCCGGACGCGGTGCGATTCGGACCATCGTCTACGCGCTCTATGCCTTTCCACCGATCGTTGCCGGCGTCCTCCTCTACCTTCTCCTCCGTCGGGAGGGTCCTCTCGGGAACCTCGGACTCCTCTTCACACCTGTGGCCATTCTCTTGGGGGAAACGCTCCTCACGACGCCGTTGATCGCCGGTCTGACCGTTTCCGCCGTGGCGGAGCTTCCGCCGGAGGTCATCGAGATCGTCGACTCGGGCGGACCGTCGCTCCCTCAGCGGGCGATCGCCCTTCTCCGGGAGGCCCGATTCGGTGTGACTGCGGCCGTCCTTGTGGGGTACGGGCGTTCGCTTGCGGAGGTTGCCGCGGCGCTCATCTTGGGCGGGAACATCCGAGGGGAGACACGAACCCTCGGCACCGCAATCCTGCTCGAAGTCAATCAGGGCGACTTCGAATTCGCCCTGGCACTGTCGGCTCTCATCCTCGTCCAGGCGCTCTTCATGGCGTTCCTGCTCCGTCGGCTCCAGCGCGCGGAGCGAGCGTTTGCGCATCGCATCGACACGTCGCATCGACGGCCGAAGCGGCCGACATCCAAGAGGACCGGCGCGGAGGGATGACCGGTTGGCCGACCTCCGAGTCGATCGCGCATGCAATCCGCCGGAGTTCGCCCTGGCCCAGGTCGGGGTTGCGTTGGAAGGCCGTCCGCTCCTTCAGGGGGTGGACCTCGCCTTGCCGCGCGGCTCCTTCGTCGTCGTCCTCGGACCGACGGGGGCCGGAAAGACGACCATCCTGCGCCTCCTGCTCGGGCTGCAACAACCCAGCGCTGGAAAGGCCCTCGTCGATGGGGGAGAGTGGTCGACTCTGAATCGCGCCGGACGCGCGCACGTTCGGCAGCAGATCGGGTACGTTCAACAACACGTCGGGCTTCTCAAGGCGCCTGTCCTGTACAACGTCACGCTGCCTCTCCGATGGCGTGGCGTTTCCCGGGAAGTCGCGGACCGGCGCGGTAAAACAGCAATGGCCTCCGTCGGCCTTTCTGGGTATGAACAAGAGCCTGCCTTGAGCCTCTCCGGCGGGGAGCGTCAACGTCTCGCGATGGCGAGGGCCTGCGCAATCGAACCGGACGTTTTGTTCCTGGACGAGTTTACGAACCATCAAGATCCGGCCCACGAAGATTTGCTGGAGGCTCTGGCCCATGGCTTCCATGGCCAGGGTGGCACGATTGTCGTCGTCAGTCATCGTCTGGATCAGGTACGCCGCATGGCCACTCGGGGCGGCGACGCGGTTGAGATAGCGATCGTCGTCGACGGACGGGTGTACGTCTGCACCTGGCCTGTGTTGCAGAGGCTGGCCACGGAAGAGGCGGGACCAGGTCCTTTTCTTCGCCGGCTCGCTTTGGCGAGCGAGTCCGAAGTCGCCTTCGCCTCCATGCCCACGTCGTGAACGCCGAGCTTCGTTTCGCGTCAAGGAAGGATCTTGACTTGGGAGCCCAAGGCCTGCGGCGGAAAGCCCCGGTTCCAGCGGACCCGGACCGCCCCCTTCGAACCGTGGCGTGCCACGACGCGGCCCTGAATCCGGAGGCCGTCCTCGCGAAGCCACACCGCGCGGGCTCCGACGGCCTTTGCCGCAACGTCTACGCTGGCCATCTGAACGATGGTTTGGTAGCTGTCCTGTTTGAACTTACTTTGGCGGAACGCGGTGACCTTTCCAGACAATTCGGTTTTCGCCATACCTGCACCGCCACTGCCCCCGGACGCATAAGCGCTTCGTAGCGCAGCGACGGGCGTAACGACCTCTCGGACCTGCCGCCCAGCGAATCAACGGAGGAGTCCGGCCGCTTTCAGCTCGCCCGTGATCCTCTCGACCGCCTGCTCGACGTCCTGCGGCTTCCGCGCCCCCGTGCAGACGAGCTTGCCGCTCCCGAACAGGAGGACGACGACCTTCGGCTCATCGATCCGGTAGACGAGGCCGGGGAACTGTTCCGGCTCATACTCGACCTTTCCCGCTCCGAGGGAGATCGCGATCGCATTCAGGTCGATCTGTGCACCGAGGTCCGAGGTCGCGACGATGTTCTGGACCACGATCTCTGGGTTCTTATGGACCGGGATGCCCGCGGCCCCGATCTGCTTCGCGACGAGGTCGATCGCGGTCTTGACGTTCTCAAGGCTCTTCGCGCCCGTGCACACGACCTTCCCGCTACGGAACAGGAGGATCGCCGTCTTCGGTTCCTTGAGCCGGTAGATCAACCCAGGGAACTGTTCCGGCTCGTACTCGGCCCCTCCGAGGACGCGGGCGATCGCCTGGAGGTCGAGTTCCTCCCCGAGAGAAGTCGAAGCGACGACGTTTTCAATCTTGATCTTCGCCAAGGACACACCATCGAGGGCCGGAGGCGGCGCTCCGGCGCGCCGGCTCCGACCGGACGCAGGTAGTCCGTTATATAGTTAGGTCGTCCGCGGGCTTGTTCCGAGGCCACCGTCCGATTCCGGATAGGGGCGGATTGCGGCTCGGCGGTGTGACCCCGACTTTGGGGAAAGGCGGAAGGCCTCCCGGACCTCCTGAATGCCTCCGAGTTAGGGTCCGAAAGCCGAAACGGGCATGCGTATCAGAGACGGTCCGGTTCTCGAATCGACAGGGAGAGGTCGGTAACATGCTCGACCGGGAAGACGAACTCCACCTGGTCGGGTTCTTGGCGACGCTCGCCGGCCTGGCTCGGAATCGTGGTGGGCGTCTGCCAGTTCCAGGTCGGCTCCGCCTCGTCCACGACCGTGCGTGCGCATTTCTCCTTGCTCCTGGTCGTCTTCCTGTTTACGGCCGCGCTCGCGCATCTCGGCGCGTTGCAAGGTCGCGATGTCGCCTCGTTCAACTTGGCCGTGCTCGGCTATTTCTCCGCGCTCCTCGGGTTTGAGGTCGGACTCGCAGCCGCGAGCCTCCTTCCAGTCGACATTCAATTTGGAGGATTCTGGGTGATCGCCACCGCCGCCGCCCTCCCTTTCTACTGGACGTTGCAACGTTGGCATCGTAAGCTCGAATGGAGCCCCGCTTCGCGTTAGACCATCCGGGGTGGGTGGGTTCGCTCGACCGGGGATTAGTCTTTTCCATTGGAGACACATCTCACGGATTGTGGCGTTTCGTTTTGAGTCCGACCTTCGTGGACCGGTCGCGACATGGCTTCGCGACGCCGGATTCGACGTCCGAATCGAGGTCCCGATTCTCGGTCGGCGAGCGGATCTTGTCGGCTCGCGCGGAACGAGTGTGACGGCGATTGAAATGAAAATGCATCGATGGACCGAAGCGCTTCGACAGGCGATCGCGTACCAGCTCGCCGCCGACCGCGCCTGGGTCGCGATGCCTCTCGGGGCAGCATGTCGCGCCTATCGCCAACGTTGGACCTTCCAATCGGAAGGAGTCGGGCTCCTCGCGGTCGATGACCAGGGGCGGGTTCGCAGTCCCATCCTCGCTGCGCCTTCTCCAAGGTTACTGCCGTTCGTGCGGGAGAAGGTCCTCGAGAGTTGTCGTACCGATGCACTAGTCTTACAATTCCCAGGGTGAAGCTCGAACTCTCATTCCTGATCGGGTAGCTCCGCCCAATACTCCGTCAGGAGACGCTCCTTCGTGCCATTCTGCGCTCGCGCGAGTATCCGAGAATGAATAGGGCAACTCCGATGGCGATCAGAGGTACGCCGAGTTCGAACGTGCCAAACGCAAACGAGATGGCCGAGAACCCGATGAGGAACACGCCCACGTGGGTGAGCCGCTCCCCTCGGCTCAGGTGGAAGACCTCCTCGAGGATTTGCTTGCGGTATCGGATCATCAACGCGACGAGGATGAGGAAGGCGACCGCAGCGACTAGGAACTCGAGGGTGAGCTCGGAATAGTAATCGTCGAACGTCAGGAGGAGCCCGACCTCGTCGCCGACGAACCCGGCCCCGACGCCGAAGACGACCGCGTAGACCCGAGCGAGCTTTTCGTCGTTGTCCACGATGCCCAACCAGCCGGCGACCCCCATCATCGCGAGCCCGTACCAGAAGTGATGGAAGTGGATTCCCTGGGTGATGACCATGAGGCTCGGGAACGCGAGGTGGAAGAGCCGCGCCCCGAAGAAGCCGCCCAGGAACGCCAGGGTCGCCAGGAAAGACAGTCCGTGCTCGAATCGGCGTCCCTTCGATAGCGGGAACACGAATCCGCCTCATCGAAAGGACATGTGGATTCGCCGCATCGTCGCTCCAACGTATAGCATGCCCAGGCCGACCGCGATCATCGCCCCACCCGAGGCCTCGGGGGCCTGCATCATCGGGAGCACGCGGCCCAACATCGCCAGTCCCACAGCGAGCATCAGGACCCCGTACACGATCATCAAGAAGCCCTCGCTTCGGCGCCGGGGCGTCCTGCGCATCCCGATCATTTGGACGGTGCTCCCGAGGACGACACCGCCGAGGAGGAGCAGCAGGATCGCGCCGACATAGCCCCAGGTCACGCCCAGCCCGGTTTCTGTGGAGGCCATCGGGGCGGTCGCGAGGATCAAGAGGCCCACGCCCAGATCGAGAGCTCCTCCGGCGATTCCTAGGACGATGGAGACGGTCCTCGGAGTTCGGCTGGCGGCGGACATCTCGGGCTGCATGGTGTCAGGCCTTCAACGCTTTCCAGAGTAGCGGCAGGCTCACGTCGTACCGGTAGTCGATGTCGGAATGGGTGTCCTCGAACTCCTGGTACACGTGTCGGATCCGCCGGTCGAGGAGCTTCCGGTGCAAGGTGCGCGCTCCCCAGATCAGGTTGAACTGGTCTTGCGTGCCGCAGTCGATGTACACAAGCCGCAAGCGACGCAACCGAGCGCCGTAACGATCCACCATGTTCACCGGATCCCACGCGCGCCAGCGCTCCCAGACGTCGGGGCGCCACTCGCCGGTCTCGAGGTCAAACGGGAAGTCGATCCCCATTTCCTTGCTCCGCGGATTCGGCGAGTAGTGCGCCGCCATGCCGATCGTGTTCAGGATTGGGTACATCTCCTCCCGCCGTCGGTTCGGCTCTCGCCAGTACCAGCGGAGCCATTTCGCGGGGCCCCCGCGCCGCCGGAACGCCGCGAGGGCTTTCGGGAAGTCCATCACGTAGCAGAATTCGAAGAGGGCGTCCCCGGAATGATCCGCCAGCGCCGACCAAGCGTCGGGATGCAACATTCCATGGACGATCGAGCCGTATCCTCCGGAGGACTTCCCCCAGATTCCACGGCGGGAGACGCGATACTTCGATTCGACGAACGGGACGATCTCCTTCCGCAGGTAGTCGTCGTAGCGGCCCGTCGCGCTCGAGTTGATGTACTGATTCCCGCCAACCCGCGTGAAGCAATCGACCAGGGGGACGATCATTGGGCCCATCTTCCCGGTCCGGATGAGGCGGTCGAGCTTCGACGAAAGGTCCTCGCCGAGCGGATCGATGCCAAGGAGCATCTTGCCTGTGCCCGTATAGCCAACGATCCCGTACGCCGCCGGATAGCGTTTCGTCGGATCGTATTTCGGCGGCAGGTAGATCGCGACGTCCCGTTTCGTCGGGTCCCCCAGGGCATTGCCTTTCAGCACTCGCGAGTCGAACGTCTCGACCACGACCTCCCCGCCGGGCATACCAACCTCGACGAGGGCAGCCGGGCGCAGAGCATTAAGGCGTCGGGTTTGAGCCCGGAGGGATCCGGCGGCCCCGAGGCTTAGAAATGGAAAATGAAGGCGATGATCCGAGAGATGAGGATCGCGACGACCGAAAGCGTGATGGCCGACAACCGTCCCAAGATGCCGACGTCGTAGGGCCACACGGCCATGGCAGACACTTTCCGATCCATCATGTCCACCCGGAAGAGGTGGCCGACATCTGGCGAGGCGTGGGGTCCCGCGCTCTCCTCGAAGACCGGCTTCAACTTCGGCCGGAGTCGAGCGGATTCCTGATGCTTCTGGTGAAGCATCCGTTGGTGGAGTCTCCGCAGGGGCAGGAAGAACAACACGAGACCGACGACGACGAGCCCGGTGAGAAATCCGCCGACCCCGAGGATGTCGGCGGCCGTGGGCGTCGACGGCGACCCCGTGACCGCGAGCAGGAAAAGTCCGATGAAGACAAAGTACCCGAAGGCGAGGGAGAGCGACAAGGCGCCGAGCGGCTTGAGCCCGAGGAAAGAGTCCTCGTAGTACGGGCGCAGCGTGAGCGTAGCGCCTCCGAAGCGATGGATGCCCAAGGAGATGCTCCAGAACGTCCAGACGACCGAGGAGAGCCCCAACGTCGCCACCGCCAGCGACAGGATGTCGTAAATCGACGCAGCGAACTCGAGCCCGGAACCGGGGCCGGCGTTGAACACGAACGGGGACGCGCCCGTGCCGAGAATCGCCGCGGCGTTGACCGCCACGAGAAGGGCAACGAGGAACAGGAACCAGGCGACAAGCTGGGGTCGGGGTGCCGCGACCTCGGAGAAGATCCGGCGAACCTCGTCTTCCCGATCTGCCAGGAGAGGCGAAAGAGCGCGGCCGGCTTCGACGAGCTTCCGTCGCATGTAACGCGGGGCGTAGAACGCGTACGCGATCAGGAGGTCGGTCAACAAGGAGGAGGGCGTGAGCGCCGCGGCAAGGGCCTTCGAGAGGTTCGACGTCTGCACATAGCTGGTGAACGCGACGTCGAGAACCCCAAACAGGACAAACCCAACGAGAATGCACCCGATCGCGTACGGGAGTCGAAACGCGAGGATGAATCGCTCGGCCAGCGTGGGGGAGTCAGGTCCCCGGAGCGCCCCGGCCGATGCGGTCGAAGTGTTCGCTGCGCCGGACGACGTCGACTCCGCCACGATCCGCCCCGCTCGATTGGTAGTAGCCTCGGCTCAATGAAGATTTCGGACGGACGATGGCGTCGCTGCCGACGAGGCCCGCCGCCATCGAAGGCCGCATCAAGGCTTGTTTTCGATTTCGATACCCAGCCCACGCCGATTAAATAGTCCGGAGCGAACCGCGGGAGCCTTAGGAGCGCCTGCGATGATTCGAGTGCCCAACCGTTTCGTGTGTCTCTCCCGCCGAACGATTCCGATCGGCGTCGTCACAGCCCTCCTCGCCGTGGCCATGCTGGCGTTCCTCATGCCGCGCGTGGCGGCCGCCCCGGCGGCACCGCACTTCGGGCCGAACGTCCAGATCGACGTCCCTCCGGTGTACCGAGCTTCGTTCTTTGGGCCATCGCCCTCGATCGCCGCGGGAACGAACGGCGTCGTGTACCTCGCCTTCGCGGGTTGGTCCGGATCGACGACCGGCGATGACATTGACTTCACCATGTCCTCGGACGGAGGCCGCTCGTGGTCGCCTCCCATCCGTGTCAATGACGACGCGGCCGGGGCGGCGCAGGCGGAACCGTCCCTGGCGTTGGACTCCGCGAACAACATCTACATCGTCTGGACCGATGCGCGGAGTGGGAACAACGACGTATACTTCGCGAAGTCGGTGAACGGCGGCCAGACCTTCGGAGCGAACCTCCGAGTGAACGACATAATGACGAACAGCCAGTCCGAACCGGACCTCGCGGTCGATCCCGTGAACCCGCACCTCGTCCATGTCGTGTGGACCGATACTCGGAGCCCGATCCTGGGACCGGACATCTTCTACGCGAATTCCACGGACGGCGGGCTGAGCTTCAATCCCTCGGTCCGCGTGAACGACGACGTCACGAGCACCGAACAAGGCCAGCCCGCCATCGCCGTGGCGCCCAACCGCGATGTGTACGTGGTCTGGCGGGACCCCCGGAGCGCGGCCAAGGGGCCGGACATCTATTTCTCGAAGTCGAGTGACCTCGGCGCGACCTGGTCGCCGAACATCTACGTGAACAGCGATGTCGGAAACGCGGTCCAACAGGATCCGACAATCGCGGTCGACCTCGCGGGCACCATCTACGTCGCCTGGACCGACGGCCGCAACGCGAACACGGCCCCGGACATCTACGAAGCCTGGTCCGCGAACGCGGGCGCGTCGTTCGGAGCGAATGTTCAGGTGAACGACGACCGCGGTCTCGCGCCCCAACTGAACCCGAGCCTCGCCGCGAACGCGGGCAAGATCCAGATCGCATGGGCGGACTACCGCACCGGCGGCTCGACGAACTACGACATCTACACGGCGTCCTCGCGGGACGGCATCACTTGGTCGGCGAACATGAAGGTGAACGATGATACCCTGCCGAACAACTTCCAGATGAACCCCAGCATCGCCGTGGACGCGGCGGGGGACGTCTTCGCCGCATTCCTCGATACTCGGGCGATTGGCTGGGACGTGTACGCGGCGACCCTCGATGTCGTCGCGCCCACCGCGAACGCCGGATCGGCCGTGACGGTCGACCAAGGCGCAAATGCCGCATTCGACGGACGCGGCTCGTCCGACAACTTCGGCATCGCCGGCTATAGCTGGGACTTTGGCGATGGAGCGAGCGCGATCGGAGCGAGCGGGACTCATGTCTATGCGACGCCGGGCGGCTACACCGCGACCTTGACGGTATGGGACGACTCGGGGAACATCGCGACCGACACGCGGAGCATTACGGTGCGAGACATCCAGGCGCCGGTACCGCACGGCAGCGGAGACCGGACCGTCGACGAGGGTCAGTCCCTCTTCTTCGATGCGTCGGCGTCAACCGACAACGTCGGTGTGACATCGTATCGGTGGGACTTCGGGGACAATTCGTCTGCGACCGCCGCGGCGGCCAGCCACGTCTACGCTCGACCGGGGGCCTACACCGCCAGCCTGACGGTGATGGACGCGGCCGGCAACTCTGCGACGTCGACGTTCAGCGTGAGCGTTCGCGCCGTTTCTCCGAAGGCGAGTGACCTCCTCGGGATGATCCAGGTCCTTGAGGCGATCATCGCTCTCCTTGCGGCGGCTTTGGCGTTCGTCGGCTGGCTGCTGTTCGGAATGCGGAAGCGGGACCAGCGGCCACCGGCGCCAACATCGGCGCGGCCGATGAGCCCTCCACGCGAGCCGATGCCCCCGTTGCCCCAAGCACAGCCGCCGCGAGAGGCAGACCCCCTCGACATGACCTTCCCGCCGACGCCTCCGAACGGCCCCTAGCGAAGATGCAAAGGCGGACCCCAGGGTCCGCCTGCTCTCCTTTCTATTCGCACCTGCGCCCTACGCCTTGTACTCGACCAGGGCATAGACGTTGTCGTCCGGGTCGAAGAACCGCGCACGGATGCCGCCCCAGTCCTGGGCCTCTGCCTTCTCCTTGAATCGAACGCCTTTCGCCATCAGCTGTTCCTGCGACCGATAGATGTCGCTCGTCGTGAAGCCGATCCCCGTCTCCTCGCCGATGTGGGCCATGTCCGCATCGTAGTCCGCGGGGTTGTCGTAAATCTCTTTCCTCGGGGTAAAGGGCGTAATGGCCGTGGCCTTCGGCGACAGCTGGTAGGAATCGAAGCCTTCCTCTTCGCTTGCGGCCCGCTGCCGGCGCATGCCGAAAGCCTTGCGGAAGAATTCGCCCGTCTTCTTCGCGTCGCGCGACGCGACCGTCACGAATCCGAGGACCGACAGCCCAGCCCGATGGACCTTCGGTTTCGCGGGCTGCGCGAGGAACAGGACGTTGCCATCCGGGTCCGTGAAACGACCGAACGTCCCCTCGTCGCCGTCGACCGCGGTCTTCACTCCCTTCTTCTTGAGATCCGCAATCGTCCGCTTCAGGTCGGAAGTGATGAAACCGATCCCCGTGACGCCGCCAATCATCTTCAACCGGGACTCGTACATCTCCCGGCCCCACTCCGGGACCGGCTGCCAAGGTGTGAGGGCCGCGTCCTCGCCACCCTTCGTCGCACCGAGGGCCAAATAGCCCCACTTGGGCATCGACGATCGCACCTTCAGCCCGATCTTCTTGGTGTAATACGCTCGCGTCGCTTTCAGGTCCTTCACATAAATCTCGACGTCCGTCAACTGTAGTTTCGCCATGGGGTTCTCTGCCGCGCTCCCCAACGCGTCCGCCGCCCATAAAGGAGTCGAAACTCACCCGAACGTGACGACGCAATCCTCCGGCCGCTTGTCTTCCCGCAGGCGGGAGAACGACGGCGCGCGCATGTGGCGGTCTTTCGAGAACTCGAGGAAGTGTGCTTCGACGACGATCTCGGGCTTCGTCCAGAACCCGACGTGGGCATCGATCTCCGGCACTTCGGGGAACGGACACTCCTCTTGCCGCAAAGCGCGGAGCCGTTCGAAGAGCGTCCGCCGCAACTTTTCGGAGAAACCGGTCCCGACCCGGCCAACATGGAAGAGCGCGCCCTCGAAGTACGCCCCGAGGATCAGGGACCCGAACGTGTCCTCTCGCTCGCCTTCGCCCGAGGTGATCCCGCAGATGATGCAGTCCAGGGTCGTCTTCTTCTTGATCTTGATCCAGTCCTTGCTCCTCCTGCCGACGTGATACCGGGTCTCCTTGTGCTTCGCGATGATGCCCTCGAGGCCCCGCGCGATGACGGCGTTGTAGTAATCGACCCCGCGGCCCTCGATGTAATCGCTCAGGACGACGCGATCGTCGACCTCGACCAGATCGGGCAGGATCGCCTTGCGCTCCATCTGGGAGAGGCCCATGACCGACTTGTCGCCGACGTAGAGGACGTCGAACACGATGTAGGTCGCCGGGAGAGTCTTGGCGAGATGGTTGATCTTGATCTGGCCGCTCGCCTGCTCCCGTTGTTGGAGTTTCTCGAAGCTCGGCAGCGGACCGTTCATGACGACAATCTCCCCGTCGAGGATCGCCGGCTTCCGCGTGTGGACCGCGAGGTCCGGATACCGCGACTCGACGTACGACAGGCGACGGTTCTGAAACCGCAGGCCGTCGCGCACGATGGCGAGGGCCCGGGTCCCGTCCCATTTCAGCTCGAAGATGTGGTCCTTCGAATCGAATGGGGTCTCGCGGCTTTCCGCGAGCATCGGCTTGATGACGTGCGTGTACGGATCGAACGGCGCCATCCGCTCAGCTGGCCTTCGCGGCCTCGAGGCTCGCCTTGAGCGCGGCCATCAGATCCTGCGTCGGCCTCGTCTCGACCTTTGTGACCGACGGCAATTCCTTGCCCTCGACTTTCGCCTGGATGAGCGCCATCAGGGCGTCCCGGTAGCGGTCCCGGAACTTCGACGCGTCGAACTCCGTCACGAGAGTCTTGATGAGCTGGAGGGCGAGGTCGAGCTCCGCGTCGGTGATGACGACGGGCCGGGTCGCGGGGATCTCGGGTGGCGGCTTGACCTCATCTTGGTACATGAGCGTCGTGAGGACGAGGCTCCCGTTGAACGGGCTGATGGCGACGAGCTGCTCCTTCTTCCACAGGACCGCTCGGGCGAGCGCGACTTTCCCCGTCCGCATGAGGGCCTGGCGGAACAGCTCGAACGGCTTCAGGCTGATCTCCTCCGGCCCGAGATAGTAGTTCCGCTCCCGGTACAGAGGCGAAATCTCCGTCGCGTCGACGAAGCCCGCGACCTCGAGCGCCTTCGTCGCCTCGAGCGGGATCTTCTCGAAGTCCTCGTCCTTCAGGATGACGTATTGGCCTTTCGCATACTCGTAGCCCTTCACCATCTCCTTCGAGTCGACGGGGACGTTGTCCTTCGGGCAGATGTACGGCCGCTTGAGGGCGGTCATGCACGTCGCGTGCAGCGTCGTGAAGGAAAGGTCCTTCGTCTCGGTCGCGCCGTACAGTTTGACGGGGATGTTCACCAGGCCGAACGCGATCGCGCCACTCCACAAGGCTCGGGCCATTGTCGGTCCTCCAGAGGAATTCAAACGAAGGGCCATGAGGCTCTTAACAATTTGTCCTCGGCGGTTAACCTTGTTTAAGGTTGACCTGCGCGCCGCCGGCCACGAACGTCGTCGCGGATTGCGCAATCGATATCCTGGAGGGTGGGCAATCAGTCAGCGGATGAGCGGTCCTTCGATCGGTCCCCCTCCTGAAACGCCGACCTCCGTCCCGGCCTCCGGACCACCGCCGTACGGGACCCCGCCGTTTCCACAGATGTACTATCCCGCCCCACCGCCGAGGCGCAACAACCTGGCGCTGATCATCGTCGTTGTTGTCGTCGTGGTCGTCCTCGTCTCTGTGGTCATTTCGGCCGTCTTGTATATCCTGGTGTCCGGTTTAATCAGGGCTCCGAATCCTCCTCCCATCGTCGCCTTCGGGCCTGTCGAGATGACGGGAGGGAACGCGACCATTGCTGTCTCGACTTCCGGCGAAATCGCCCCCTCGAGTCTCCAAGTCAGGCTAACGGCGAATGCCTCGGGGAGTTCGAAGAGCTTGCCTCCGCCGAACGGCTCGATCGTCTTGATCGCGGGGGGCTACACTCTGCGTGTGTTTTGGCTCGATGAAGACAACGATCAGCTCTTCGGTTCTGGCGATGTGCTGAGGGTCACCGGAGACTCAGCCCCGCTGCCGGGTTCGACGACGTTCAGGTTGGATCTCCTGGCCACGGGGATGCTCGCGGAAGCAACCTGGATAACCCCCTGATCGCGTCTCCCCCACCGCCGTTGGGCAGATGCCGAGCCGAGCGACACTTGGCCCGGGGAGTTCAACGGCCACTCGGATACCGCGCCGCGAAGAGGTTCTCCGGAAATCCGAAACCGAGCTTGCCGGTCGTGGCGTAGCGGTACAACGCCGTCACCAAGATGCTCTGAGCCGCGGAGCCGACGAGGCCCAGGATCAGCCAGTAGACGACCGCGATCCCGAAGCCAATCACCAGACCGGTCACTCCGCCGACGGCGAACCCGAGGAGGGGGGCCAGCAACGCAGGGAGCGCGAGCAAGACGATGATCCCGCCCAGCGACAGGTATCCGCCCGCGGCCTCGCCCCACGTCTGTCGCAAGAGGGATCCGCTTCGCTTCACCGCGGCCCATGGCCCGATCTTCTCGAAGATCAGCACCGGGACGACGAGGTACGTGATAATGCCCCAGGCGGCGCCGAGGGCTCCCGCGATGATCCGTCCGAGGAACCCGAACCTTTCGGCGATCGCTCGCAAGATCAGGCCAACCGTCGCCGTCACCAGCGCCCACCCCGCGATCCGGCGGACGTTCTGCCGCGCCACCCTCAAGCCGTCGGAGATCGTCGGGTCGCCACCGTTCAATCGAATCATCGCGGCGCCCATTACGGCGGCGTTGAAGTAAATCGACACGAAGAACGTGACGAAGTAGACAATCGCGAGTCCCGCGTAGAACAGCCAGAATCCGAATACGTCCGAGGGAGCGGTGAGGAAAAAGATCGTAATGAAGAACACGATCCAGACGGCGCCGGTGATCAACAGGGACAGGAACGGGAGAAGGATGAGTCCCTTCTCCTTGCGAAGGACGCCGAGGCTCACCTTCGTGAGCTGCCAGCCGATCCGGAGGCGCTCGAGGAATCCGAGCTTTCGAGGCGCGGCAGAATACGGCGAGGACGGGACAGTCGGCGTGGGGGCCCGCATGGGAATCGGTCGACCATGCGGCATCCTCCAGTTGAACCCTCCGTCGGAATCCCCTCCGAGACAGCCGTGCCCCAGAGAGATCTGCGAACCGTCGACCGGAGGGCTCGAGAGCGGGTGAGTTCCGCCGGCAACGTCTAGATCGTCCAGGCCCCGTCCTGGATCACGGCCTTCCCGCCGATCTCCACCGTTCCATGCGCGAGCGGTGCCGAGAACCCGTAGCTGCTGTCGTTCTTGCCGCCCGCATCGCGGTTATCCCCGATGCCGATGCTTACGGTGCCGGACACGATGCTGTTCTGTAGGAATCCGGGCAGCGCCTTCGGGTTCAATCCCAACCCGATCCCGCCGAATACGTCCTTGGCGCCGGAGGCCTCAGCCCAGTTCGTCTGCGCGAACTGCACGTTCTTCTTCGCGGAAAAGTCCGTCACCTTCCCGTTCCGGAACGTCCAGGAGAGGCCTTCGATGAGCCGGCCCCGCTGCGGGATCGAGACGTCCG
>DATMDM010000025.1:0-5904 GCA_035557795.1 Thermoplasmata archaeon | reverse complement strand
TGGAGGCGGGACAGCACGGCCTGTTCTTCGCCGTGCTGTTTCCGGTCCTCATCAGTGCATGGATGGCGGAACGGTACGTGGAGCAGGTCGTCCGTGTCGGCTGGGACAAGCCGACCGCGGCGCTCATCTGGACCCTCGTCGCGATCGTCGTCTCCTTCGTGGTGATCACGCAAGACCCCCTCGTCAATTTCGTGATGCTCAACCCACTGACCTGGGTCCTCCTCGTCCTGATCAACTGGTTCCTCGGGACGCGGGTCCGCTTCCGCCTCTCCGAGCGCTTCCGCTTCGGCGGCGTGTCCAGACACGCGATGGGCGACGGGCCGATTCGCGGGGACTTCGGCGATGATGTGCTCACGATGAATGTCCGGAACCGCGAGTTCGTGGCGAAATACAATCCTCCCGAGACCATGGCGAAGTTCGGCAAGGACGAGGCCAAGCGCATCCTCATCCCGCTCGGCATTCCCATGGCGAAGACGTACGGAGTCCTCCGCACCCGCGGGGACGTCGCGGCGATGCGGCCGTGGATGGCAACGCACGACCGCTTCGTCCTCAAGCCTGCGTCGGGCCATGGAGGCGAGGGGATCCTCCTCGTCCGCGGCAAAGCGCGAGCCGCATTCGAGACGAGCATGGGACCGCTCACGGAGGCCCAGGTCGAGGGGCACGCCCTCGCGATCATTTCCGGCGAGTACGGCGGGGACCACCAGGACGCCGCCGTCCTCGAAGAGCTCCTCGAGCCCCATCCCGCCCTGAAAGAACTCTCGCCGCTGGGTCTCGCGGATGTCCGCGTGATCAGCTTCCGCGGCTACCCCGTCATGGCGATGCTGCGCATCCCGACGCGGGCGTCCGGTGGGAAAGCGAACCTCCATCTCGGCGCCTTGGCTGCGGGCGTCCGCCTGTCGACGGGGACGATCGTCCATTGCGTGTGGCGGGGCCAGCCCCAGCCGAACCATCCCGATGCCCGCGTGAGTCTCCTCGGGAAGACGATCCCTTCCTGGGACGAGATCCTCGGGCTCGTGGCGGAAGCGCAGCGCCTTTCGGGCCTCGGGTTCGCGGGGGTCGACATTTCCCTGGACGCTCGGAGCGGGCCCGTCGTCATGGAGGTGAACCGCCGGCCCGGGCTGGAGATCCAGAACGCGAATGCCGCGGGTCTGCTCCGGCGCCTTCGAATGATCGAAGCCCTCCGCGATGGGAACGCCCCGCTCGAGGAACGGCTCCTCGTCGTCCGGCAGTTCGACGAAGACCATTGGGGCCTGAGCCCATCGCGTCCCGCCGCGCCGACGTCGCCTGCGAGCGAACCGACGTGAATCGCGTCCTCGACGCGTCCTCCGGAACTAGAGGTACGACAGGGCCCTGAGTCCGTCGATTACGCCGTACCCGTAGTACGAATCGTGGGGCATCGCCTGGCCCGGCCGCACGGCGGCGGATCGAGCGAGCGCCCACTTGAGCGCGAGGACGTTCGCGCTCCCGACCGACCCGCCGGGACGCAGCTCGGGATGGGCCTGCAGGAGGAGCGCGACGATGCCGGCCGCCAGCGCCGTCGCACCGCTCGTCCCCGTCGTGGTCACGTAGTGGGCACCGGGAGCCGTGGAGATCAGCTGGACTCCGGGGGCGGTGAGTTCGGGCTTGAGGTTCGGGTCGGTTCGGTTCACGCTCGAGCCGATCGACGAGAAAGATGCGATGCGCCCGGAGGCGTCCACGGCCCCCACAGCGATGGCTAAGGAGACGAAGCCCGGGCTCTCCACGTCCCCGTCGTCGAACATGCCTCCGTCATTCCCCGCGGACGCGACAAGGATCACGCCGCGATCGAGCGCCCACTGGGCGGTCACGGAGACGTCTGTAGCCACGAACAGGGGCGCTTTGGAGCCTAGCGAGACCGAGATGATGTCCGCGCCGCGCGTCGCGTCCCCGAACGGGTCCACGCAGAAACGGATGCCGTCCGCGACCGCGGAGGAGCTTCCGAAACCCGCGGAGTTGATCACCTTGACGACGATCAAGGACACGTCCGGCGCGACGCCGTGCAGGCTGCCGCTCGCGACGATGAGTCCCGCCATCGCGGTCCCATGTCCGTTGTCGTCGTAGGGGTCGAGACGGAGGTTCACGAAATCCTTCCAGGCTACGAGGTGAAGGTGGGCGAAGTCCGGATGGAGGACGTCGATTCCGCTGTCCACGAGGCAGACGGTGATCCCCTTCCCCGTCAGACCCCGCGCGTTCAGGTCCCGCGCGCCGGTCATCGCGAAGGCCCAGTCGGATCGGGCCACATGCGGACCGAAGAACGTGGCGGGATCCATGAGGCCCGCGGCGGCGAGGCCCGCGAACGCGCCCGTGACGAGGATCGCCGCCAAAATCGCGGCCCTCCGCGCTCGGACCCGGCCTCGATAGAACTCCTTGGGTAGGCTCCATCGCGGTCCGTTCGGGAGATTTCGCGACGGGCCGCTCCCGGAAGCTGGCCCGCTGAGTTCCTTCCGATGCGCAGAATCTCGGAGAGAATCCATCGGCCGTCCGAGCGGCGACAACATCGCAGGGGTATCAATCATCTGGGACGAATTTCGAAAGCGGACATTGACCGGATCCGGACGACCGTCTTCCGAGGGTCAGGAAAGTGCACCACGACCATGCCATGGCTACAGCATGGCAGATGATGCCTCGGCGTTGCACCGAAGGGTCCGAAGGACGAATCGCACTTAGAGGAACGGCGCGACGAGGTACAAGATGACGTTCCCGAGGCTATGGCTCAAGATGACGCCCCAGAGGTTGCGCGTCTTGAGGACGATGAACCCGTAGAAGAGTCCGACGGCGAACACGAAGATCAAGTCGACCCCGTTGAGGAAGAAGATGTGGAGCGATGCGAAAATCGCGGTCACGTAGAGGAGGCCGCCGCGCGCCCCAAGGCCTTCGACCGCGCGTTTCAAGAGGATCGCGCGGAAGATGAGTTCCTCAGACAAGCCCGTCGCGAAGAAGATCACGAGCCCTCCGAGAACTAGTGAGCCGACCGTCAGTTGGGCAATCCACGCGTCGGGCCGCAGGATGAAGAACTCGACGAGTCCGAGCGGGATCCCCGTCAGGGCGATTGCCGTCTGCTGTGCAACCTCCGGCCAGCGGTGCACGGCCAGGCCCAGGTCTCGCGGCCGCAACCGTTGCACATAGGCGACCGCCGCGACCGAAACGAGGAGCGGGACACTGACGAGGGCGAGCCATGGAATCGTGTTTAGCGGTTTCGTCGCGGGCGTCTCGAAGAATGGGTATCGCGGGACCGCGAGGGAGAAGACACGGACAAGCGAAGCCAGGCTCGCCGCGACGAGGAGCGGGGCGAGCGTGGCGTCCTTGGGTTGGATGATCACGGACAGGAACATGAGCGTGAAGACGAGGAGGATGTGGATCCCGAGACCGATGGACTGGAACGGCCGCTCGAAAGGTGCCGCGCCAGGGATCGCGATGAGCACTTCCGCCGCAATAACCGCCGCGAGGTATGCGAGGAGATACGGCCATCGGGAGGCCGGCAACACGGGCGTTGGATGCGCGGTCTCCGTGGCCATGGTCCGACCTCATGGCGCGATCGGTGCCGGTTCGATCGCTTCTTCCTCGATCGGCTTGCCCGCGGCGAGGAACAGGTACGGGGTCGGAGCGACGTTTCCGATCACGACCGCCCACGCGAGCCCGATGAGGCCGAACCAGACGAGGAACAGATACCCGAGGACGAGCGTCGTCGCGGCCCCGATCGCGGAGGAGATAATCAGCGGGGCGACCTGCTTGCGGATCCGCACCCGCGTCCCGAAGACGGTGTTCAGGAACACCGGGATCGCGGCGAGGGCTAGGATCTGAAGCGCGGGGCCTCCGAGGTCCGCGAGTTCCGGCCTCAGATCAAACAGGATGCGGAGGAGCGGGTCCGCGAGGAACCAGAGCGCGACGACGCCGGGGACCAGGAGGGCGAGGGAGAGGCCAATGGCCCGGCGCTCGTCTCGACGGCGCGCGGCATTTCTCTGAGACGCCTCCGCGTAGAGGGACGTCATCGTCGCCGCGGGAATGGCGGCGAGACTCCCCGCGACGACGGTGGCGGCGTAGTAGACCGCGGTGCTGTCCGAGGAGGTGATGACGACGCCCCCGACGGTGGCCGGCCGGAGCGTGTTGATGATCACGAGCGGCAGGAGCAGGCTTCCCGCGCTGCCGATGACCGCGGCGGCCCAGTTCCCGATGCTGAATCCGAACATCGGCCGCAGGCGTTTGCGACTGAACCGAGGCCTGGGGCGGTATCCGGGGATGACGCGGGGGAGGAAGACGAACGCCGCGACGAGGACGCTGATGCCGAACGCGATGGACCAGGACATGTAGATGCCCAAGACCCGGATCCGGAGGAGCGCGTCCCCGAGCCAGAGCGCGAAGACGACCGGCAGGGGGATTTTCGTCGCTGAAAAGATCACGATTCTCCAGAAGTACAGGTCGGCGCGTCGCGCGGCGACGGCCGCCTGGTCCAAGACGGGGCCGAACGAGTACGCGATGGCGGTGAGCACCACGATCGGGACGTATTCGGGCCGCCAGAACTGGACGACGAGTCCGGGAGCCCAGATTGGGAGGCCGACGATGAACACCAGGCTCAGCACGAAGACGATGGCGCCGGAAACGGTCATGACGGAGTTCACGAGCGCCGTGGGATTGTCCGTCTCGGGCAGGAATCGGATGAGGGCGATGGGCATCCCGAGCGTCGCGACGCCCGCCAGGAAGGTCAGCGTGTTGATCATCGCGATCGCATAGCCCGCGTCGTTGGAAAAGTAGAATCGGTACGCGACGACCCAGAAGGCGAGTCCGAGGACCTGGCCGACGACGTAGGCCATCATCAGATAGAACGCGTTCCGGTAGAGCGGACTCTTGACCTGGTCCCATGCCCGTCCCACGAACCGCACCATTCGATCGCGAGTCAGGTCCATTGGCCCGGTCCGGCGTCGCAAGTCTCCGGGCGTGATAAAGACTTTGCTTCAGGGGACGGCCGTGAGCGATCCGGCGTCCAACCGATACGAGGTCGCGCCGAATCCCTTCACATCGGCATCGTGGGTCGCGACGATGAGCGCCGCCTGATAAGAGGTGCGGGCGAGTTGGAACGCGTCGAGGACCGCGGCGGTCCCGTTCGCATCCAAGGCGGCGGTCGGCTCGTCTGCGAGGATCACCTTCGGGCCGTTCGCCAGGGCCCGGGCGACGGCGACCCGTTGCGCCTCTCCGACGGAAATCTCTTTCGGTCGGCGGGTTGCGAGGCGCGCGAGCTGGAATGTGGCAAGCAGGTCCGCGACGCGAACGTCGGATGGTTTGCGGGCGAGTCGGAGAGGCAACGCGACGTTCTCCTCGACCGTCAAATCGTCGATCAGGTTGTGGGTCTGGAACACGAACCCGACGTCGTGGAGGCGGATCTTCGCGAGCGCGGATTCTTTGAGCCGCGAGATTTCGCGGCCGCCGATCGTCACGGACCCTCGGCTCGGGACATCGAGTCCACCCAGGATCGAAAGGAGCGTGGTCTTGCCGCTGCCGTTCGGTCCGAAGACGAGGACCGCCTCCGTCGGCGCCACGTCGAGGTCCACGCCCCGGAGGACGTCCGCGCGGCCATCGTAGCTCTTCCACAGGTCCCGCGCCCGCACGACGGGGTCGGCCATCGTGCGGTCCATCGGGGTCCGCTGGGAAAAACGTTCGCGCCCCCCGGGGAGGACGCTCGCAGTTCCGGAACCATCGCTCCACCGCGAAGGTTCAAAGCCCCTTGGGCGTGATTGCCCCTGAGGTGCGCCGTGTCGGAACCGCAACCCGGAGCCGGCCGACTTTCATCGCCGAAGCTGCTGTTCGCGAAGACGCCGGCGGAATTCAAGGGCCTGTTCCAGTCGGACCTCGCGAAGTGCCGCTCCCTCCTGAAGAGAATCCTGAAAACGCAAG
>DATMDM010000024.1:0-5759 GCA_035557795.1 Thermoplasmata archaeon | reverse complement strand
AGGACAAGTACACGCATGCGGCCGCCGCGGTGCTCGTCATCGGCACGGCCGGCCATCGGCTCCCGCAGGCGGCGCTCATGTGCAACTTCCCTGAGCCGGATGCGGGCCACGGACCCGCCCTCATGGACTTCTCCGAGGTGGAGACGTTCTTCCACGAGTTCGGTCACCTGTTGCACAGCCTCCTGTCCGGCCGCGTGCGATGGGGCCGGAACGCGATGGGCGGCGTCGAATGGGACTTCGTGGAGGCGCCGTCGCAGATGTTGGAGGAATGGGTCCGCGACCCCGAGGTCCTGCAGACCTTCGCCTTCCATCACGAGACGGGCGAGCCGGTCCCCGCGGATCTCGTCGCGCAGATGCGGCGCGCGGAAGCGTTCGGACGAGCCTACGAGGTCCAGCGACAGCTGCTGTACGCGACGTTATCGCTCCTATACTACACGCGGGACGCCACCGGGATCGACACGACCGCGGTCCTGCGGGAGGCGCATTCCCGCTTCCCGCTCATCCCCCATTTCGAGGGGACGCACTTCCAATGCAACTTCGGTCACCTGAACGGCTACTCGGCGATCTATTACACGTACATGTGGTCCCTCGTCATCGCGAAAGACCTGTTCAGCCGGTTCCGGGCGGCTGGGTCGTTGCTCGACCCGGCGGAGGCGGAGCGCTATCGGGATCTGATTCTTGGTCGGGGGAGCGAGAAGCCGGCCGCGGAATTGATCCGGGACTTCCTCGGTCGCGAGATGCAGTTCGGCCCGTTCGAGACCTGGCTTCGAGAGGCCGGTTGAGCCGCCCCGTCAGGGCCTCTGCGATCGATACCAGGCCAGCGTTCGCCCGAGTCCTTCTCGCAGAGACGTGCGCGGTGCGAACCCGAGTTTCGCGGCGGCCCTCGTGATGTCGGCGCGAGAATCACGGATATCGCCGGGTCGCGGCTCGCTATGTTTCGTGCGAATCGGGACGCCTGCGATTTCCGAGAGCAGGCGGGCCACCTCGTTGACCGAGGTCGCGGATCCCGAGCCGACATTGATGAGTTGTCCCGCGACCGGCCGTTCACCCGCCAGTTCCAGGGCCGCGGTCAGATCCCCGACGTACAGGAAATCCCGCGTCTGGCCGCCGTCTCCGTAGATCTCGATCCCCTCGCTCGCCGTCACGGACGCGCAGAATTTCGAGATGACGCTCGCGTACGGCGACGTCGGGTCCTGCCGCGGGCCGTATGCGTTGAAGATCCGCACGACGACGGTCTCGAGGCCTTTCAGGGAGGCGATCTCCTCGCACGCGAACTCGCCCACCATCTTCGAGGTCGCGTACGGCGACGCCGGCGCCGGCCGCATCGTCTCGAGCTTCGGGTTCATCTCCGAGTTCCCGTACACCGCGGCGCTCGAGGCGAACACGACCCGCCGCACCTTCGCGTCGACGGCGGCCTTGAGGACGCCGAGCGTGCCCTGGACGTTCGTCCGCCAATACGCTTCCGGATGCGCGACGCTGTCCGGGACGGAGGTCTTTGCTGCGAGGTGGTAAACGATCTCGCGGCCCTCCATGGCGGTCGACAGCGCTTTGCGATTCAGGATCGAGGCCCTTTTGACGTGGACGTCTCGCGGGACGGTCTCGAGATTCCGCAACGAACCCGCCGACAAGTCGTCGAGGACGGCGATATCGTTCCGCGCGCCCAGGTGCTCGACCAGGTGGGAACCGATGAACCCGGCGCCGCCGGTGACGAGGACCCGCGTCCCTTGCATGGGCTCGCGCCGCACGGAAGGCGACGGCCATAAGGGTTCCGGTGCGAGGCGAGCGTCCTCACACGGAGAGATGTGCGAGCTCCGCGCTGACGTCGAACAATCGGCGCGCGACATCCGGGTCTCGGGCGGCCCGAGACGGCTCCCGGACGTGTTTGTTTGCGAAGTACTTGCCCGTGACTCGTTCGACCTCGGGCGAAATCGAGAGGTAGATCGGTGTCTCGGCTCCTTTCTCCGGGCCCTTGAAGAACATCCGCACGAACCGCACAACCGCGGAGGTGCCGCCCATCCCGAGATTCGTCCGGATCACGCCGGGATGGCAGGCGTTCACGGTGACCCCGGTCCCCTCGAGGCGTCGCGCGAGCTCCCGCGTGAAGAGGACCTGCGCGAGCTTCGATTGACCGTACGCGCCGAAGCCGCCGTATCGCTGCTCGCCCTGAAGGTCGTCGAAATGAATGGTGCCACCCGAGTGTGCGCTCGAGGAGACGTTGACGATGCGCGAAGGCGCGGACTTCTTCAAGAGGTCGAGGAGGAGGTGTGTCAACAGAAACCCGGAGAGGTAGTTGACCTCGAACGTCCTCTCGAGTCCGTCCGGCGTGACCTCGCGGTGCGGCGTGTACACCCCGGCGTTATTGATGAGAACTTCGAGCCGCGGATACTTCCCCTTGAATTCCTCAGCGAAAGATCGCGTCGACTCTTCGCTCGCCAAATCGACGATCTCGAGATAAGTCCTCGAGTTCCCGGAGTCCCGGACGACGTCTTGCCGCGCGGCCTCGCCCCGAGTCGCACTCCGACACGCCATGACGACCGTCCCGCCCAGGCGGGCCAGGCCCAACGCCGTCGCTTTGCCGATGCCGGAGTTCGCACCGGTCACCAGGAACACGCGGTCCTCCAGGTTCGCGGACATCATTCACCTCACACGCCCTCGACATTCACGACCGGCACGCCGCTCCCGACGAGGATGTTGACGATGACCAGCTCGTGCGCGCGGTCCGGGTTCACGTCCCGGTGCACGAGGCCGGGAGGGACGTGGAAGAAGTCCCCGGGACCCATGACCGCCGCGTCCGCGCCCTTCGGGCCGTACTCGAGTCGGAGCTGACCCGAGACCAGGAAGCCGTAGAGTTCGTGGGTTCCATGGTGATGCCAACCCGACACCGCTCCTCGGTCGAGCCGCGTTCGAGACATGAGGACATTGTTTGACTGGAACGCCTTCTCGCGAAAGATTCCGGGTGTCGATTCGCCCTTCTTCAGCTCGGTCCCATGGACGACGTCGATCCGCGGCATGGCCCCGCTGACGAGTGGGTGATACTAAAAGTTCTGGTGAGTTCCCATCTTCGGAGACCCCTAGAAAAACACGCGAGGATGGCTTCCACAGGAGAGGATTGACTCAAATCCGAGACTTTGGGGAAAGGGCTTTTTAACGCACGCTCAGTACGTCGCGGGGGCTGATGGTCGAAGCCTCCCAGTGGTACTCCCTCATCTCGATTGGGAGCAGCTCCCTGGCTCTCCTCGCCGCCGCCTACGTCGTACGGAAGATCCCGAATCGCCGCGCGGGCGACACGTTCGTGTTGGCGATGGTGTTCTTCGTCCTCGCGGGGACGTTCGCGTATCTTCTGCGGACATCGACGCTGGACTATGGCGCGAATTCGGGGCCGCTCGCCATCGCCCGTCTCTTCTACTTCTTCCACATGCTCGCGGTCGGCTTCACGGCGTCGTTCATCGGCCAGTATTTCCTCGGCTTCGAGGTCATGCGGCGCCGCCTCGTGAATCTCTTCCTCCAGGTCTCTCTGCTGATCGTCGCCATTGGAGTCACGACCCAGGTTACGCAGCTCGAGAACGAATACGGAGGCATCGGGGTCGTCGTCGAGGACGCTTGGGCCCGCGGGAGCCTCGCGCTGTTCGCGACCCTGTTCATGTCCACGGCCCTCGCGGTCCTGGTCCGCACGCTCATCCGCAACAAGGATCCCATCGTCCGCAAGCAGGCGATCCTGATGAGCGCCGGCGTCGTGATTCACGGAACGGGCGCGGAGTCGTACGCGTACCTGCGAATCTTCGCGGACCTGTACCCGCCTCCGTATCTGACGATTACCGCCTTCGCGATGGCGGCCCTCTTCGCGGTCGCCGTCCTACGCTACCGGATGTTCGTGGTGACGCCCCAAAAAGAGGAACCGGTCGGGGTGCCGCGGCGTTTCGACCTGAAGGCCGGCCACGCGTACGCGATTCGGGAACGGAGGCCGCGGCTGGCGTTCATCGCGGTCGCCGAAGCGGTCCGACGGGGGGCGCTGGGCCTCGTGATTACGCGCCGCACGCCGACCGAGGTCCGCGACGACTTCGATCTCCCGGCCACCCCGATCCTGTGGCTCACGTCGGCCGTTGGCCAGAACCGCATCCCACCGACGAATCCGGAGGTGCTCGAACGCCTCGTGCGCGAGTTCGTCTCGGCGCAGCCGAAAGCCGTCGTCGTGCTCGAAGGGATCGAGTATCTGTCGAACTATTTGGAGGCGGCGCGGGTCGTGCGCCTCCTGAACACGATTCGGGATCTCGTGACCGCGGGCGATGGCGTGCTCCTCGCGAGCACGGATCCGGCCGCTCTCGATGAGGCGACCGCGGGGGTCCTCGACCGGGAGTTCGAGCCGCTCGCAGTACCGGAGAAGGTCGGCTACGAGGTCGAGGACGTCTTCGTGATCGAGGGCGGTGGAATCCTCTTGACCCACGCGAGTCGCTCGGATGGCGCGGACGTCGATCCCGATGTCATGGCGGGCATGCTCACCGCAATCATGAACTTCGCTCGGGTGTCCTTCGCAGGTGGAGCGGACGAACTGCGACGACTCGAGCTCGGCGACCAGACCGTCGTCATCGAACGCAGTCCGAAGTTCATCCTCGCCGTCGCGATCACCGGCAAGCCGCCGGCCGAGGTCCAGGAGGAGATGCGGATTTTCCTCGAACGCGCGGAGCGACGCTACGGCCCGATGATGGCTCGGTGGACCGGCGATCCGCAAGAGTTCCCCGGCTTGCAGGCGATGACGAGCCGACTCTTCCTATGAGTGCCCGGGGTCGCCTTTTGCGACCTCGACGAGCGGGTCCCGAATGAATCGGTCGGCCTTCGAGAACAACGTTAACGGGCCCCGCATGATTCCGGCATGTGGATCTCAGTCAGAGGAGGCTCTGCCCACGGTGCGGCTGCGTCGTCGCGATCCAAGACAGCACGTGTCGACGGTGTGGACAGGAGCTCCGTGGCGGCGTTGAGCGGACGCGCGCCGACCGATTCGAAGTTGTGTTCCGCGTCGTCCATGCTGTCGCGGGAGTTTCCGCTGGCCTCTTGTACTTCTTCGCTCGCGGCTCCGACTTGGAGTTCCTTGCCGGACCGATGTTCGTGGTGGTGCTCGCGAGTTTCGCGGTCCACTATCGTCGAAGGCCTCAATATCCCGTGATCAAGGCAAGACGGCGGACGCACCGGCTCAAGAGGAAGCGCGTCACCGTGGTCGCTCCCGCCGGCAATCCTCTCTCCGGCGGGACGGCCCGAATCTTGGGCACCGTCGCGTGGGTCGCCGAAAGCCGCGTCGATGAGATCATCGTACGGACCGATTCGCCCGTGAGGACCACCGGAAACGACCGTTCAAATCTACTCGCCCTCGCGCCCGTCGAACCCGGCGACATGTTCACGACGCTTCTGGACCTCCGCCGGATGCGCGTCGGGATTTGGTTCCTGGACCCCGCGTTTCTGTCGGTCCGACGAATCAACTTTCGCGCGCGTCGCCGACTCCGCCCCTCGCTGTCGCTAGGGGAAGGCATGGTGTTCGTCACGAACTCATCGACCGAATAGGCGAAACGCACGGCCGGCAAGTCAAGGGCGAATGTGGGGTTGGGAATCCCGTGGAGGCCTGCTTGAAGGCCCCGGCAAGTCACCTCGGCGGCTTAGGAAGGGCCGGGGTCGCCTTTCATCGCCAAGCGCACGTCGATCCACGTCATCTCGGGTGGTTCGACATCGATCTGCCAGAGGAGCGCGATCAGTTCGCCCGTGTGGTGGGCCTG
>DATMDM010000023.1:0-4469 GCA_035557795.1 Thermoplasmata archaeon | reverse complement strand
GTTGTGGGGACAAGGGCAAGAATTCGCGAGACCAACTGGCATAGGATCCCACAGATCGAAGGTGCAAACCCCTTCAAGACAAGCGGGCCTGAAGGGGCCCACACCGTCAATCCACGACCGCGCCGACTTTCCCGCGGGGCTCAGCTTCGGACTTGGGGGACCTCGTATGTGTACTCGCCTTTCTGCATGTCCATAAGCTGGCCCTCGTGGGCGGTGACGAGGCGGCCCTTCTTCGTTCGCACCCAGCCGGTCCGTTCCGCTTTGATCTTCGCGCTGAGCTTCAGGAAACCGTCGATCAGGGCTTCCGGGCGGACCGGACAGCCGGGGATGAAGATGTCCGTGGGGACGAATGTGTACGCTCCTTTGACGACGGAGTAGGAGTCGTAATAGGGGCCGCCGCAAATCGTGCACTCGCCCATGGCGATGACCCACTTGGGTTCCGCCATCTGCTCGTACAGGCGGCGCACCGCGGGACGGAGCTTCAAGGAGATCGGACCGTTCAAGAGTAGCACGTCGCACTGCCGCGGGGAAGACCGGTAAATGACGCCGAACCGCTCGACGTCGTACCGCGGATCCGAGGTCGCGGCCATCTCGATCGCGCAGCACATGATGCCGAACACCAACGGCCAGGTCGAGTTGCGTTTCGCCCAGTTGAAGAATTCGCCCACCAGGCCCGCCTTCAGCCTCTCGAGGACAGCCCCACCGGGGCCGCGTTTCATCGGAGCGTCGATATTCTCCCCGACCCATTGGACGAAATCCTTCGACCGCAGGCCGACGATGTTAGCCTGCTCCGCGCGCTGGATCATCCAATCCGGACCCCCGAGCTACGGCCCGCAAATCGCTCTCCGACAAGCAGGGCCACGACACCGATGTCATGGACATGGAAAAGGGCTTTGGTATCCCCCCTCAGACGATCAGCCGGATCCAGATACCTACACTCAGCGACACAACATTGAACTTGTGCCTGGACGCGCGTTGCGTTATGACGGCACATGTAGCTATGCGATAGCTAGATAAGATTGACGCTTCGCGGCGCGATTCCCTCAATTGGTCGGCGCGATGATCACCTGGGGCCGGACCGGAGAGCGGCCTTCTTCGCCTCGGTGATCGCCGCGTTGAGTTGGAGTAGGATATTCTGGATCTGGGTTCCGTTCGCGTCGAGATGCGGGATGGTCACCCGCAGCTCGTTCCGATTCAAGATGGAACGGGCCTGAACGGATCCGCACCCAGGCTAGCGGCCCCGCCTTCCGAACCATCCGTCATACATCTCGTGATCGACAATTTCTACGATAACGATGTGCCGCACCCCTCTGTCACGCGCAATCGTGTAGAGGAGCCGCCAAAACGAGGGCAAGTCCTCCACGAATAGGTTCTCCACTCCATGTTTGTCCTTCAGGGGCCTCGGAATCCGGTCCTTCTTGACGACCTCGCCGTGAAGGCAATCCGAAAGGAGGATAGGTTTGAGGGCACGAATCCTGCGCGCAATGGACGCCGAGTTTGGGTCCGACCCCGTTTCGAGATTTTCGAGAGACTTGGAGGCGGAGGACGACAAGACGATGTCCGCGGCCCGCAGGCCCATTACAGCCGTGGCCCCTTGCGAATCGCCTCGAGGAGTTCCTGCGGGGCTTCTGGGACCCAGATCAATCCTTTGCTTCCTTCGGCGATCGTGCCTTGGTCCCCGAGGAAGCTCACCGCGGCATTCAGGCTCTGACGCGTCGTGGAATGGCCCCAGCCGCCGAGGGTCGCCAGGAGCCGGTTGCGGCTCACAGGGCCATCCGCCTTTTGAAGGGCGGCGAGAACGTATTCGATCGTCTCGAGCGTCGGGTTGGCTCCCGGTTTCGCGTATTTCGGCCGAGGAACCTTGGCAACTTGCACCATGACGGTCACTATATGTAGTCGCCTAGTATATGTATCCTTGTACCCCATCCACGAGCGTAGTTTTCGTCACGATTCTAGCCGCCATCCAACGGGAGGCTACGGGCCTGAAGGGATTCGAACCCTTGACCTATCGGTGTCCCTCGGACGTTCCGATGGAGCGTGCCGATAAGAGCCGATCGCTCTACCTAGCTAAGCTACAGGCCCGCGGCGGCGCCTATTGGCCGAGTTCAGTTAAACGTTGCGCTGGGGCACGCGCCCCATTCCAGAAATCCCACGGTTTGACGGACGTCGAGCTGGAATATTTGTAGCCGGTAGCAACCCGTCGGTGGCGGGGACACCTCGAAATAATCACCGGGATCCAACCGGCCATTGGAGCTGGCGTCGACGAACCGGAACGTCGCGTTCGCTCCGACCAAAAGGCCTTGGCTCAGGTTTCCTAATTCGACCACTTTCCCCTTCTCCGCAACCGTGAAGTTCGCCCGGAACTTGGCGAGCTCGAGCGAGACCGTCACGCTGTCAATGTAGATCCGCGTCTGGTTGCTCGGCGTCTCGAAGTGAAAACTCCTGACAATTTCAATCGGCGGTTGATCAGGGAACATTCGAGGGAGGAACACGATGGCCAAGAGGACCATGAACACAACTCCGGAGAGGAGTGAGTACCGCAGGAGCTTCGTCGCTTGCGGCGGTGGGCTCCGTTTTCGCATGAAGGGCACCTCCGGCTTGGAGGGCCGCCGGATCTTCATGGACTCACTCAACGTAGATCGCGGGCCGTCCCGGGACGGCGTGGTCCGCTTTCTCCGAGGGATCCCAACGTTTCGAATCGTCGGCCCGGAACACGTCGACCTTCACGCGGAGCTCTTTCTCCAAGAAGCCGAGGTTTTCTCGGAACATCGCGAACTCGTCCACGGACCCAAACCGGTCGAGCTCGTCCGGCTTCGCGTGTCGCAGGTCTTCCGCGAGCTTCTTGCCGAACGCGGCGACCTCTTTCGCCCGTTCTCGCATCCCCGGTTCCGCAAGGGCTCGTTCCATCAGCACGTTCATTGGGATCGGTCCTTGCTTGGCGAGGTCACGCGCGATCCGGTGGACGCGGACCTTCCACGCGGGCGCCGTGTACAGGGCGAGCCGCTTCGGCGCGATCCCGGTGACCTTCAGGATCTCACGGACATCGGCCAGCGTCGACTGGAGGAGGACTTCCGCGGTTTCCGCCCGGGGATCGACCTCGCCGGTAATCGCCTCCGGATACCGGGCATTCACCACGAAACCATCGCCGCCGAGGCGATGCCAAATCTCGTCCCCGACGTGAGGGACGAACGGAGCGAGCAGTTTCGTCTGGACGTCGATGAACCGCCGGAGCACATCCACCTGAGGTCGGCCTTCGGACCGCCGGACGTACCAGGACCACGAGGCTTGTAGGTCGAAGTACGCGTGCCGGAGCGCCGCTTTGTAGTTCATCCCCTCCATCGCGGTTCGGCTCGCCTGGATCGAACGGCTCAGGACGCTCAGGAACCATGCGTCGATCCCATGGTGGTCCTTGCGAGTGCCGTGCTTCGACGTGGCGAATCGGAGCCACTCCTCGATGCGGGCTTTCGCGGACTCGGCGAAGTCCATGTCGACGTTCGGATCATCGAGGCCGTCCCCCGCGTTCGCGACGGTCAGCCGGATCACGTCGGCGCCCCATTCCCGCACGGCTTCGCGGATGTACCAGACGTTCCCGCGAGACTTCGACATCTTGCGCCCCGCCAGGCGGACCCATCCATTCACGCCGAACCCGCGGGGCCACTGCTCCTTCGGGAAGATGGCGGTGTGCGCGAACAAGCAGAACGTCATGTGGTTCTGGACGAGGTCTTTCCCCGTATTCCGCAAATCGACCGGGTACCAGTACATGAACTCGTGGCGGAGGCCGTCGATGACGTTCACGTCCAGCCCGAGGCGAGACGAGACGGCCTTCGCGCTGCCCCGGCCGAAGAACACGAAATCGAAGAACGCATCGTCGAGGCGTTGCGCCCACGAGACCGAGGACCGCAGCGCGCCGTCCTGGAGGGCGTGAGCGATCGTGTAGTACGCCATGTAGATCGTCGAGTCGCTCAGGGATTCAATGACCCAGTTCGAGTCCCACGGCAGGATCGTCCCGAGGCCGCGGTGGTGGGCGCACGGCCAGTCTCGGAGCCAGTCCGTCACATAGTCGAACCACTTCCGCAGCGCCTCGGGGTACAGGTCCATCGACGCGATCGCCTCGTGGACCTTCGCCTTCCACGCGGGATCGGCGTATGAGAGGAACCATTGGTTGTCCACGACCTTCACGATCGCGGGCGTCATGCACCGACAGATGACGACGCCGCTCGGCTCGTACATCAGGTCGGCTTGGCCTTTCGACGTCAGCTCCTTCCGAATCTCGTCCTTGGCGACTTCCACTCGGACGCCGGCGTACGGCCCGCAGTTCTCGTTCAGGACACCGCGGTAGAAGCCGGTCTTGTACACCTCCGCCTTCGCCTGCTCGAGTTTCTCCCGGTCCCCCTGGTTCCGGATCCCGAGGCGGTCGACGATCTCGACGCCGGGCAACGGCCCCCATCCGGGCGTGCGGATGATCGGGA
>DATMDM010000022.1:0-4002 GCA_035557795.1 Thermoplasmata archaeon | reverse complement strand
GGGAAGGGAGGCCCACCGGGGTCAAAACGGAACAAGTCCCGTCATTCTTAAATCCGGTAACAGGACGGTCGCGGTCCGCGAGGTGAACGAAATGGACGGGCCGCCCAAAGAGCCGCACTAGCTGTCCGCGAGCCGCGCCGGAGGAGGGTGGTGATCCTTGGCCTCGGCCTGGGTCACCAGGGCCTGAATCTCGGAGAGCAGGGACGCGATCCCGACCGTCTGGGCGATGCCCCGGGCCTCTTCGAGAAACCGCAATCCGGGCTCGAATTCACCTTTCTCGACATAGAAGCGACCGACGTATGTGAGCGCCTCTGCGTAATCGGAAACGCTCCCCAACTCCTTGAGCCCGCGGAGACCGCGGTCCCAGAGACGGGTCGCGCGGGTCCATCGGCCCAGTCCCATCTCTCGTTGCCCGTCCGAGATGTCAATCATAAAAAGAGAGTCCTTTTCCTCGAGCACCTGGATCAGCCGCTTGGCCTCTTCGATGACGGGTCCCGCATCTTCGAACAGTCCGATGTCCATCATCGCGGCCGCCCGATCCATGAGCGCGTAGCCTTGGAGTCGGATGTTCCCGACGAGCCGGCCGATTTGAAGTGCTCGATCGTAGTACTTCAGGCTCTCCTCGTACCGTCGGAGCTCGTGGAGGGACACGCCCGCGGAAATGGACGCGCGCGCGATCTCCGTCAGGTTGCCACCCCGCTCGGCGATGCGAAGGCCCTCGAGTTTGACCTCCAATCCCCGTTCGAAATTCCCGCGGATGCCCTCGATGGCTCCGAGCGCCGTCAGAGACCGCGACAGGGCACCGGGTTCGGAGACTTCCGTCGCCAGGTCGACCGCCTGGTTCATGTGGACGACCGCCTCCGCGAGGGTCCCCTGGTCTTTCTCGAGGAGCGCGAGTTCCCGCAGGACCTCGCCCCGCTCCGCCGGATCCGGGTGCGCCTCCAGGCGAGCCTGCGCCTCGACGAGATGGCCGAGGGCCTTGGCGTTCTCCTTCCGGCACCGTTCGATCGATGCGATCTTCCGGAGCAGCCGCGGGACTCGATCGGACCGACGACTCGCCTCGGACTGCTGGACCGCATGTCGATATTCCAACATGGCGGGTTGGAGATCTCCGAGCGCCCGGAACGTGTCGCCCATGAGTTCCGGGAGGATGCACGCCGAGAGCGGATCGAGCGCGGTGCGGTCGATCTTCCGCAAGACCGTCAGGAGTTCGGAGGCCGGCACGGAGTCCAGGAGCGCGCTGCTCGTTTCGGCCAGGTAATCGCCGAAGGCATTCATGTCGCCGGCTTCGATCAGGTGGTACATCCCTTCGAGTCGGTCCCGCATCTCGGAACCGTCCATGAAGTAGACCGCCGCGAGCGAATGGAACGACCGCCGACGCGCCTCCGGGAGGCGCTCTCGGATGTACTCGCGGATCGTATCGTGCACGACGACGCCGCCGGATATCGTCGGCGCAAGGAGGTTCTTCGCCTGGAGCCCGTGGACCGCGGCCTGCCATTCGTCGGAGAAACAATGCAGCGAGTCGGCCGGGATCAGGCCGCGGAACAACGACGACGCCTCGAGGATGGTCCGCTCGTCCTTCGACAGGGTGCGCCAGATCTCCCGCTCCAGATAGCGGGTCATCTCCCCGCTCACGCTCGAACCGGTCTGCGCCGCGAACGACAGGAGGATCGGGTGGCCCCGCGCGGAACTCGCGGCCCGCTGGAGCGCGACCTCGTCCCCGGCGAATCCTTTCGCCCGGAGCAGGGAGAGCGACGCCTCCAAGTCGAGCCCGTGCACATGGAGGACCGCGGCCCGCGAATCTTTCGCGACCTTGCGCCGCATGAGGCTTGCGGGTCGTGTGCGGGAGATCAGGAGGACCTTCGTCGACGCGGCGTGGACCAGCTCGAGGAGCGGCCCGGCGATGAACCGCGCGAGGTCGGGGGTCGCGCGCTGATAGTTGTCGAGCACGACGAGGATCGGGACCTCCCGCAGGTCGTGGGAGAGCACGCGGGTGATCACCTGAGGGTCCGCCGCCCGATGTTCAGCCAGAAGATTCTTCAGCCCGCGACGGCCGAGCCGACTGAGGAAAGCGGCCAGGTCTTCGAGGAGGATCGGCCGCGTCGTGCCATCGTGGATTTCGAACCAGTAGATGTACGGCCGGGGACGCTGGCGCACGAGCCAGCTCGCGACGAGCGAGCTCTTCCCGATGCCGGCGATGCCGGTCACGATCAGGAGGGACGAAGGCGAGACGGCCCACGAATCGAGTTCGATGAATTCCTCGGTGCGGCCAAAGACGCGACCGAGGCGCCGCAACGTGTCGCCCCAGAGGAGCGGTGCGACGCCTCCGGAGCCGATGCCGTGGAGCTTCGTGAAGTCGAGCCGGCCGCGCCGTACGAGGGAGACAGCGGCGGTCATGTTGACGTACGCCGGGAAGATCTCGGGGATCTCTGCGACGCGCATCGGCGTCGGGTCGAGGCCCGGCGCGAGGACCTCCACGATGTCCGAATGCAATCGGGACCGGAGCTTCATCGCCTGGACCCATCCCTCGTGACTCAATCGATACACGGTCTTCCGGACGCGATGGCCCGGGACGTGCGCGCGTTCACCGACCACGAGGCCGGACGACTCCATGCGCGCGAGCCACTTCGTCGCGGTCGTACGCCCGGAATGGGTCGCCGCGGCGATCCCTTCCTGCGTGAGTCCGCTCAGGCTCGCGGGCTCGTGAGACGCCGTCGCCGACAGATGGGCGAGGATTCGGTTGGCCGTGGAATAGAACCGCTTCCGGCGGTACCCCCTCGCCACGCGAAGGGATTGAGCAAAGTCCACTTAAGTATATGGAAGAACCTCCGCGTTGGTGGACTCCTTGACGGCTCGATGCCTGGGCCGGCGACGCGGCCACCTTCACGGTGCCGTGCCGCTCGATCGCCCGTTTCATTGCTCGACAGGTGATCTTCGGATTTTCACTTTCGGGCATCTCCCTTGGAAGGCCTAACGTTCGCCTCTTCCCCAAGATAAAGCGTGGACGCCCATCGGGCCCTGCTGTTCCCAATCGCGTGGGATGCTCCGCAGTTGGGCTGGCTCCTCGCTGAATTTCGCCTCCTTGTCAACGAATCGATCCGGATCGCGCTGAACGCGGACATCCGTTCCCGCGTCCGACTTGCGCGGGCCGCGTACAGGGACCTCAGCGCTCGGCATGCCGTGCACAAACAGTACATCCTCTCCGCTTTCGAGGTTTCTCTCGGCGTCCTGAAGGCCCACCGCCGGCGGATAAGAAAAGGGACACGGTCTTCCATCCCGTTCCTGCGCAGACTCATGCTGAAGGCGGAGAACCAGTCCTATTGGCTCGACCGCGAGACGGGACGCCTCCGCATCCCGGTCCGGGGGACGGAAGGCGTGCAGCTCCACCTGCCCCTTTCCAAATGGCATCGCTCGTTCCTGAGCGATTCATCTTGGACGCTGGGTTCTCTGACCGTCGTCCCAGGCAAGATCATTCTCGTCGTCCGTCGGGAGGCTCCAAAGGGCTACGAGCCGGAGGGGGCGATCGCCCTCGACACGAACGAGGATTCGATGGACGGAGTCCTGGCCTCCGACGAGGGCATTGTCCCAACGCGTCTGCCGTTTGGTGGCGTCCGGCGAATCCAGCAAACTCATTTCCGACGACGGAGGAAGCTCGCGGTGAAAAAGGCCGGGGATCGGAGGGTCATGCGTCGCCTGCTGGACCGGGAAGGACACAGGGAGAGGCATCGCGTTCGTCAGAGGCTGCACCGGGTCTCAAAACGGCTCGTGCAGTTCGCCAAAGGTCGTCGGGCGGCGATCGTCCTCGAGGACCTCACGCTCCACGGCGCTGACGGCCGTTCTCGGCGAATGAACCGCCGTCTCTCTTCCTGGCCTCGCGGCGAGCTCCACCGCCAGATCAAATACAAGGCTGCTCTCGAGGGCGTGCCAGTCATCAAAGTCAATCCTGCATGGACGAGTAAGACCTGCCCAGTGTGTGGCGCTCGGCGCCGAGATAGGGTGGGC
>DATMDM010000021.1:0-16103 GCA_035557795.1 Thermoplasmata archaeon | reverse complement strand
ATCGAGCCCTCTCCCACGGTCCGCATCAGCGACCTCATCGCGGATTCTCAGGGCCAGGGGAAGAAGATCCTCTCGCTGGCCATCGGCGAGCCGGACTTCCCGACGCCCGCGCACATCGTCGAGGCGGCCAAGAAGGCGCTGGACGACGGCTACACGAAATACACCGCCGCTCCCGGAATCCGCGAGCTGCGCGAGGCGATCGCGGAAAAGTCGCTAAAGGAAAACGGGATTCCCGCAAAGGCGGAGAACGTGATCGTCGCGCCGACGAAACACACGCTCTTCATGACGTTCATGGCGCTCCTCGATCCCGGGGACGAAGCCCTGATCCCCGATCCCGGCTGGGTCTCGTACGCCCCGATGGTGACCCTCGCGGGTGCGAAGCCCGTGCCGATCCGCGCCGCGGACGAAGACGGATTCGTGCCCTCGACGGAGACAGTCGCGGAGGCGATCACCCCGCGGACCCGGCTCCTCGTGCTCAACTCGCCGTCGAATCCCGCCGGCTCGGTGTACTCCCTGGCCCAGATGCGCGGCCTCACGGATCTCGCGGCGGACCACGACCTCACCGTCGTGAGCGACGAGATCTACGAGAAGATCCTGTACGAGGGCGAGCACGTCTCGCCCGCATCCCTGGACGGCATGTTCGACCGCACCGTCACCGTGAACGGCTTCTCGAAGACCTACTCGATGACGGGCTGGCGGCTCGGCTGGCTCGTCGCCCCGACACCGATGGTCCGGCAAATCGGGAAGGTGCAGGAACACACGATCACGTGCGCGACCGCGTTCGCGCAGAAGGCGGGCGTCGCGGCTCTACGAGGTCCCGACGCTCCGTTGAAGACAATGGTCGACGAATTCCGCGCGCGCCGGGAGATCGTCCTCCGAGAGCTCAAGAACATCGACCGACTCTCGACGGATCGACCGAGTGGCGCGTTCTACGTGTTCCCTCGGCTGGATGTCGGATTGGAGAGCGCGTCCCTCGCGGAACGGATCCTGAAGGACGCGAACGTCGCGGTGACCCCGGGGAGCGCGTTCGGTGAGGCCGGGGAGGGCCATCTCCGTCTCTCGTATGCCGCCTCCCGCGAGACGATCGTCGAATGCATCCGCCGGATCGCGGGCGTCCTCAAGAGAATCTGACGAGACGGCTGCTCCGAACAAGCGAGATCGCGTTCAGCGGCCTTCCGGCAGGAGTTAAGTATCCACGTCCACTTTCGCGGGAGCGAGGGACGAAATGGCCCAAGCGAAGGGGGAGGAGATGCCGACGATCGTGCCGATGGTCGCCTACGAGGATGCCGTCGCGGCCATCGATTGGTTGGTCCGTGCCTTCGGTTTCCGTGAACGCAAAGACCAGCGGATGAAGGACCGCGACGGGCGGATCACGCACGCCGAGTTGCGACTCGGGAAAGGCCGGGTCTTCCTGGCGACGCCGACGCCGGATTACCAGGGCCCGAAGCATCACCGGGAGACGTGCGCGGCCGCCCGCAAATGGTCCGCGGTCCCATGGGTCATCGACGGGCTGCTCGTCCACGTGGACGATGTCGACCGGCACTTTGCGAAGGCGAAGGCCGCCGGCGCGACGATGCTTTCCGACCTCGAGGAAGCGCCATACGGGCGGTTATACCGGGCCGAGGATGTCGAAGGGCATCGCTGGATGTTCCTCCAGCCGTCGGCTTGAGTGCGTCACGCCCCGGTGCGGGAACTAGCCCTTCGCCCCTCGCGCTCGGAGCAGATCCGCGATCGCCACGTGTCCCTTCTCTTTCGCGTCGTCCATCGGCGTGTGACCGCCGTCTCGGACCGCATGGACGTCCGCACCGCGGTCCAGGAGCATGCGGACGACATCGAGATTGCCGTGCACCGCCGCCTTGTGGAGCGTGGTGTAATTCGCCTCGCTCCTCACGTTCGGGTTCGCCCCTGCCGCGAGCAAGATCCGCACAACCTCCGCGTGGTCGCCCGAGACGGCCGCGTCGACCGCCGTGTTCGCGAACCGACTCGGCGGCTTGAAGTTCACGTCGGCGCCGTACTCGAGGAGGACCTTGACCGCCTCAGGTTGACCGAAGAACGCCGCGAGGCTGAGCGGGGTGAAGCCCTCCTCCGGGGTCGACTCGTTCACCCGGACGCGGGATTGCCCGAGGATCGTCTTCAACCGGCGCGCGTTCCCGACCGTTGCGGCCTCGTAGAGGTTCAACGCATCCTCCGGCGTCCGGGCGAGCAGCATCCTGACGACGTCCGCGGCCCCGTAGAAGGTGGCGGTCAGGACGAGCGTCCCGTTCGGGGTTTTCATCCGGAGGAGCGACGGATGGCGATCGAGGATTGCGGTGGCCTTCGCGAGGTCGTTCTTCTGAGCCGCCTTGAGCAGGTCGTCCTCGTCCCCCATGGCCCGTCTCCCGAGAGCGGCCGGGAACGCAGTCCCGCGCCTAAGAATGTTGCGCCGCTCAGGTGACGACCTGGGTCTCGCCGCACGAGGGGCACATGACCTCGATGGGCCGGCGGCTCGTCGACAGGTCGATCGGTTTGCCGCAGCGGCGACAGTTGATCGACATCGGCGAGGTGGGCGCGGAGCGGACGGGCCCTTCCGGCGGCGGGGGCGGGACTGCCGCTTTGCCGCCGATCGGGCCGAAGCCGCCTCCGCCTCGCCGCCAGACCGCGATCACCGCAATCAGGAGCAGGAGGAACAGGACGCTGAGGACGATCGCAAAGGCGGGGAAGCCTCCGACCTCGGAGGACCAGAACGAGCTCCCGGTCGGGCCGACCTGGACCGTCTGGAACGCGCTCGCGCCCGTGTTGAGTTCATTGGCGAACACGAGCAGGCCTCCGTTCCCGGTCCCCTGGGGGATTGTCAGGAAGAGATCCGCGGTCGGGCCCGTAGTGATGGACGAGACCGAGGCCGACGCGGTCGACAGGGCCCAACGGAACTGGCTCGGCAGCGACGCCGTGCCTTTCGCGGTCAGGATGAGGTGCGCGTGGACCGTCTCGCCGGCCGCGTACGAGGTCTTCTCGAAGCTCAAGCCGAGGACGAAGCCCGCCGCCTGGCTGATCGTCGCCTGCGCCTGGGTGCTGTTCCCTCGGTCCGTGGCGGTCACGTGGAACGTGTAGCTGCGGCTCGACGGGTTCGGGGTGCGGAACGAGAAGAACGTCGCGCTCGTGGTCCCGGACAAGACGATGACCGCGTTCGTGTCGTCGACCTCGTACGCATACGAGGGGTTCGTGATCACATGCGAGGTGACGCCATAGAAGGCGCTGATCGTGTCGCCGGGGTTGTAGTCCCCGCGATCGAGGCTCAGGGCCATGTACGCCTGCGCGACCGTCGCACTCTGCTGGCCGGCCGCGACGGTTCCCTGGCCGTCGTCCACGGTCGCCTCGAAGCGGAGGGTGCCCGTGTAGTCGAGGGCGATCGGATACCGGAACGTGGCCCCCGCGGTCGTGGTCGTGTTCAGGAGTTGGAAGAAGAAGTTCCGGACGCGCCACACGTACGTGTAGTTCCCGGGAGCGGGCGTGCGGTACACGATCGCCTGCGCCGTCGCGGTGTCGCCGCTCAGATACGACGACTTGTCGAGGACCACCGTGACGGTCATCGCCGCGGGCTGGATCGGGTTCGGACTCGGGACGGCGTTCGCGGCGGGAATCAGCGCGGCGAAGGCCAGAAGCCCGATGATCAGCGCGAAGGCAATAGCACAGGCCCTCGATAGCAGGGCGGATGACATGCGGCGTCCCATCCCGGTGTCCGCAGGGAGAAACCCCGCGGACGGCGCGGCATCATGTCTGACCTACTTAATGATTTGGTCCGATAGATGTCCGACGGCCTCGGACGGTGGATTTGTGGACGGTGTTCGGTTCGAAAGCGATCCTCGTCGGGACCGCAAGACGCACGTTCAGGATCCGACCACGGGCGTCGCCCCGCCACCTTGGAGGCGCGCGAACAGGTCATCGGCCCGCGCTCGCCACGGGGCCGCGTCGCCGCCGCGACCTTGGGTCTCATAGAGGCGCGCGATCTCCTCGTACCGGGTCGCGAGCGAGTACGGGTTCTCGAGTCGCGCGATCATCTCGACCGACTCGAGCAGATGCGCTTCCGCCTTCGTCCAGTCGCCACGCTTCGCGAACACCAGGCCGAGGTTCGCCTTGGCGGTCGAGAGGGCGACCGGATCTCCGATCGTCTCCGCGAGCCGGACCGCGCGCTCCGCGCTTGCGGCCGCGGCCTCGACCGCCCCGAGCCGGAGGAAATTGTCGACCGCGTTCGCCAGGGCGTACGATGCGAATCGGACGTCGCCGGAACCCAAGGCAATCTCCGCGGACCGCGCGAACATCTCCGCGGCCGTCCGGGTGTCCCCTTCGTGGCTCGAGACGATCCCGAGGTTGATCTGGATCGCGGCGTCGTCTCTCGTGCCGCTCCGTACGGACGAAGAGGCTTCGAGGAGACGCGCCTTCGCGCGGGCGTGGTCCCCGCGCGCGATCAGGACGGCGCCGAGATCGGTCAGCGTCCGGACCCGCTCGCGCGAGCCGTGTGGCAAGAGGTCCGCCGCGCGCTCGAGGTGCCCCATGGCCGCCGGAAGGTCCCCGAGCTTCCGCTCCACGCCGCCGAGGGCCCGCAACGCTTCCCCCTCGACCTCCGGGACCCCGAGCGCCGAGGCCTCCCGGACCGCTTCCGCGAGGATCGACCTCGCGTCCTGGTACGATGCGAGTCGATTTGCGATCCGTCCGAGTTGAATGTGCGCTCGAAGGCGTTCGGGGGGCGTGCCGGTTCTCGCGATCCGCTCGAGGACCGCCCGCGCCTCGGCGAACTTTCCGAGGAACATCTGCGTCTCCGCCAGGAGCGCGTCGAGCCTCGAATCCTGCGGAACCCGGAGGAGGGCGGCCTCCAGGTCTCCCGCCCTTGCGCTCTCCGCGAACGCCGGTCCGACGTCGACGAGCCGGGCGACCGCGGCCCCGAGGTCCCCAGACTCGATCCGATGGTACGCCTCTTCGAGGACGTCTTGTCGGCTCGCCCAGTAGGAGGCCGCGCGGACGTGCGCTTCCCGTCGGGGCACGTCGCCCATCCGTCGGAGGAAGAACTCCTTCACGAGGTCGTGCAACAGATAGCCCTCGTCGCGATGGTGCAGGAGCGCGCGGCGCACGAGTCGCCGGAGCTGCGAGAGGGTCGCCCCGAAACTCTCCGGGGAGCGCGCCGGGCGACGCAAGACCGCGAACGTGCAGAGGAGATTCTCCGACGCGCCGTCGAGGTCCTCGAGGACCGTGTCGAGCACGTAGCGCTCCGTTTCGACCGCTCCCGCGTCGAGCCCGCTCGCGGCGAAGAGCTCGAGGGCGAGCGGGTGTCCACCCGTCGCGGCGACGACCCGGGGCACGTCGTCCGGTTCCAAGGAGGCCCCGCGGGATGCGAGCAGCTCCGCGGCGGACTCGTCGTCGAGCCCTTCGAGGCGGAGTTCGAGGACGCGTCCCCGCGCGACGTCGGGCGGCTCGAAGAACGTCGGCTGCGCGCGGCTCGCGACGAGGATCTTCGCGTCCAACGGATGCTCGACGACCGCCCGGAGGAGGGCGTCGGCAGCGGGGCTCGCGTGGAGGTCATCGATCGCGATGACGCAGCCCGCGAGATCCTCCCGGAGGACCGCGATCACTTCGATCGGGTCGTACGCCGGGCGCGTGATGGCGGCCTTGAGCCGTCGGCGGTTCTGGTGTGCGAGGAAGTCGGCGAACGAACTCAGGAGGCCGTGCGCATCGTCGTGGGCGTACACGCGCCGCAGGAGCTTCGGCCGGCGTTCGTCCACGAGGACCCGCGCGAGGAGCGCGGACTTTCCGATGCCGGCGACGCCGATCACCACGGCGACGGCCCTCGAGTCGGAGGCCAGCCATCCCTCCAGGATGCGACGCTCGTCTTCGCGGCCGAAGAACGTCCGGCTCGGGACCGCGGCCGGCTTGGTCGGCTCCGGTCGGGGCAGCTCGACAACGTCGGAGGCGAGGATCCGCTGGACGGCCTCGGCCTCCCGCAGGCCGGCGTGGCGCAACGCGTCGATCGCCTCGGCCCCGAGGACGGTCCGGCGACCTTCCACGGCCGACAGCTCGATCGTCCGGGCCCGCGCGTGTTCCCGCATCCGCCGCGAAATCTCTTGGCCCGCCGGCGTCAGCTCGTACACCTTCCGACGCGAACGGGCGTTCGCGACATGGGCCATCCGCTCCTGCACCTTGCCCGTCGACTTGAGTCGTTTCAACTCGAGCGCGACGTGTGCGCGGCTCAACAAGAGGGCGTTCGCGATGCCGTCCTGGGTCATCTCGACGGGGCATTCGTACGAGTCCGCGTGACGCAGAAATCCGGAGAGGTGGACGAGAATCCTCTCTCCCACGGTGACACTGGGCACTCCCTCCGCCCCCTCCGATGCGGATAACGGAGAGTCGTTACTTAACCATGTGGGCCACCGGTGCCGTTTTCCCGATTTCCTCCCGGCAGCCACGCGGACGAGCGGCCGATCAACGGTCCCGGGAGAGCCGCTCGACGATCGCGGGCAACTCGTTGAGGTCGCGCGCTTCGGCGTCCGGCGCGGGATCGGCGGGACCCCGACGCAGGGCTGCGCGGTTGACCCACACGGTCCGCATTCCGAGCCGCGAGGCGCCCTCGACGTCGGCCACGAGGGAGTCTCCCACGTGGATCACGTCGTTCGGCCGGACCCGGAGGGATTCGAGGGCCGCTTCGAAGATTCGCGGGCGCGGTTTGTACGTCTGCGCCGACTCCGACGTGATCACCGCGTCGAACCGCAGGCCGTTGCGTTCGAGGATGTCCAAGAGGAACTCGTGATCCGCATTCGAGACGACGGCCCGCGGGACGCCATCCAGCGCATCGAGGATTCGCGGGACTTCGGCGTATGCTTTCGCTTCTCGCCACAACGCGACGAGCCGATCCACATACGGCACGGGGGTCGCCTCGATGCCGTACTCGCGAAACGTCTTGCCGAGGCTGTCTTCCGTGATCTCCGCCAATGTGAGGAACGGGGCGGTCTCCGCAGCGAAGAAGTGACGGTCCCACGTCGCGAGGAGGGCCTCCGCGTCGAGGCTCGGCCGCTGATCCTCGCACACGGAGCGGGCGATGCGGATCAGCACATCCCGTCCCGTGTCGATCAGGGTCCCGAACGCGTCGAACGTGATCGCGCGCACCATCGGTTCCTCCCGAGGACGCGGTCGTCCTTATCGCTTTCGACGGCGGCCGAAGTCGCAGAGGGACTGCACCGGACATTCGGCGCACGCAGGGTTCGCGCGGCGACACAGGGTCTTCGCGTGCCGCACGAGGAGGGCGTGGTACTCCTGATACGCCGCGAGATCCCGGGGAACGTGTTCCTCGAAGTATCGTTGGATCGCGGGATATTCGCCGGTCCGGAAGAGTCCGATCCGGCGGCCGATCCGTTCGGTATACGCGTCGACGACGAAGACTGGGTGGCCGCCCGCGTAGAGGAGGATCGAGTCCGCCGTCTCCGGGCCGACGCCGTCCTGGGCCAGGAGGTCGGCGCGCACCACGTCTGTGGGACGGGCGAAGTAGCGAGCGAGGTCGCCCCCGGATCGGTCGAGGAGATGGCGGCAGAACGCCTGGAGGCGCGCCGGCTTCGTCCGGTAAAGACCAGCGATTCGCACGTGTCGCCGGATGATCGGGATGCGTGCATCGGCGAGCGCTCGGACCTCGAGGAGACGCGCCCGACGCAGGTTGCCGATCGCGGCCTCGACGTTCCGCCAAGAGGTCTGCTGCATGAGGAGAGCACCGACGATCGCTTCGAAGGCCGTCTCGGCGGGCCACCAGTGCTGCGGTCTGTAGTAGTCGAGGAGGCGTTCGTAGACGGCTCGCGCCCGGTCCATCTCGTGGCGGCCATGATGATTCAGGGTTTGAGGATTGTCCGAGTTGCCACGGGTTTAAAGGACCTCTGGCTATCCGGGCGCGTGAACCCGATCCCGATGTTCGCTTCAATCGGGGGTGTGGACGAGCTCCTCTTCCGGGCGCTCAACCTCGCCGGCACGAACGCAACCCTGGACGTCATCATGATCCTCATCACGACACTCGGCGGCACATACATCCTCGCTCTCTTCGCGATCCCTCTCTGGTTGCGCGGCCAGCGGGAGGCGACGTTCGATTTCATTCTCATCCTCGTCCTCACGGTCGTCGTCACGACGGCGATCAAGTACCTCGTCGACCGGTCGCGGCCTTGCGTCGACGTTTCGTTCGGGGCCCGGACCCTCCCCGGATACGGGTGCGTCACGGAGCCGGATCCGTCGCTCCCCAGCGGTCATGCATCCCGTGCATTCGCTCTTGCGGGGCTCGTCGGTTTGCGATTCCGCTGGCGGGCCGGAGGCGCCGGGATGGCGTTCGCGGCCCTCGTCGGTCTGAGCCGCGTCTACCTCGGACTCCACTGGCCCTCGGACATCCTCGCGGGCGCGTTCGTCGGGATCGGAATGGCGCTCCTCGTGGAGCTCGTGAGCCGACGCGTCGTGTGGTACCAACGGATCCGCAAGTGGATCGTCGAGCTCATTCCACATTGGCCTCGGCGGAAGACCGCCTAGGTCTCGCCCAGAAGGCCTTTCGCCTTCCCGAGCGCATCCGCCACCGCCTTGCCGAAGGCGGCGGTCTGTTTGTCCGCCATCGCGACGAAGAACATCTTGCCCGTGACACCGTGCACGCTGAGGATCCCGCTGTCCGAGGCGACCGTGATCCGGTTTGGAGCCTCCATCTTCATCGTCCCGTACATGACCTCGAGGGCGCCGAGCAGGGTCGCGGCCATCGTCGCGAAGTTGTCGACTTGCGCGTCGTCCGGGAGGACCCAGGCAACCGGCACCCCGGAGCGCGAGACGATCGCGGACATCTTCGCGCCCGTCCGGGAGTTGAAATCAGTGAGCAGTTTCCGGAGCGCCTCGACCGCCACGGGCACGCGACTCCCTCCGAATCGGCGGGCGATGCGCCCGACCTTATTTAGTTGTTGTTCCGGGAAACCTCTCCCGTAAAAACGGCTACCGGTGGTACAGGACGCTGTAGTACCGGTTCTCTTTCGCGGTCCGCTCGAGTCGACCGAAGATCGCGAGCTGGTATCCGCACTTCTTGCACTTGTTGTCCTTGTCGAGGTACCAGCCGGTGATGTCGAATCCGTACCGTTTGATCGCGACCGCGCCACAGCCTGGGCAATACGTGTGTTCGAGCGGATGGCCCGAGACGTTCCCGATGTAGACGTACTTCAGGCCCTCCTCCTTCGCGACGGCGCAGTGCTTCTCGAGCGTCTCGACGGGCGTCCAGGGGAACTCCATCATCTTGTAGTCCGGGTGGAACCGCAGGAAGTGGATCGGCGTGTCGGGGCCCAGGTTGTCGTACACCCACTTCGACAGTTTGCGCGCGGCGTTGAGATCGTCGCCGACCTGCGGAACGATCAGGTCCGTGATCTCGATGTGGATCTTCTTCGTGTCTCGCGTGTCGAGGAGCGTCTGGAAGATCGGATCCGCGTTCGGGATGTTGATGTACTTCCGGACGAAGTTCGTTTCGCCGGATCCCTTGAAGTCCACCGTGACGCAGTCGAGGAACTTCGGCATCTCCGCCACGGTCTCCGGGGTGTCGTATCCGTTCGACACGAAGATGTTCAGGAGGCCCGCCTTGCGAGCCATCATGCCGATGTCTCGCGCGAATTCGATGAAGATCGTCGGTTGGTTGTAGGTGTATGCGAGGCCCTGGCATCCTTGTTCGAGGGTCATGCGGACGACGTCCTGCGGCTCGACCTCGATACCCTCGACCTTGCGGCGCTGGGAGATGTCCGCGTTCTGGCAGTTTGCAACCGCCATGAAATTCGCAGTGTAGCTGTGGTCCTCTTCGACCTCTATATTGTAGACAGGACCGATGTACTCCTTCTCTTCGATCGATCGAATCGGCACGAGGAAGAAATCAGGGGTTTGGAGAACGCGGACTTTGGAAGCTGTCCAGGCTGCCCCGTCGGGCTCGAGAGATACCTCCTCCACCCACAGCCGAACCATGTGGTCGTCCAACCTCGAGACGACCCGGCCTTCGATTTCGTAGGTTGGTTTGTTACGAGACCTATAAACTCGAGGCATTTCCCCAAGTCCGAAAAGGACCTGGGCAACGCCGAACGTAAGAGTTTCCGACACGGAGGTGCTACCGAGGACTAGTCCACCGCCTCTGCGTTGGGTGACGTAACCGTCGCCATTGAAGTACCCCGTTGCAAAACCACGCAAGATTTCGGCGTCTCGGGAGCGTAAGATTAGTTCCGGAACCTGTTTGTTCGAACTGGCATCCCCACACAAACTTCGGAAAAGCGTCGCCAGGGATGCTCCGGGGGCAATGACGGCAACTCGATTCCTCTGACGCGAACGCCGCGTGGTCACTCCGAACACTTCCTTGAGCAGGCGCTCAACCTCTCGAAGGCGAGGCTCTTCGTGAGAGCCGAGACTGAACCAGACTGCCCCGCTGTTCGCCCGTTTGGGATGCCAGTTGACCGAGCCCTCAGCGCAGTAGTATCCGAACAACCGCGCGAGCTCCGGGGTCAATTCCAATCGGGCCGGAATCCCGTTGCCATGTTCGGCGGACCACCGAACCCGGCCATTGGTGACTTCGATCTGAACGTCGTACCGGTAGTGTGGAGAATCAGAAGCGCGCAGGATTGACTCCACATCGATTTCGCCCACTGCGTCCTCCTTGAGTCGCGGGATTGCGAGGAAGTCGCCAAGCTTCAGGTCGCTTGCCTCGACTCGGCAGACGTGCCTGCCGCCGATCGAAGCGTACACGTGATGGTCCGGAGTGCAATCGAAACCGGGCAAGTAGAAGGGCCGAACCTGGATGACGCGCCCCGAGTAGAGGTGCTCGAAAGCTTTGCTGATTCGCCGCCAGCGACCCTCGTGGGTCAGGACGGACCGACCATTCACCCGCCGGATTTCGGAGCTCTCGGTCGATTCGCCGTCCGCGAAAATCGACTCGATTGCGACGTGCCCTTGAGTTGTGAGAACGCGCGTGCCTGGAAGAAAACAGTAACGGCAAAGCCAATTACAGCCAGTCGTCGCGATGCTGAAGATCTTCGACCCAGGCCGGTAGTGCGACACGGGTTTCTTTTCGATCGGGTCGACGTGGCCCGTGATGACCCGCCCGTACACGTACAACCAGAGCTTGCCCTCGTGAACGCCGCGAATGCCGCACAGGCCGACTTGGCCCTCGCCGATCTTGCAGTAGCGGGCACACGCCGTGCACATGATTTTGTTCGTGCCCTCGACCGGCTTCCAGAGCTCGGCGACCTTCCCCATCGCCTTGCCCGGCGGCTCCCGGACATCGAGGATTTCCGGTGTCGAAATCATCGTGTGCCGGTACACTGGTCCTATCGGGTTAAAACACTTTGCGACAGGCTACCGAATCCCGGAAGAACGGAAGTGTTCCCAGCCCTTCGCCATGAGAGGCTCCTTCCCGGTTTTCGTCACGAGGATGTTGCCGCCGGAGGCCGCGACCTTCCCGATGATCGTGAGCCGTCGACGTTCTCGCAGGGACGATTCCGAATACCGCGCGAGGACCGTCTGAATCGCATCGGGCCGAACCGTCGCGAGCAGTTCGTAGTCGCCTCCGTAGTAGAGGACGAGTTCCTTCGCGACCGCGGGCGGGAGCGACGTGAGGCCCGCGTACCGAGGGAGCGCCGCCTCATCGATCTGGTACGAGAGTTTCGTCATCGCGGCCAATTGGCCCAGGCTGGCTCCGAGCCCATCCGACAGGTCCATGCAGCTCGTGACCGCACCGGACTCGGAGAAGAACATGCCGTCGGCGACCCGCGGGTACGGCCGCAGGAGCTGATTCAGCGCCTCGGTCCGGAGGCCCGACGACTGCTCCAGAATCTTCGCGGCATGCCCGGCACGGCCGAGGTCCCCCGTGACGACGATCGCATCGCCCGGCCTCGCCCCGGTCCGGAGCAGGATCCGGTCCTTCCGCACCCGGCCGAAGGCGGTGCCCGCGATCGCGAGGATGTCCGCTTCCTTCGTGTCCCCACCGAGGACCGCGATCCCGAACTCCCGCACACATTCCTCTATCCCGTTCGCGAGGCCCCGGAGGAACTCGACGTCGGTGTCGGCGGGCATCGAGAGGGCCGCGACGAAGCCGAGGGGCCGCGCGCCCGCCGCCGCGATGTCGCTCAGGTTCACCGCGGTCGCATACCAGCCGATCTGTTGCGCCGTGGCCCCGGCCGGGATGTGCGTCTTCCGGTTCACGACGTCCGTCGTCACGACGAGGTAATCGTCCCCCCACTCGACCACGCCGCAGTCGTGGCCGAGGCCGATCGGTTGGCCGCGGTCGAAGATCCGCGCGAGCATGTCGATCGCGCCGCGCTCCCCGATGTCCGAGAGCTTCGCCACGATTCCGTGGGATGGAGCCGAGGGTAAAAGAAGTCGATGGGCGCGGTTCGATCCGCGCCCGGTTTCACTGGGGCGGCGGTGGAGGCGGCGTCTCCCGCTTGCCCATCCGTCGCCAGAAGAAGGCGGCGAAGGCGATGACCGCGACGATGATCAAGACGCCCGCGACGATGAGGACGGTGTTCTCACCGCCCGGCAGCAAGGGGTTCGACGGCGGGTTCGCGGAGATCGTGATGTTGCCCCACATGGTCGTGAGGTCGTCGCCCGGTCCCGCGGTGCGGTCGCTCCGATAGTGGAACGTCCCGGTCACATTCGAGACAGTGAAATTCCAAAGCAGCGCGGTCCCGAAGTTCGGCGACGTCGGCTCCGACCCGCTCGAGACGTTGTTGCCGTTGTAGTCGATGAACCACCGGTGGCTGAAACCGTCCAGCGAGGTCAGGTTCAGCGTCACGTTGTCGCCCACGTAGACGGTCAGCGGCGGGCCCGGGGTCGAGAGGCTCGTGTTCGTCAAGCCCCAGCCTCCGGCGCGGCTGCCGTAGAGTTTGATCGACGTGTTCGCGGCCGCGGCCGGCGTCGAGAACGCCGACGTCGCGAGGAGGGCGGCCGCGATGCCCAAAGCCACGATGAATGCCGTACGCGGTTTTGACATCACAATGATCCCATTCCTTCGGCGGCCGATGGAAGGGTCTCCGCGATAAAGGCATCGGTTCTTTTTTCGTTTCCCGCGTCCAGAAAGAAACACTGGGCCACAATTGCGGTTCCTAGTCCGCGGCGTGTGGAGTTCGCTTTCGGGGCGTGCTGACGTGACCCCGACCCAGAGGCCGATAAGAGAACATCGCGGATCGGTCGGAGGGGAAGCGGGCCCCGCTCGATGATAAAGTGCGGTGCGCGGGATTTGAACCCGCCTTATAGCCTTGGCAAGGCTATGTCCTAACCAGACTAGACTAGCACCGCGCGGCTCGCGCCATGTCGCGGACGGAGATAAGGGCTACGGCGACCCGCCCGCGGGCCCAGCGACATGCGGATTTTCCGGCAAAGCTTCGCCTACGCCCCTCGGCCGCCGCTCACGAGGAACGCGATTCCGAAGCCCGCGACCGCGGACGCGATTCCGATGATCGCCATCTGCACGCCGCTTCGCGTCGGCCTCCCGATCGTCGTCCTCGCCTTCCACCAACCGATGAGGAACAGGGTGATCGTGCTCACGACGAGGGAGACCTCGACCCCAAGGATGATGTCCCTCCCGATGACGATGAACGGGATCAACGGGACGAGGGACCCCAGGACGGCGGCGATGCCCACCAGGATCGCGCTCTTGCGGGCCTGGGTCTTCTCGACCGGCGCCAGGTTCAGCTCGTGGGCCATCATGATCTCCAACCACGCTTTTGGCTTCGAGGTGATCTTCTCCACGAGCTCGTCGAGCTCTTGCCCATGGAAGTCCCAGCGCTCAAGGATGTCGCGGACCTCCTGCCGCTCGAGGTCCGGCAGCTCCACCATCTCCCGCCGCTCTCGCTCGACCTCGGCGAGGTAGTGGTCCCGGCGCGCGAGCGTGGACGTGTAGGCCACCGACCCCATCGAGATGGACTCCGCGAAGGTCGCGGCGAGGCCGCCCGCCAGGATGATCGTGATCGGGTCCGAGAGGTTCCGCGACGCCACGGCGACACCGAGGATGACGCCCAACACGTTCACGAGTCCGTCCTGGCTCCCGAGGATGAAATCGGACAGCAGGCCGGGCTGCGCGTGCTTCTCCGCCAGCGCGTCTTCCTCGATCTTCCGCCAGAATGCGAAGCGCGTCGCCATGCTTGCCCGCACCCTAAGAGGCGGTCGGATTTGACCGTTGCGCTCGACGTCCGGATCTTGTGCGCGGGTCCCTCTCGCCGGAGGAGGGGACGAAGGTTTTTCTAAGCACCTCACGATGCGCGCGCCCGATGGCGGTCGCGGGCCTCTCGTCGCTCCTGACGGAGGTCGAATCCGCGGTGGCCGCCTCGCGGCCGGACGCTATCGATGCCTCCGCCAAGGCGTTCCGCGCGAACGCGCCGCCCCTCGAGGTGATCCGTGCCGCCGCCCGCGGAGTCGCGACACACTACGATCGCACGTCCGGTGTGGCGCCCCGAAGCATCGCGATCCTCAGTGCCGCGACGAATCTCGCCTCCGTGATGCAACCGCGCTTCCAGGCGCTCCCGGTCCTCCAGGCGATTTCCTACGCCGCATCCGAGAAGAAGGCGGCGACGCCCGCGAAGCCGCCTCTCATCGTGTCGGGCGAAGTCACGCATCTCGGGCGGTCGTTTCTCTTTGCGGTCCGGGCGGGCGATGTCGCCGAGGCCGAGTCGATCTTCCTCGGGATGGTCGACGAGGGCTGGGAGCGCAAGATGGCCGGAGACATGCTCTTCCGCGCGGCGCTCGAGGACATGGGCGAAGGCGGGCGCAAGCTCTTCCTTGCCGTGAAGTCGTGGCAGCTCGCGCGGTCTCTCGGCTTCAAGGAGGCGCGCACGATCTTGCGACCGGCCGTCGAGTATCTCGTGATGGGGCCAAGAGACCGGACGGCGTTCGAGACGATCCTGACCGTCCTCGGGAAGGAGTGGGTCGACCTCGACGCGCTCGCCTCCGGGGGACGGCCGTTAGACGACGCGGGACGCGGGAAGGTATCCGCGATTGCGGCGGCCCCGAGCGATCCCGCTTGCACCCAGGCGACGCTCGCACTACTCCAGGACGGATACGCGGCATCGTCGATCGCGGAAGGATTGGGCGTCGAAGCTGCGCGACGCGTCATCGCGGCCCGAGGCTACGACACGGAGGCCGCCAAGCGTCTCCTGTTCACGCACGCGGCGCGTTTCGTCCTCACGTTCAGCCGCACGAATGAGCGTCTGTACGCGCTCTTCCAAGCCGCGCTTCGCGTCCGCTCCCCCGAGCCATCGGTCGCCTTCACGCCGCCCGCCTCCATCCAAGGGGAAGGCGAGGAGCTGTGTCACCTGGCGGGCGAGTTCGATGCTCGCAAGCCTCCGGAGGCCGCCGGCCGAATCATGTCCTACACGGGTCACGGGTACTCGACCCCGCGGCTGTCGGAGGTCCTCGCGAACTACGCATGCCGTGACTCGCCACGGGCCAACGAGGGATTCAATCTCCTCCTGGCGGACGCGTGCACCGCCGAATTTCTCACGACGAAGGCGGCTCCGGTCGCCATGGCCCTCGCGAAGATGATCGCCGCGTCACCGAAGGACCAGGCCGCATACGAGTCGTGGAGGCCTCTCCTCGGGTCCTGATCACTTCTTGCTCAGTTCCTGCCCGATGAGGGCGAAGTGCGCGAGGAGGGACTCAATCTGGATCCGCTCGCTGCTCCCCTCCGTGAGCCGGAAGTCCGTCTCCCCGATCCGGTCGAGCAGACGCACCTTCGATTCGTCCGGGATGTTCAGGTCGAAGACGGTCCGGTGGAGCTGCCGGACGATGTCCTCGCCGGACAGGCCGTACTCGATCAGCAGCTTGTCGAGGACCTCCCGGGCCCGGAGGAACTCCCCTTCGAGCGCCTTCTCGATGAGGGCTTTGACCTCCTCCGGTCGGATCGTGCTCGAGACCTTGTACAGGACGTCCGCGTCGACCGTCGAGCCGAGGGAGGCGGCAACCTGCAGCGCGTTCACCGCGCGTCGCATGTCCCCTTCCGCGACGTAGACGAGGGCTTCCATCCCGTCGTCGGTGATCTTGAGCTTCTCCGCCTTCGCGATCCGTCCGATGTACTCGGCGATCGCCTCCGGCTTGAGCGGGCGGAACCGGAAGACCGCCGT
>DATMDM010000020.1:0-3891 GCA_035557795.1 Thermoplasmata archaeon | reverse complement strand
TTTAAACGGAACCTGCGTGGCTTGGCCACAGTCCGCGCACACCGCATCAAACATTTGACGCGGGCCGCGATCGTAGCCGCCGCCTCCGCCTCGTCTGCCGCCTCTGTCTTCGTCCATTCACTACCTACTGTCCGTCCCTTGGTGGGCCGGACAACCCGCCGAGAGGGCCCCCGCCTCTTAAAGCTGTGCACTACAGCACCATACCAGGGATTGACGGGAAGAGGGGCCCAGGGGCCGAAATTGATGAGGAATGCGGGGGCGTCGACCCCGGTGGCCATCGTCTTCGATTCGCGGCCATTCGACATGTTAACCTTAAATAAGGTTAACCGGACGCCGGGATAGACGACGCCTCCATGGCCTGGTGAAAATCCTCATTCCGTGTTGAGAACCTGATATAGACCGAGCCCGTTCGGTCGCGATGTGCGGCTCGCGGTCCTCGCGGATGTCCATTCGAACCTGCACGCGTTGCAGGCGGTCCTCGCCGATGTCGATCGCATTGCGCCGGACGGCATCTGGGTGGCGGGAGACCTCGTCGGATACAACCCGTGGCCGAACGAGGTGCTCGAGATCCTGCGCGAGCGGCACGTCCGAGCGATCCGCGGGAACCACGACCGTGCGGCGATCGGCGGGGAGACGTTCCGGTTCAACGAGATGGCGGCCGAGGCGATCCGCTGGACGCGGATCCATCTGGCGCCCGCGGGGGTCGGCTATCTGAAAGACCTGGAAGACCGGACGCGCAGCTCGATGCCCGAAGGCCTCGTGGCCATGTACCACGGGAGCCCGCGGGACGACGACGAGTACGTCCCGCCCTGGGCCGCCGACGAATCGATCGTCCGCGCAGCGGGTGCGCCGTACGTCATCTTGGGCCACACGCACCTCCCGATGGTCAACCGGTTCCGGTCCGGGCTCCTCGTGAATCCCGGTTCCGTCGGGCAGCCGAGGGACGGGAACCCGCGGGCTGCCTGGGGCGTCCTCGACCTCACCCAGCATTCGTTCGAGGTGCGCCGGGTCGGGTACGACATCGATGCGGTCGCCTCGGAGATCCGAAAGGCTGGCTTGCCAACCGAGCTCGCGGACCGTCTGTACGACGGCGTATGATCGCCGCTGAACAAGGCTGCGCATCAATGCATGTTCGATGCGCGTTCCAAGGGACCGGATTTCGATGTCCGTTCAAGAATATTTATCGCCTGCTCCGCCCCAGCCAGCGACGAGGTGGATGGGTATGCGACGGGTACTCCTCGCAATCGCGTTGGCCGCCGCCGTTGCAATCGCCGGGGTCGCGGCGTACGTCTACATGTATGAAGGCAGCCTGAACGTCGTGGTCATGGATGATAGCGGTGCATGGGCTCATGTCTGGGTGACCTTCACGCAGGTCTGGGTCCACGAAGCCGGCAAGTCCGAAGACGTCGGCTGGCACAACCTGACCGTGACGCAGGCGTCAATCGATCTGGCCTCCCTCGTGAACGTATCCGAGCTGCTCGCAAGCGCGCGGGTCGGACCGGGCAAGTACACGGAGATCCGGCTCGTCGTCATCGCCGCGACGGGCAAGATGCTCGACGGCACGACGGTCGTCTTTAGCGTGCCCTCGGGGGATGTGAAGGCCGTTACCCCGTTCGAGATTCGATCCGGGACGACAACGAAGCTCACCGTGGACATCAACCTCGCGCGGTCGATTGTCGCGAACGGGTCGGGGTGGACCTTCACGCCGGTGCTCGGCCAGATCACGGTCGCGTGAACTGAGACCCGCATTGGCGGGTCTTCTCTCCCTTTTCTTTACCTCGAGTGCACGTGGGAGGACTGAGCCTGCGGGCCTTGACGCATCGCCTCCGGACCTTCACGGAGCGGGCTCCTGGGACGGTCCCTAGCTCAAGTGGGCGTTTTCGAACGGTCCAGCCGAAAGATGAGGAACGTCATGATGACGACGAAGAAAATCCCCCCGATTGCGAGGATACGATACGGCAAGGGAGCGAAGCGCCAGAAGTCGGAGCCGAACCCGGTATCGACCACGGGACCAAAGAACACCAGGATGATCCAAATCGATCCGACCCCCACGACCAGGGGAGCGATCGCAATCGCAAGGCGTAAATTGATCATCCTTTCCTCCGGGTCATCGCTGGCCATCCTCATCAAGTTCCTTCGATCCCGCGCGGTGCCGCACCGATACGTCCTCTGAGAGCGGACCGGCTGGGATTAAAGGCGTGACGGAGCGAATCCACTTCAATCGGCTCGAACAGGCACGCGATGAGAACTAACGTGCGACAGAGCCGTCCCGACTCAGCCGACCGGCTTCCCGCCCCTTAAGACTCGACCCCTTGCAAATGGGCGCACGATTGCCACAGCTATCATGACCGTCGTTTCCACTTGAAGAATCGGAGTCGCTTGAGCGAGGTATGCTCCCCACGATTGGCCAGGCCACAGCACCATGCCAACGAGAATCGGGGCGCCAAAGACGAGACCGAGCAGGCCCGCGGCAACCCCTGCGAAAACGCAGGCGGTTCGGATTCGCTCGGCTCGGGACTTGCGATGCTTGCGACCCATCTCGACCCCGCGCCGCAGGGCCTCATAGTACTCCGGGCGGCGCGCGTAGAGCGCGACGGACAGCCAGATCGAAAACGTGACGGTCCAGCCGGCCCAGTCCAAGACATGAGGAGACTTGGCCAGAACTTCTAGCGCGGTAGTGCTGAGGCTCAGAGCAAGAAAGACCCCGGAGAAGATTGCGAGGATGGACCAAATCGTCCGCGCATCTTGCTGTGTCGGTAGGTATTTCGTGGCGGCTTCCCACCCCGCTCGAGACTCGGACTGCATCCGCATCTAGCATGGGCTAACGGGGTCATAGGAATTGCCCTTCACTGGTTTGTGGCGATGGACCGGCTGGGATTTGAACCCAGGACTTCCTGCTTGCAAAGCAGGCGATCTTCCGCTGATCTACCGGCCCCGACGCGCGCACAGCGTCGCAGCGCAGATGAAACTTTCCGCGACGACTCGCAAGTCTGGATCGGCTTAACGCTTATCCTCTTGTCCCAGATTGGGGAGACGTGGGTCCTGCGGCGGAGCGGTCGGTCCGATGGTTCATCGGACTGAGCCTGTTGATCGGCGGGCTCGTCCTCCTGGCGGGCGCGATTCAGTTCGGCACGCTCGGTGGACCGATCTGGGTCATTCCCCTAGCCGGGGTCGTCGCGGCGGTGCTGGCGGTGATCACCGCGGCGACGGAAGGCGGTCCGCGTTCGCCCATTGTCCCTGCCTCGGCTTGGATTCTGTCGGTCTTGCTCGGGATTTTGTGGGCCCGTCTCGACTCGGCGGGGCACGCCTTCCTGAGCGGATACGCGGCGATCGTAGCGTTCGGGACGGGAATCGGAATACTGCGGCGTCAGCTCTGGGCTTGGCCCGTGGCCCTCGCCTCCGTCGTCGGATTCGGGCCAATCGTCCTCGTGCTGGCCATCCAGCTGCCGACGTCGGCCGTCCTTGCGGGATTCGTCCTCTTCCTGGTCGACGCGGTTGCGCTCCTCGCAATCCACCGATCGTACTTCGAATCGAGATGAACGCCGTTCACGAGCGCAACACGATCTCGATGTTGACGCCGTCCGGCACCTGGATGCGCATCAATTGCCGCAACGCGCGCTCGTCCGCGTCGAGGTCGATGAGCCTCTTGTGAATCCGCATCTCCCAGCGGTCCCACGTCTCGCTCCCCTCGCCGTCGGGAGACTTCCGCACCGGTACGAGGAGCCGCTTCGTCGGGAGGGGGATCGGCCCGGCCATCGCGACGCCGGTGCGCTCGCTGATCAGTTTGATCTGTTGGCACACGTTGTCGACCTTCTTCGGGTCGGTGCCGCTGAGCGAGATGCGGGCCTTCTGGGGCATGGTTCAACCTGGCGAGAGGAAACAAAAGGCCAC
>DATMDM010000019.1:0-8094 GCA_035557795.1 Thermoplasmata archaeon | reverse complement strand
CATTTTCAAGAATGTGAAGTCCAGCGACAAGCGGCTGGAGTCGTGGCTCACGGAGGTGCCCTCCCGATTGGCGGTCCTGATGCGGGACATCCAGCACGTGCTGGGAGAACTCGGTCACATGCCCGAGGTCATCAGCTCCCGCGACGACGAAACGAGACTGGCCATCGTCGACCGTCGAGACACCGAGGCGTACAACCGATGGCGGGAACGACATGGCGATGTGCCCGGGCCCTCGAACAAGACCCATCGGGATTGGTCGATCCACGACGACCCGGTTCGATGAGTGCCGCGATCCCGGGAGAGCAAGTCCATCGCAGCACGCGCCAAGCCGTTTGCATGCGCGGCGAAACCAGGCCTTTGTGGCACGTGCGGTGTCCATTGTACACGTATCGTCCTTGACCTTCGGCGGGCTATGTCGCGACAAGGGCGCGGCCTGTCAGAGGGGGCTCGATTGTCGCGTCGCCTCGTGCAGATGTCGCGTGCTGGAGCGTCAACCGTACGACACGGAGGCGAAATCCGTCATCCGCTGGGAACTCCTCCCCAATCCGGCAGACGGAAGGCTCGCCCGAGCGATCCCGTGGAAACCCCCGGAGCGAGCGAACTCGCGGCGCCGCCGACCAGGCCGTCGAACGTTTCCTGGGGCCGACGGTCGAGAAGATTACGCGGGCCGTGCTGGCATCCCGGGCCGGACTGAGCAGCGACACGCCCTGGCTGGAGATCCTCGACGCCCTGGAACACTTAGAGGGCCGCCATGGATTCGATCCGGGGCTCGTCGCGACCCTGCGTTGGCTCGCGCGGTCCCCTTCCAAATCGAGCCCGCGATCGGCAACGGCGGGTCCGTCGTCCAAGCCGTGAGGCCACTCAACTAAGTCGGGTTTACGCCGTTCGGAATGCACGATGTTGTCGTCAGGTCGAACAGGCGCGATTACAAGACTTCGAGGACCTTCACCGCGACGATAAAGGCGAAAACGACGAGAAGGGGGCTAATCGGCACAAGCAGCGTGTGCGACAGGATCTTCGACCGCATGCTGCCCGATTCCTCCGCGTGGGCGCTCGTCAGCTCCCGCATGATCAGGAACAGAATGAGCGCGGCGACCGCGGCGGCGCCGAAGCTGCCCGCCAGGAATGTCGACGTCACGGTGACGACGGTCGTGATCATGCGATGCTCCTTTCCGTCCAATAAGGTCGCAGGATTGTTGCCCTATATAAATACATCCCCGATGGGTGCTCGTTTCGACCATCAGTCGTGAGAATCGCCAATTCGGCCCGCCTCTACTTCCGTTTCCCCTTCCCGCCGCCTCGGCTGACGAGGGCCGCGACCGTCGCCGCAACGTACGCGCCGATTCCGATCCAGCTGTAGCTGATGCCCAGGATGAGCGCGGCGTTCAGGATGAACTGGCTTTGTGCAAAGCCGTCGGCGCCGGGGAGCATCATGCCGGAGACGCCGAGGATGAAGGCCGAGGCTGCCGCGGGTCCGATGACGAAGCGTCCGAGGAGCTTCTGCCGTTGGACGAGCCGCGTGCGGCGCACCGCGATCTCCCGGTCGGTCGCCTCGATCGTCGGGACGTCCGGGATACCGCCCGGCTCCATCTCCATCGCCCGCGCGTCCCGAGCCGCGCTCGCTTCGACCTCGCTGAGGCTTTCGAGCAACTCGTCGATGTCCCGATCGACATGGTCCCGGCTCGATGTCGTGTCCGGAAGCGGCGGCGGCAATGCGTTGTAGTTGTAGCCCGGGTTTGAGGTGCCTCGCTGGAGCCTTCCCTCGAGGTCGCGGATCTGTCGGGCGAACGAACGGCGAATGCTGAGGGCGAGCCCGCCCAGCCCCACGAGGAAGATCGCAGCGACGAGCATGTACGTCGTGTAGATCCAGCGCGTGATGTCCGCGGGGAACCAACCCGGTGGCGGCAGGGCCGCCGCGAACGTCCATGAGAAGTAGCCGACGACCGCGAAGAAGGCGCCGAAGATGATCGCAAGGGTCCTCGGTCTCATCGATCCGCCACCGACTCGCACCACTCCTACCGGGGAATCGGATATACTTCATCCCCTCCTTCTCATTTTTGATAGCCGCTCGCCGTCCGGCCAAAGGTATATCCCGACGGGAGTCGTGCGTCGTCCCGAGGAGGGCCGGATTCCTTGCGAAGGTCGGCCCGATCGGAGGGAATCCGTTGACGAGCTTCCGGACCCGCGAGCGACGCTCGGCGGCGCGCGAACTTGCGATCGTCAGCCTCGCCGGAGTCGCATCCTTCCTCTTCATGAATCATCAGAACCTGTACCTGAGCGGACCGTTCGCCCTCTCGAACGCGCCCCTCGAGGCCTACTTCCTCGCGACGATCGTGATCTACCTGTTCCTGCGGATGCTCATCATCGCGGCAGGGATGCGCCCGACGCGAGCCGGTTCCGGATCACTGCTCTGCCCGGAGTGCGGTCAGCGCCTCGACACCCTGACCGCGGCGGGACGGGAGGCCCACCGCCGGATCGAGCTGACGCCGCAGCCCTCGGAGAAAGAAGTCGTCTCCGCGGTCGCCCTCCGCAAGGCGGTTGACGCCGCGCATTTGTCGGTGCGTACCTCGAAGGCGGTCTCTCGAGTGAACATCGCGGCTCCGACGCGGGACCTGGAGAACATCTCCGGCCATGACCTGGTCGCAGCCATCGACGATCCGGATCTCCTCGAGCGCCTCCTCCACGGCCCGAACCCGCCGCGGGATCCGCGCCTCAAGCGCTGAGCCCGACGAAGATGAGCAGCTCCTCGAGGATCCGATACGTGAAGCCCCAGATTAGTCGTCCCTCGTAGGCAAAGGCGGGGACGATCAATTCTCCGAGAATCGTCGTGACGGTCGAGATGCCGTGGGTCGCCGGCAAGGCCTCGAGGGGTACCCAGAACACGGAGGCCATCTCGGGCCCCGGGGTCGCCTCGACGGGCTCGGTGGCCAGCGCGACATAGGGGACGACGAGCACCTCCGGCTTGTTGCCCGGCGCCCTCGGAGGCATGTGCCCGAGGATCTCGGCCCGACCCTCGAGCTCGATCCCGACTTCCTCTTTCGTCTCGCGGAGCGCGGTCGCGAGCATCGTCGGGTCCTCGTCCCGATGACGTCCGCCCGGAAGGCCGATCTGCCCGGACCACGGATCGCCTTCGCGTTTCGTCCGCTCGCCCAAGAGCACCTCGAGACCTCGAGGACCGTCGCGAAGGATGGCCATCACGGCCGCGGCCGGTTTCGCCTTCAGTTCCGCTTCGGCGAGCTCGAGGGGGAGCAAGAACTTCCGCAGGCGTTCGAGAGAAGCTTCGGACACTCGGGCGCGGCCTATGGCGTCTCCGAATATAATGGAATTCATCGACCGGTCGATAATGTTGATATATGTGTGTTTACATCAACACAGACATGCCTGTGAAGACGGTCACCCTCTCCGAGGACGCGTATGTCGCGCTCGCCGCACTCAAGAAAGACGGAGAGAGTTTCAGTGACGTCGTTCGCCGGCTCGCCCGCGGAAACAGGTCGCTTCTGGAATTCGCGGGGGACTGGAGAGATTTCCCCGAGGAAAAGATGACGGCGTACCTCTCCTTCCTCGAAGCAGGGGATCGGCTCTCGAAGGCGAAGCTCCGCCGCGAAATCGGGCGCCGCCGGAAGTGAGTCGCCTGGTCAGCCTGGAAACCTCGTTCCTCATCGATCTCCTGAGGAAGGACCCGGCAGCGGTGGCTCGCGCGCAGGCCCTCGAGACGTCGGGGGAACCGAAATGCGTCACGGCACCGGTGGCCGCGGAGATCCTGATCGGTGCCGCGTTGCGCGGGGGGCGTGCGCTCGATCGGGCTCGTGAGCTGCTTGCGTCCCTTGTGATGCTCCCCTTCGACCTCGAGGCTTGCGAGGAGGCGGGGCGGCTCGGATCTCTTTTGATTTCGCATGGCGAGGAACTCTCGAGCTCGGACCTGTTCATCGCGGCCATCACGAAAAGGCACGGGCAGCGGCTCCTCACTCGTGACCAAGCATTCGCGCGAATCCGGGGCCTTACCGTGGAGACCTACTAGGTTAGGCGGCGGGGACAAGGCCGTCTTCTTGAACGCGTCCCAGAGGACCCGCTCACATCGGACCGGTGGTCGACCGACGGCCCCGTTCGCGAATCCGGAGTCCGAGGCCAACGAGGGCGATTCCGGGTGCGATGAGCGCAGACCCGACGCCAATGAACTCGGGCTCGATTCCCGCGACCCGATATGACACCCGGACGTCTTGCGCCGAATCCTCGGATCCGGCGCCGTGCGCGAAGACAAGGTAGTAGGTCCCGGAACTTGGGAGATCGATCGCGAAGGAACCGGAGGAGCCGTTCGCCGAGAAAAGGCTTCGGCCTAGGCCGATGAACGCATAGACTTCGTATTGCCTCTCGCCGAACACGTACAGGTTCACGACGTCGCCGGCGAGATCGGCGAATTGCCCGGAGACGCGGCTGCTCCCGAGCACCTTGATCTCGTACACGTAGAACCATGCGGGTCCCGCCGGAATCGTCGCGACCGTGCCCTGCGTCCCTTGCAAGAACGACGCCGCGAGGAACCCTTGTCCGGAGAGGAACAGGACGCCGCCGACGAGAAGGAGGACCCGTGGCGACTTCCACAGACTGGAGATCGATCGGAGTGTCCGACTCCCCTCCACGGCCCCGCTCCCGACACGGTAATCGGCGTGAAGCTATATGGCGATTCGCACCGCCCCGACCAACAATGTCTGGTCCGGTTGCGCGACAAGCGCAGGTTGACAAAAAGTGGTCCAGAGACACCATATACCGCACCGATGAACGTCTGACTTGGAGGGCCTGTGGGCGTGGAGCGAGGGGCCTTGGGGGAAAGGGCTCCCGAGCCGATCGCGGCGTCGTATTCGCGGTTCACCGCGGGGCTCAGCCGCGTGCGGGGCTATTGTGTGACGGAGGAAGGGGACTCCCTGTCCTTGGCGTTCGAGCCATGGTTCACGGAATCGGGGAGCTCGTTCGCCGTCCCCTGCATGCGGATCATGTTCCGTCGGGAGGGGGAGCAGATCATCCTCGAACGTTTCGAGATCGAGGATGCGGACGAGCCGCGGACAGTGAACATCGATGCGGCTCACGATGCCCTGCAGGCCTGGATGGACTGCATGGCAGACTAGTGGCCGACGACGTCCTCAAGCCCTCTTTATTCCTAGCCGTCGCGAAGGTTCGATACACATTGCATGTATGCTTGTATACGCCATGGCAACCACAGTCCGTTTAACCGCCGCGCAGAAACGAAAACTCGAGGAGGCCCAGGCCATCCTACAGAAACGCTCCACGCGGAAGATTTCACAGGGAGAGGCGATCGGCGTGCTTGCCGAGTTCGCGCTACGGAACCGCGTCCTTCTGGCGACGGCTGCGAAGGACGCGCGTCGGGCGATTGAGGACGATCCCTTCTACGACATGTCGATCGTGTTCGACTTCGGCCCCACGGATGCGCGCACTCACAATCGGGTCCTGTACGGACGGCGCTGAAGTGGAACACGCCCTCGTGGACACGAGTTCCCTTGTGGCGCGATTCAACCAGAAGGATCGAAACCATCGGTCCGCCGCTCCCTTCCTCAAGAATCAGGACGACCCAGACTCGGAAGCCTTCCGACTCGTTCTGAGCGACTACGTTCGACGAGACATCGCCACAATCCGGTTCAAGTCGGGTCGGCATGACGTCGCGGCAGCCGCAGGACACGCGATTCTCAATTCGACCGCGTTCGAGCGAGTGTTTGTCGAGCCGCCCGTATTTGACGCCGCATGGTCCCTCTTCCTGGACCGAGCGGACAAGCCATGGTCCTTCACGGACTGCACCTCGTTCGTCCTCATGGAGAACCTCGGCATTCGCAAGGCCGTCGCGTTCGACGCGAACTTCCGACAGGCAGGATTCGCGACCTTTCCGCAGACCCGATCCTCGCGCTCGGGGGGCCGAGGTCGGCTTGCCTCCACGAAACCGTTCAGAATCCAGGTTAGATGACGACGCGACATTCAGGAGGTCAAGCCCGATGTTGCTGCGGTACGGTTTCATGGGCGAAATGCTGATATATATGACAAGTCATTACATTGTCATATGAAGAACCTCCAGGTCCGCGTGGAAGAGGATGAAATCGAGGACCTCGACGAACTCGCGCAGGAAATGCGACTCTCCCGGTCCGAAATCGCAAGGTCCGCTCTCCGGGAGGGCGTCCGCCGCCTGCGGATGGAGAAGGCCCTCGCACGGTACCTGAACCTGGAGTTCACCCTGAGCCGCGCCGCACAGTACGCAGGGGTCCCGATCCGGGACATGGCCGATCTCGCGGCCGCGAAAGGGATCCCCTTCTTCCGAATCTCACTGGACGAGCTGCGGAGGGACCGGGAGCGAACCAGTGCCTGGGTCAAAGGCTGACCCATGCGTGTTTGGGTCGACGCCTCGACGCTGATCGCCCTCGAGTCCATCGGGGAAGTCCTCGTCCCCCGGGACCTCTTGGGGGAGATCGCGATCACGCCTCCGATCGCCGACGAGGTCTTCACGGGACGCGAATCCAAGCCCCTTCGGGAGGCCCGGGGGTCGTGGATCGAGGTCGTCCCCGTCCGGGGCGACCGGAAGCGGTGGTTGGCCCTTGGCCTGGGGATTGGCGAGGCATCCTTGTTCGAGACGCCGAAAGGAGACCGTCTCATCCTCGACGAGATCCCGGCACGAACCGTCGCCGAGGCGGAAGGTCGAGATTATACCGGCCTCCTCGGCCTCCTCTTGGCCGGGGTTGAGGCCCGCGCGATCCCTGCCTCCCGCGCGCGGGAGATCCTGGAGAAGCTGGCCCGAAGCTCGTTCCGGATGAGCGCGGACTTGTACGGGGAGGTCCTCCGCCGGCTGGGGGACCGGGCCTGAGCCGCATCGGCCGACCCGGTGCGACTTTCGCCAAGCGTCCGGGCTCGCCTCGTCCTCGGGCCTTCTATGTTCCTGGCCGCCCTGATCAAGCACGCAGCGCCGGGGAAAACGCATAGGTTCGCGAGGGCACGTCGTACACGCGGACCATGAACGAGGTTCCCATGGGGATCGTGCAATCCGAGCACGGTGCGGAGATCCGATAGATGGCGGTCCCGGACCCGACCATCGGCTGCGAACTTTCCGCAATCCACTCGTATGTCGCGGGACCCTCGACAATGAAGAATCGGGGTTCGAGATGGGCGGAGCTAGAGAGGGCGACCAGGAGGGAGGCCAGACCGCCGGAAGGAAGTCGGCCGCCAGGAGGCACCGAGACGGTCACGTCGACGTGCGGGACCGCGCCTCCAGCGAGAACGTTCATCCCCGCGACCGCGAGGAGGAGGCCAACGGCCATGAGGACCGCGGCATCGGGTCGGCTAAGTGTTGGAAATCGCATGGCGCCTCCACCACATCCACAGCGCGATCACGAGGAACGGTGCCCAGTAGACGACATAGCTCTGGAGCATTCGGTAGGACACAAACAGGACCAGGGCGGGGAAGATCCAGAAGGTGAACTCGAGTCGGTCGAAGTGTACATGATACGCGAGAATGAGAATCGCGAGCAGACCGACCTCGGCGACCACGAACAGGTCCCTCCGCGCGAACACGTATCCGTACGCAGCGAGGGTCGACAGCCCGAGACCGGTCGGGGCTTGAAGAGAGGTGAGGGGCGCGAACATCGCCGCCGCCCAGGCCGACGGATTCCAGGCGACGAACGGAGCGTTCACAAGAAGGAAGACACCAGCCGCGACGCCGCCGAAAGCGAGCAGCGTCTTGCGCACATCGCCCCGGTGCCGATGCCAATACCAGAGGAAGAGGAATGGCGCCAAGAGCCACGGGGTCTGCTTGAACGCGCACGCGATCCCGTACCAGAGGCCGGCCCGGGCCGGCCGTCCTAAGTCCGTGGCCATGAGGAGGCCGGGGACGACCCAGAGGATGTCGGGCACGCCCCAGGGTGTGTACTGCACGAGCTCGAGCGTCATCACGAGGCCGATTGGGGCGACGCCGCGGAACGCCAGAGGGGCGCGCAGGTACAGAATCCCCAGTCCTGCCAGGTGGAACGCGAGGTACACGATGCGCACATCCGTCGCTCCGAGCGCGAGGATCGGCACGTAGACGAGGAAGGCCAGGGGCGGATACGGAGA
>DATMDM010000018.1:0-10409 GCA_035557795.1 Thermoplasmata archaeon | reverse complement strand
AGCGCCGCGTACGGCTGGCCCGGGTAATACGAAATCCGGACGAAGCGGCGGCCGACGAGGACGGCGAGCTGGACGAACCCGTCGCTGCCGGTCTCGAGCTCTCCGATCGGCTCAAGGTCTGCATCGACGATGCTCATGATGCGTTTCGTAGCGCCGGCGGGAAACCATCCGGAATAGGGATCGAGATGGAGGATCTTCTTTCGGAGGTCCTCGACGCGCGGGTCCAACGTCTTCCGTGACCTTGGCTTCCGAGAGCCTTTCCGCTTCCTGCTCATCTTTCTTCCGGATGCGGTCGGCGTACATATGGTTGCCTGGAACGCCGCCCATTGAACGCTCGTCGATACGGACTACCGGTGTGTACGCACGAGATGCGGGAGCGTGTCCCGGATTATCGGAGAAGCGCGATCGAGAAGAGAACGACGGAGCAGCGAAAAGGGGACGAACCGGATGAGCGGCCCGTCCGTGAGTCGTTGATTCAGTACTTCGAGAACGCCGGGAGCGTCTCGGTCGAGAGCACGCCGGGCATGCTCTGGACCTTCGTCACGACGGACTCGAGGAGGTTCTCGCGGGGGTCCGCGCTGATGCGGGCCACGATGTCGGAATCTCCGGTCGTGCCGATGATCTCCTGGATCTCAGGGACCTTCTTCAACTCGCTCATCGTCTTCTGCGTGTCGTTCGAGCGAATGAGGAGGTACGCGTTGCTTGCGTGACCATTGGTCTTCTTCTGGGTCCAGTCCTGGAGTGCCGGATAGCTCCGGAATCCGCGGACGTGGTCCCATGCTTGGACCTCGGACGCGAATGCGCGCAGCTCGTCCGTGTTCCGGAAGCCGCCCGCAATGGCGATGTCATGGCGCCCAAAGACGGCCTCGGCCTTCGCCACGTTCGGCTTGGCGCGGAGGGTCGTCAACGTTCTCTCTACATATCCTGGCGCCACTTTGACAAAGATGACGCTTGTTCCAAATAGTTCGCTTGGCATTCAAAACACCTTCGTCCGTCCCGACGAGGCCCTCTCTCTTAAGGGTACCTACCGTGTGCGAACCAGATAGACCACATGTGGTTGATTCGTGTCCGCGAATAGACCAAAGATGGTTAATCACCGTGTGGAGCGGTCACATGGAGAATCTCCGAGCGAGTACGATTCCTTCATCGCCCTGCCAACTCGAGGCACAAGACCTAAGTAATACTATCGTATTACAATCGAATGTGGAGACGATCAGTCTAAAACTCACGAAAGCGCAAGCTCGGCTCCTGGAAAAAACCGCTCGAGACGGGGGATTCCCCTCGAAGTCCGAGTTCGTACGGTATGCCCTCGCGCGCGCGCTCGAGGACCGGCTCAGCGTCGAGACAATCGAGGAGATCTTCGAAGCACGTCGCCAGATTCGCGTGGGAAAGACGGTTCCGTGGGCACGCCTGAAGGCAGAGGGATGAAGGCCTGACCTTCCGGGTCGAATTCACTCAACTGGCGGCCGCGAAGTACCGCAAGCTCGACAAGAATGTAAAAGAGCGAATCGCTCGTAAGCTCAAAGAGACGGCGGCACACCCAAAGCGGTTCCTGTCTCGGCTCAGCTCCGTAGAGGCATACAAACTCCGAGTCAGGGAGTACCGAGTCATCCTCGACGTCGATTGGGACCTCGAGCTGATAACCGTGCTCACGCTCGGCCATCGGAGCACGATCTATCGCGGATCGCCCAGCGGCGTCGCAACTGAAAATTGACTCGGAAGCTTTCTTTAAGATGACGCTTCTCGGGGCCGGCCATGGCCGTCAACCTTCGAGACACGTACATCGACCCCGCGCGGTCCGAGTACCGCAAGATGCTGGAGAACCTCCAGAGTAACATTCTGAAACCCCACGGCCGGAAGGAGTCGGACCATCTCCTCGTCCGGTTCTCCGCGGGACCGGAGACCGTGCGGGCGTGGATCCGAGAGTTCGCCCGTCGGCAGGTGACCTCCGCCCGGAAACAGCTCGACGAGACCGGCAATTATCAGGATCACGGCACGCGGGGTGGACTCGTCGCCAGTTTCGCGCTCTCCGAGGCGGGTAGCGGGACGCGGTCCTACCGGCCTGCGCCTTCCCGCGGCGGTTGAGGCGTCGTTACCGGATTCTCCGGACATCACCGGACTACGGTGACGCCTCAGCCTTATGCCTCACCGACCAATTCCGTCGTCCATGCTCAAGTTCGAGACGGTCGCGGTGGTCGTGAGGGATGAGAAAAAGGCGACGAAGTTTTGGAAGGGCAAGGTCGGCTTCCGCGTCGTCACGTCGTGGCCCCATTGGGTTACCGTCGCGCCGCGGGGTTCGAGTGTCCGCCTGCACCTCTGTCCGGACTCCCGCCCGGAGAAGGGGAACACCGGATTTCTCTTCTCGACGACAGACGCCGCGAAGGAGGAGGCGAGGCTCCGCAAGAACGGGGTCAAGATCTCGCAGCCGGTGAAGAAAGAAGAGTGGGGCACGACGCTTCGGTTCCTGGATCCCGACGGGAACGAGTTCCAGGTGATCGAGGACTAGTCGCCCCGACGTTCGCTACGACGCACCGGAGGTCGGGAGCGAGCGGCCGGTTTGGCGGAGGATGACTAGGCCGATTAAGATGCCTCCCACCTCGAGGATGGAGAGATCGATGAACCAGCCGGATCGCGGCAGGCTCCCGACGAGTGTCTGGTACGCGACGAGTGCGAGGATCCAGAACGCCACGGTCGCTGCGCACAATGCGAAGCCGAGCGCCCGGCTGTAGCGCAGGTCGAGTCCCAACGCTATGCTCAGGCCTAGGTAAAGGACGGCGAACAACAGAAAGAACGATCCGATGGACGTCCCCACATCTACGGAAATCAGAACCCCGGCGAGGATCTGGAATACGACAACGTGCAGGCAGAGGAGGACCAAGACGAGTCTCGTCTTCTCTGCGACCAAACGGCGGGACTCCGGGGAATCCATGGACGCCCACCCGCGGGTGGGCGAGTCTTCGCCGGGGCTTCCCTCCACGGGATTTCCCTATCCGGTCCGCCGTTTTGAAACTATTCGTCCCTTGTGGCGTTCCGGGCATCGTCACCCTGATTTGAGACTGGGACTCAGTCATGGTCCGGAAATTGGACTCGGACGCGATGCAGCGATGTGAATCTCGCAACGTACGTGCGGTCCGCTAGGAACATTTCCGGATCGTTCTGCCCTTGCGCCGGCACGCTCCATTCGTTGTACGACATGGTCCGCGCGGCCCGCATCGTTTGAACTTCATCAGGCGCAATCGGGGTGCCGGGAGACTCGTGGTGCACCGCCGAATCGCCTGTGACGCTCGCCGTCAGACCGACGTTCCACTTCGTGCTCATACGCGCGCGCTCAGGGCAATGAATAAATGCCTCTTGGGTCCTCCTAGGTGGGGGGTTCGAGCTTCGAGCTTTTCAACGTGCGGTTTCGGAGATAGTACCGCCGTGGCGCTCGGGCGAACGAATGGGCCATCACATTTCTAGCTCCCTCCAGGTGGCCGTGTTTCCGAGGAGATGACTCCGTTGCACATGTCCCGTAAGTCGATCGTTGTGCTCGTTGGAATCGTGATCGCGGCCAGCGTGTGGGCGGCCGGTGCGATGAGGCAGAGTCCGAGAACGGTTACGCCCGAAGCCGCGGTCTCGTACAATCCTGGCTATGCGGCCAAATTTCACGCCCCCCTCTCGTCGATGGGTTTGGTCGCGCTGAACAATGCACCACCGCGACGGGCTGGTGGTGACTCCCGACCGGGACCGTCGCCGACGGATGTCCCCAGCGTGCCGGTGAATGCCGTCCGGTTCACGACCGACACGTCCTATCTTCCCCAAACGGAGACGACCATCGCCGTCGATTCCTCGAACACCGCACACGTGGTCGGCGGCGTCAACGACTTCCGCTGGTTCTACTGCTCGCCTCCGTCCTCGTTGCCCTGTCCGTCCGGATGGACGGATTCGATTTCCGGATTCACGGTGTCCGCGGACGGAGGCCGGACCGTGTTGAAGAGCGATGCGATTCCGTCCCAGACGAAGATGGTCGCAGATCGGTTCGGGGTGTTCCACCCCGAGCTGATGATCTCCTGGGGCGATCCGTCGCTCGCGTCGGGCGTCCACGGAGAATTCTTCTACGCCTCTCTCTCGATCAGCGAGACCTCGTTCGCGAACGGGATTGAGCTGGCCGTCTCGAATTCGGCCCTGTTTGATCCCTCGAACGCCTGCGCGACCCCTCTCGGCAATCCGACAACGAATTCGTGCTGGCAGACCACGATGGTATACGCCAACCTGACCGACGCAGCGTTGTCATTTGAGGACAAAGAGCTGGTCGCCGTGGACCGGGACAGCTCGTCGCCGTTCTACGGCGATGTCTACGTGGCATGGGATCACTTCAATCCAAGCGGCACGACGGAGAGCTGGATCGCGCGTTGCACGCCGTCCCTGACCTGCACGATGCTCGCCGGCGGAGGAACGCCGCCCCTTTCCGGAGGGGACCTGTTCCCCGGCTTCACGACGCCCGCGGTCGGAAACGATGCCGCTGCGCATTTCACCTGGTGCAACTACGGGACCTTCACGGACCTCGGCCCGATCTCTTGCCGGGTGCGCTCGACCGCTCCGAACGGAGGCGCGTTCGGGGCGAGCACGACGATCATGAGCTTCGAGGGAGCCGGGACGACGTTCCCGGCGGTGAACGGGATCCTCGGCCTCTCGACGGAGCAATTCCGCACGGACAGCATCGGCGCCGTCGCCGTCGACACCAGCCCAGGGTCGAACAACTTGTACTTCACGATCGCGGCCTGCACGGCCGGAAGCTACTACGACTTCTATGCCCCGCACCTGCCGGGGAACTGCGGCGCGGCCTCGATCTTCTTCAGTCGGTCCACCGACGGCGGGGCCTCGTGGTCGGTCCCGACGATCATCTCCCAATCCGGTCAGAACGTCATGCCTTGGGTGACCGTCGATCCGGTGAACGGGAACGTGGTCGTCGCCTACTTCACGACACAGTTCGACGCGTTTAACCACCGGATCGACGTCGTCGCGAGCGTCTCCACGGACCGTGGGCTCACCTTTGGTGCGGTCCGGCTCACGAACGTCTCGGACGAACCGAACGCAGATCCCGGACTCTTCAACTACACCGCCCCGTTCGGATCCGGGGGCGCGTTGTTCGCACCGCAGTTCGGCGACTATCTTCAAGCCGTCGCTCTCGGCGGACAGATTTGGGTCCTCTTCAACGGGAACTACGCCTCGGAACTCGGCACCCTGCAATTAGACCCGTGGCTCGTGATCGGCCCGGAGGCGTACACGCTCGCCGTGAGCGCGCAAGCCGTTGCCGCGACAGACGTCGGCGCTCCGGTAACCTTCACGGCCGGCGTCTCCGGAGGAACCCCGCCGTTCGTCTACGAATGGACGTTCCTCGACGGCAATACGAGCACGGACCCACGGCCGGTCCATGCGTTCGCATCGCCGCGGACGTACGCCGTGGGGTTGAAAGTCACGGACAGCGTCGGCGCCGCAGCCCGCACGACGGTGCTGGTCACCATCAACCCGTCCCTCTCAGCCACCGCGACCGTATCGAACTTCAATCCCGCGGAAGGGCGGTCAGTCGACTTCTCGGCGACCGTGTTCGGAGGAACGTCACCGAACACATATCATTGGTCGTTCGGCGATGGTTCGACGAGCGACTCGGCCCCCGCGGCGCACGCGTTCCGTGGGTCCGGCACCTACACGGTGATCTTGTGGGTCAACGATTCCGTCGGGGCGTCTTCCACGAGCATCATCACGGTCGTTGTCGCGTCCTCGAATCAGGGGATCAGCACCACGGCGGCGTCGGTCTACGCAATCGTCGCGTTCCTTGCTGGCCTCGCCATCGCCTTCGTCGTCCTCATTTTGCTCGCGCGCCGGCGCGAGAAGGTCAGGCCGCCGATGCGACCCGAAACAGGGCCGCCTCCGAGCGGATGAGCTTAACCTTGGTTTGCAGTTCGCCGACTCGGGCACAGGACCGGAGGATCAGGGAAAATCAGGACCTCGTCGCTTGGCGGGAGGATCGACGCCGCAAGCCGGCTTGGTCCAAACCAGCGACGGGCATTTGATGCGTCTAATCGTGAGTCCTACGGCCGCCGACGCCGAGCGCCGTCATGAATCACGCCTGCGGAAAGGATTCCCCAACGAGCCGCTCGCCTTCTTTCCAGAGTCGCTTCTGCACCTTGGTATCGCGGGAGTACGCGTTCGATTCGGAAGGCTGCGTGCCCTTGAAGAACCGTCCCGTGAAACCCTCAAGGTGCGGGGAGGAGGCCAGGTACGCGACCGCTTCCGCGGCCTGTTCCGGGGGTTTCGACGCGAGTCTCACGACGAACCTCACGGGAGCGGCGGGGTCGCGCATCAGATCGGACTTGAAGACGCCGGGGTGAAGGACGTTCGCGTGGACTCCCGTCCCCTCGAGTCGGCGCGCAAGCGCGTACGTGAACAGGAGATCTGCCATCTTCGACGCGCCGAAGGCCTGCAGGGGACGCCAGCGCGTCTTGCCCTGGAGGTCTGCGAAGTCGAGTTCCGTCGTCGTTGGGGCGGAGATGGTGATCACCCGCGAGGGTGCGCCCGCTCGCAATGCCGGGACCAAGAGGTTCGTGTGCAGAAAAGGACCGAGGAAGTTCGTGACGAACATGAGTTCGAATCCGTCCGCGGTCTCGATTCGCTTGCGAGTGAAGACCGCTGCGGCGTTGACAAGGACGTCCAAGCGATCGTGCGCTTCGCCAAAGGACTTCGCCAAGTTCCGGACGGATCGAAGATCGGACAGGTCGGCCTGGAGGGATTCGACCGATCCGGCCCCGCTTGATTGCCGGACGCTTGCCACAACGGCGTGTGCCCGCGCCTCATCCCGACTCACGAGCACGACTCGTGCGCCGCGTTGGGCGAAGGCATTCGCGGTCGCTTTTCCGAGCACTCCGGTCGCGCCGGTCACCATGCACACGCGGCCGATCAGACTTCCCGCTGGTGCATTCATGGACCGCAATGGATGGACAGACAAGAACATCTCCTTTGTCGTTTAGAAGTACATTCCTCCGCGAGCGACGTCAGTCCCGCAACCAGGCCACTCGCCACACCCTCCAGAGAGCCGTCGGATCGGTCAGCGGGTCGCCATGGACCAGGAAGAAATCGGCGGGTCCGCCTTCGACGATTCGCCCAGCCGTTGTTTCTCCGAGCAGGTCTCCGCCGCGGACCGTCGCGGACGCGAGCGCCTCCCACGGCCTCAACCCGGCTTCGACGAGCGCCTCAACCTCCCACGCGAGATGGTTCGCGCGCAGGGATCCTCCGCCAAAGTCCGTCCCCGTCGCGATCTGCACGCCCGACCGGTAGGCGAGGTGCACGCTCTCGATCGCCCGCTCCCTCCGACGCGCGATTCGCTCCTTCCCGTCGTCGCTCACGAACCGGGGCAACGCCGTCGTCTGCGCGAACGAGGCCCAGGAGCGGAAGATCGCCAGGGTGCTCACGAGGAACGTCCCCTGACGGGCCATCTTCGCGACCGCGTCCGAGTCGAGCTCGAATCCGTGTTCGAGGGAATCGACTCCGGCGTCGATCCCGACCCGGGCCCCGACGAGGAAACCGGAATGAGCGGTGACCTTCGCACCGCGAGCGTGCGCGAGTTCGACGACGGCCCTCACGTCTTCCGTCGACCAGGGCGCCTCTTCCTTCTTCGGTCCGTCGAGGTAGAGCTTGAGGAAGTCCGCCCCGTCGTCCAGCTGGGTCGACGCAGCCTTGAGGAGGGCGGGGCCGTCGTCCGCTTCGATCGCGAGGCCGCCTGTGAGGACGCCGCTGTGGCCGATCCAAGTTCCCGCGACCCGGAGCCTCGGTCGATTCGGGTCCGACTGCCACCGTTCCCGCACGCGGAGCGCGAGGGCGCGCCTCCGTCCATCCCGCGGATCCACGGCGAGAGGGGATCCGACGTCGCGGGCCCAGCGCACGCCCGCGCGGCCGAGGAGGTCCCCGTTGTGCTCCGCGACGTCGAGCAGTTCGTCCGGAGGATCGGCACCGCGGTCGATCCAGTGCGAGCCGCCCGGGAGGGTCACATGGCTGTGGGCATCGACCATGCCGGGAACGATCGTTGAGCCGCCCGCATCGATGACGTGGACATTCAGCGGGAGATCGCCCTCATCGGAACTCGGACGGATCCAGACCACGTGGCCTGCGTCGACGAGAAGGCTCACGTCTTTCCGCAAAGATGGCCCCGTCGGGTCGGCAAGGGCCGCGTCCCGATACAACGTCGGTCGAGGAGAGGTCATCAAACCACCCGGTGCGTCGCCCGCTCAACCTCGGCGCTCGAGGATTGTGTCGCCGAACCAGACCAGTGGCGAGTTCGGTTGGAGCCGTTCTGCCTTCGCGAGGAATGCCCGGAACCGAGGGTCGCGGTCGTGCTCCTCGTGGGCTTCGTGATCCGCGGCGACGATGTGGAGGAGGTAATCCTGGATGCCGCCTCGCTGTTCACTCCCGCCGATTGTTCGGACGAGGCGAGCCTCGAGGAATCGACCTCGGCGCGTGAAGTCGTCCCAGATCGGGATTTCCTCGGCCTGGAACATCGCTTCGAAATCCTTCACGTGGTCGGCCGCGATACGGAGGACAATCACCGTCGTCTGTGGCCTCTCGGCACGCCCCGGATTCTCCGTCGGCGCGACTTTGGCTCGCCCCGGCATAAGCCGACGATGCCCATGGAGTTACTTAAGGTCCAAGCCGCAGCTCGAGCAGAACGATGCGTTCGGCTGCGTGGGGGATTCGCACCGACGGCAAACGGTCCCCTTTTCTTCCCGTGGAATCGCAGCGAGTCCGGAAACGGGAGGGCCTCTCGTGCCACGGCGCGACCGCATTGATAGAGCTCGAATGACGAGGACCGCTCCAAAAGTGCCGACCACTGTTGCGACAACGATCCCGAGGCCGGTGAGCGGCACGCCCGCAATGTTGGGCGGGATCGGCGCGAGCGTGATGACGAGTCCGGTCGACATCGTGTCAATCACAATGTGGCCGAGGATGAACAGCGAGCTGTCGAGTGTCAAGATCAACAGCCAGAACCGCTCGTGAGCCTCGCTCACCACTATGGTGGCTTCTTGGACGAGATTGTCACTCGGGTACCGAATCACAAACGTGACGGAGGCGTGACCGGAAATCGTCCGGTGCAACGGGGACCCATCCAGGTACGCGTCTGGGCGGTCCGAGCGGACACTTGAGAGGGCCTCTTGGACAAGCCCGTCGAGGTACGTGGAAGTCTCGCGAACGGTCGGATCCCGATCGGTCTCGACACCGATTCGGGTGGAATGGCCGTTGGCGCTCGGCCCGGTGAGGACGAGTTGATAAGTGAACCCGCCGACGTCGACGTTTTCCTGGCGCGCCCAATCCACGGGAATCGGCAGGCGGAAGCCGGCGGTGCTCGCATAATCCGTGAACACGGGGCGCGCGAATACGTTCAGGGTCGCCATCGTGGCCGCTGAATCCCCCCGGTCGTTCACGACCGTCAACCACACCTGAAACTGCCCCGGATTGGGGTACGTGTGCGATACGACGAGGGTTCCTGCGGCGCTCGTCCCATCGCCGAACTCCCAGAACGATGCCGTCAGGGGGCCGTACGCATCATACGACGCGGAGCCGTCGAAGGTCACCGTGTCCCCGGTCAGCGCGCCGGTCACGGAGACGGAGCCGATCTTCATCGCAAACTGCACGCTCGGGGTGGAGTGTGGGGTCAACACGTTGATCGTCACGGTCGTGCTGTTACGCACCCCGACATCGTCCTGAGCTGTTAGGGTCACGTTGTAGACGCGGACACTCCCGAAGGTGAAGTACGTCAACGTCCCGGGACCGGCAGAGATGACGACCGGACCATCGACGGACCAGCCCTGCGGCCAGAAGTTGCCGTCCGGATCGTGGGATCCGGCGCTGTCAATCCAGACCAAATCGCCGGCCCGGATGGGAGGCGCTTGGATCGTGAGGACGACGACCGGCGGCGCGTCGACGAACGTGATCGGACGGGTGACAGGATAAGGATCCGTCGAGTTTCCGTCGATCCCGAAGGCCGCGTCGACGATGCCGTCCGGGCCCGTGCAGTTCGTCTGGTTCGGGCCGGAACAGAGGTCGGGCCCCGTGTCCAGCGACCAGTAGTTCCCTCCGACCGGATACGGTGCTGACCACTGGTTTTCCAAGCCCCGATCATCCTCTGCCAGGACGTAGCTTGTGGGATCCATGCCGATTAAGTCGTTGTGGAACACCACGATGCCGGACGACTCGCGGAGGCTGATGCCAACCGCAGCTTCACGGACCATGTTCCCGGAGACGACCGAGTCGTTCACCCGATCCAGGACGATTCCGAAGTGGGCGTATCGGATCTGGTTCGAGCTGACATTGGCGTGGCGAACGTACGCCAGCTGGATCGCGGCTTTCACATATCCATTGGGATCGACCGCGGTCAAGTT
>DATMDM010000017.1:0-17859 GCA_035557795.1 Thermoplasmata archaeon | reverse complement strand
GCCGGGCACCCAGCTCTGGATCCACGCGTCGCCCGACGCCACGGAGTTGTCGTGCATGTTGTGCTGGTCCGTCGGCGTGAACCAGATGAAGCTCGTGCCGGCATTGAGCGCCGTGACGACGTCCGCCGGGACGCCGGAGTGGAGGTTCGCGCATCGCGCGGGATTGCCCGTGATCGTCGTGTACGACAGGAACGGGAAGTGATCCTCGCCTCGGTCCGGGTTGATGGAACAGCCGGAGCCGCTGCCTTCGGCAATCGCGTTCCAGGTGTGGCCCGAGGTCTCGATCAGGTCCACCAACGTCGGGTGGTTCAGGTTCGGATGGTTCCCGTCGCCGGAGACGCCGAACGTGCTCGCGCCGAGGAGGGCGATGTAGTTCGGCTGGGATGGATTCGTGATGCTCGACCAACCTTGGGAGAACGAATACTGGTCCGCCAGTTGCGTCATGTACGGGGCCGGGCCGTAGACCTCGTTCAGGTTCTTGTTCTCCATGAGGACGACGACGAGCTGGTCGAAGTTGTTCGTCGCGGAGGGCGAGATGATGACGTTGCCACGCCGGTCAAGAGGCTGACTCGCCGGCGCATTCGAGGCAAGAACCGTGAGGCTCAAAAGCATGAGGAGGGCGGAGGCCGTAAGGGCCGCAAACACGCGCCTCGGGGGAGCCATTCCGTATTTTCCCGGAGGCTCGCATCATCAGTAGTCCCGGTCATGTTAGTATTCTCCCGACCGGCATGTTCCGATAATCGGTATGGATAACACGATTCCTGGAATTGAGATGCCCGTTTCAAGGTCTTCGCCGACGCAAGTTTTGTATCAACAGGATGACACCGAGGGCGACCAGCGCACTCGCAGAGAGCACTTGGACGAACAGACCCTCTCCGACCGGTTCGAGATGCCCGGTCGCGGGTTGAGGTCGCGCCCGCACTTCGATCGTCCACGCAAAACTCGCTTCGGCGCGTCCATCCGAGACAAGGATCCGAACGATGTGGGTCCCGACGTTCGATCCGTGGAACACGTACGACGACGACGAACCGCCGACCGACAGCCCGTCGACGAGCCACGAATAGCTCAGGAGATCGCCATCGAGGTCCGACGCGATGACCACCAGCGTCTGCGCGCCACCCAGCCCCATGACGATGCTTGCCTGCGGACTGGCGGAGACTATCGTCGGGGGTCGGTTTCCGATTTCGATCGAGCCCGCGACGTTGTCAACCGCACCGAGATCGTCCACCACGGCGAGGCGCACCGTGAATGTCCCGTTGTTCGCATAGGCATGGGTGACCGATACGCCCGTGCCCGTCTGTCCGTCGCCGAAGTCCCAGGCGTAGGAAACGATCGTGCCATCCGAATCCATTGACGCGGACGCGTCGAAGAGGATCGGCAAACCGGGGGGCGCTGCGTTCAAGCTCGTCGAAAACGCGGCGATCGGCGGGAAGTCCACCGTTATTTCCGATGTCGCCGTGGTTGAAGTCTGGCTATTGTCGACGACGGTGAGGACGACGGAGAATCGTCCCGAATGAACGTATGCATGTCGCACGAGCACCCCGTTGGCGGTGAACCCGTCTCCGAAATCCCACATATAGGAGACGATCGTCCCATCGGGGTCTGTCGAGGATTCGGCGTCAAAGGCCACAATTTCCCAGGGTGCCGCCAGAGACCTCGAGGTCGTGAAGCGTGCCTGAGGCGGCTGGTTCGGCGGAGCTTGACTCGTGCAGGTGACGCGCGGGTTCGCCCAGTCGGCATGGTCGTCCGCCGTCGAATCTACGGAGACGATTTGCAGGCGCAGGCTCCGGATGCCGGCGATGCTGACGTTGACGTTTTCGGTCGGCGTCCCCCCGGTCATCACGCCACCCTCGTACAGCTTCTGACCGTCGCCCCACACCTGGAAGAGGAGGCTCCCAAGGGTCCCGACTTCGTCATCGACCCCGACATCGGCGGTGAACGACTGGCACGCCCCATCCGGTCGAAACTCGATTGCCGACGGCGCATGGGCGCCAAATCCTCGGAGGTAGGGGACGCCGTCCAGCGTGAGGGTCCGCCCGCCGTTGCTTGAATTTCGTTCGACCGGGCCTTGTTCGTTCGCCATGTACGTCCACGGCTGGTCGCTGAGATACCCGTTCCTGGCCGGTGGATCCGTACCGACGACGCGGAGCAGCGCCATCCCATGGGCGGATACGCTGACGCTGTACTCGTCCGCGAATGAACCTCGGTCTGCACGGGCCCACAGATCGCGGACCGTCGCGTTCCCGGGTCCGAGGGCAATCGTGTTCCACTTGACCGTGATTATCGCCGCGGTATCGCCTCGGTTCAGGAGTCCCACGGCCCGGGCGCCGCTTCCGGCGAGGGGCTTGTACCAGACTTGCAGGCCGCTGCCGATATCCACCGCAAGGTTCGCTTGGAAGCCGAGCGGGTCCTGGTCGATGGCGATCACCTCGGGATTCGTGAGGATCGTGCGAGTCGCGTCGCTCATGCCGCGCACGTCGTTGCCTGCAATGAGGGGGGCGGACATGAGAGCCCATAATCCGAAGTGCGTGCGGTACTCGGTGTCCGTCATGCCCCCGTTGCCGACCTCGAGCATATCCGGATCGTTGAAAGTCCCCGGGGCGGTGGCGGCCGAATGGGCGACGTTGCGATCCAAGATGCCGATCATGGTTCCCCAGTCGTCCGAGATGTCGCCCGACATGCGCCATTGATGCGCGGTCAAGGGTCCCCAGGCCCAGGGCTCGTCGGTCGGGGTGTTGTCGCTCGCGCTCAACCGGATCGGTCGGCCCGAGGCGACGATCGCGTCGCGCCAGCGGGCGAAGATGTCCTTCATGACCAAACCGTTGGCGTTGCAACGATCCGCCTTGATGTAGTCCACGCCCCAGGAGGCGAACTGCGTGACGTCCTGGTATTCGTGGTCCAGGCTGCCCGCCGTGCCTCCTGTGCAAGTGGCGGTTCCGATCGATGCATAGATCCCGTACTTGAGGGCTCGACTGTGAATGTAGTCGCCGATGGCCTTCATCCCGCTCGGGAATTTCGCGGGGTCGTTCGTCAGGTTTCCGGAGACGTCGCGGGAGACCGCAGACCAGCAATCATCGAGCGTCAACGTGTCGTAGCCGGCCGCGAGGAGCCCGCTGTTCAGCATCGCATCGGCGGTCTCGCGGACCAGCGTCTCGGTCAGGCCGTGACACCCGAACGCATTCCAACTGTTCCAACCCATGGTCGGCGGGGTCGCCGTCATCCCGACGGAGGCCATAACGCCTGCAGAACTGATTCCAGTGGCTCCGGCGTGGGCTGTTGTCGCGGCCGTCAGCCCGAGGAGGACGAGAGTGAGTCCCACTGGAAGGTAGGAACGCCGTCCGGGTCCACGCAATCCCATTCGTGTCCGTCGCGCAAGCAGCTCATGCGTAATCAATCCTGGCACGTCGCTATCAGGACTCAACGCGACCCACTGCGAACGACCTCGGGGCGGCCTGTCGACACTGAGAACGCGACCCTTCAAGAGCTCCCGAATCTCTCGACAGCGCGGGCTCGAGCGCGCGCGGCCTCGGTCTCGCGATTTCGCGGCCCCGTCTCGGTCACCAGCGAATCCAACAGATTCCGTGCGGCCGCGGTCATCTCCGTCACCGCGCGATCAAACGCCGCCCCGTTGGCCCGTGACGGTTTTGTGAAGCCGGAGAGTTTCCTCACGAATTGGAGCGATGCGTTGTGGATCTCCTCGTCGGTCGCCGGAGGATCGAAGTTGAACAGCGTCTTGATGTTTCGGCACATGACATTCTCTCCCGAATTTTCAGGAAGAAAGCGGAGATGGGAGGCCGTACTTAATCACGTCGGACTCGCGCCCATCCGACGGCGTCAGATTTCAGTAGTACGTTGGTTATCCTCATGTTCGATGCCAGCGAAATCCTCGGAGACCGATTCGGCGATCGGAGGACGCATGCGAACGAAACGATCCATGCCCTCGTCCACGGTCATTCCTGTGCTCGGCTACCCGGATGTGGCCCAGGCCGTTGATTGGTTGTGCGGTACCTTCGGATTCGCGGAACATCTGCGAATCGGGAGCCACCGCTCGCAACTTACCGTTGGGGATGGATCGATCGTCGTGGCGGCGCGGCCCGCTAGGCCTGAAATCGACTCGAAGAAGACCAAGGAGGGCCGTGGGTCGCACCAAGGCGAGACCAACAACTCCGTCATGGTGCGTATGCCGAATGTCGATCGCCACTTCGAGCGGGCCAAGAATCGCGGCGCGAAGATCCTGCAGCCTCCCACCGACTACCCGTTCGGTGAGCGGCAATACACGGCCGAGGACCTCGGGGTTCACACGTGGACGTTCCCAGTCCATCGCCGATGTCGCTCCGGAGGAATGGGGCGGAACCGTCGTGACAACGCGTGGATAACTCCGCGCTCCACCCGCCCAGTCCGTTCCGGCTTGAATCGGTTTCCGGGTTTGCTGTCACCGCGACGTCCTTCGCTTTCCTAGGCGCGCCTCGAGGACTTTCGCGAGCCGGTCGAGCGAGCTGTTCATGCCCATCGTTGACCGCTCCGTCCAGAGCTCGTCGTGCATCGAATCTTCGGTCACGACCAGTATACACTTTTCTGCATTTCTCGGTGATTCGCAAGCGCCTTGCAGCCAGGCAATGAGAGTTTTCGGTTTGGAACCGGCCCTCCGCCTCGGACACAAGGCTCATGCCGAGTTCCGCCTTCACCAACGAACGAAGGTGGTGTTATGGAGCGGCCTAAGCGGGGGAAGGAGACGGCGGTGGTAACTCGGAATGTCCAAGAACGACTCGTTCGCGGGCTGAATCTAAACCTGGCGAACATGACGTCCCTAGCGACGGCCTACAAGCAGGCGCACTGGAACCTGCAGGGCCCGGGATTCGCCCAGCTTCATGAATTGTTTGATCGGTTCGCAGACCAGACGAGAGAATACGCGGATCTCGTCGCGGAACGCGCGGTTCAATTGCACGGCACCTCGCATGGGACGATCGAAGGAGCCGTCAAGGAAACGACGCTTCCTCCGTTCCCGCTTGACGAACACCGGCAAGATCTCCTCCTGAAGGCGCTCACCGATCGCGCCGGCGTGGCGATCTCGGAGATTCGACGCGGCATCGACGGGAGCGAAGACGACCTTCCCACGCAGGACGTCTACATCGAGATCGCCCGCGGCCTCGAGAAGCAGGAATGGATGCTGCGGTCCCACTTGACCGGATGAACTCGTGTCAAGGGCCGGAGTTGAACGCCCGGGTATCTTGGATGACTCGGAAGTTCCCCGGGGGGAAGGGCCATATACTCCAGACCGGCATTCGGACAGCCGGAGGAGTGCAATGAGCCGCGTCACGGTGGGTCAGGAGAACTCGGCGCCGATTGAGATCTATTACGAGGATCACGGGTCCGGGAAACCCGTCGTGCTGATCCATGGATGGCCGCTCAGCGGCGCGTCATGGGAGAAGCAAGTCACGGATCTCCTGCGTGCGGGCCACCGAGTCATCACGTACGACCGCCGGGGGTTCGGCCACTCCAGCAAGCCGACGAGCGGCTACGACTACGACACCTTCACCGAAGACCTCCGCAAGCTGGTGACCGCGCTCGATCTACACGACTTCGCCCTCGTCGGCTTCTCCATGGGAGGCGGCGAGGTGGCCCGCTACTTTGGCAAGTACGGATCCGACGACGTGAGTCGAGCCGTGTTCATGTCGGCCGTTCCTCCCTTCCTGCTGAAGACAGCCGACAACCCCGAGGGTGTGGACGGGGCCGCGTTCGAGGGAATCAAGGCCGGCGTCCTCGCAGATCGCCCGGCGTTTCTGTCCCAGTTCTTGACCAACTTCTTCAACGTCGATCAGCTGGGCGGCACGCTTGTCAGCGACCAGGTCGTCCAACTCTGCTGGAACATCGCCGCAGGCGCTTCGCCGAAGGGAACGCTCGATTGCGTTACCGCGTTCTCATCGACGGACTTCCGGAACGACCTCCGACGCGTCGATGTGCCCACGTTGATCATCCACGGCGATGCGGATCGCATTGTGCCCCTCCCCGTCTCCGGCAAGCGCACGGCGGAAATCGTGGAGGGAAGCAAGTTGATTACGATCGAAGGCGCGCCGCACGGCTTGAACTGGACGCACGCGAGCAAAGTGGACCCCGAGCTCGTGCACTTCCTCGGGTAGGGGTCAGGCGACAGCTCCGGCGGCACCCGAGCACTGCGGGTTCCAGGTCCTGGCCGATTCCTAGACCGAAGCTGAGGGCGCCAAAATGAGCGAGGAGGCGCAGCGCTTAAGTCAGGAGACCTTGATACGGCGTGACAGGGGGGAGCAGTCTGAAAGCGTACGTCCTGATCGGCGTAGCGTTGGCGTTGTTTGCGGTTTCTAATCCGGTCGCCGGGTCTCCGAAATTCTCGGGATGGTCGACCCCGGTCAACCTCGGCCCCGTTATCAACTCAGTCCTCAGGGAGAACGGACCTGCGATTTCCAAGGACGGCCTGAGTCTATACTTCGGGTCGTTCCGCGCAGGCGGGTTCGGCGGTTCCGACATTTGGGTGTCGCACCGAGCCAGCGTCGACGACTCTTGGGGACCACCCGTGAATCTCGGCCCGACGATTAACACCGCAGCCCTCGAGGCGGTTCCCGAGTTCTCGCGCGACGGTCATTGGATGTTTTTCAACCGCGTCGGAGGACCCGGTAGTCTCGGCGGCTTTGACATCTGGGTCTCTCATCGCGAGAAGGTCAATGATGACTTCTCCTGGGAGACGCCCGTCAATCTCGGGTCGGCGGTCAATACGGCGTCCAACGATGCGGGCCCGAGCTACTTCGCGAACGACGAACTTGGTGCGCCTCTCCTGTTTTTCGGGAGTGACCGGGCCGGCGGCTTGGGTGGTTACGACATTTACGTCAGCGCCCAGCAGGCGGACGGATCCTGGGGGGCGGCCGAACCGGTGACGGAGCTGAGCAGTTCGACCAACGATCAGCGCCCATCCATTCGCTTCGATGGACTCGAGTTGTTCTTCTTCTCGGACCGGGTCGGAGGAATCGGGCTCACCGACTTGTGGGTCTCCACCCGTGGCAGCACGTCCGACCCATGGTCTCCGCCAGTGAATCTCGGTTCCGGCGTGAACAGCCCGCAGGACGACACGCAACCGTTTATCGCCCCGGATCGAGTGACCCTCTTCTTCGGGTCCACTCGACCCGGTTCGGTGGGAGATCAGGACCTCTACGTGACGACTCGCGTAAAGTCGTAGCCGTAAGCGCCCACATGACTCGGTCGACAATGCGGACGAAAAAACGGCGCGACGATGCAGAGGCCTCGAACGAGCCAGATTTACCCGTGAGTCGGTCCTGGAACGACCATTGTCGGTCAAGGAGGCGTCTGCGGACCAAGCCATTTCTCGAGCCTGACTCCAGAGCTGCGTAAAGAGATCCTAAGCCCATCCATGTCCCGCCGAGTCGGGCAAGGGAGAAGAGCGCGGATATATGGAGGCCGGACGATTTACCTCTTCGGAATCGAACTGGGATCGGTGAATGAACATGAGTAAACTCATCATGTGGAACCTGGTCACGCTGGACGGCTTCTTTGAGGGCCCGAAGAGTTGGGAACTCGACTGGCATGACACGATCTGGGGGGAAGAGCTCGAAAAGTATTCCGTCGAACAATCGAAGTCGACGGGCATGTTGTTGTTCGGCCGGGTGACGTACGAAGGCATGGCCGGCTACTGGCCCACCCAGAAGGGCGACATCGCCGATTTCATGAACACGGTTCCGAAGGTCGTGTTCTCGAGGACTCTCAAGAAGGCGGACTGGAACAACACGAGGCTCGTGAAGGACAACGTGGTCGAGGAAGTCATCAAGCTGAAGAAAGAGCTCGGAAAGACGTTGTTCGTCTTTGGCAGCGCCGATCTCTCTTCGACTCTGTTGAAGCACGGGCTCTTCGACGAACTCGATCTGGCGCTCACCCCCTTGCTCTTGGGCCGCGGGAATCCGTTGTTCAAAGCGAATTCGGAGCGGATCAAAATGAAATTGCTGGAAGCCCGACCGCTGAAGTCGGGTGGCGTGATCCTGCGCTACCAGCCGGAACGAACGGCAGACAACTCAGGGTCGACGCGGGCCGCGAAAGCCTGAAAAGCCAGCCGCGGGATGGCCCGGTGAATCGTATGGATGGTAAAGAGAAGCAGTTCAAGACGATCGACGAGTACATCAAGGCCCTTCCAGAGGATGTCCAAGGGATCCTCCAGAAGATTAGGCTGACAATTCGAAAGGCGGCGCCAAAGGCTGTCGAGAGCATCAGCTATCAGATGCCGACGTTCAAACTGAATGGCAAAGGGCTGGTCTACTTCGCGGCGTTCAAGAATCACATCGGATTTTATCCGATACCATCGGGCGTTAAGGCGTTTGAAAAGGAACTGTCGCCCTACAAACAAGGTAAAGGTTCGGTCCAATTTCCGATCGACAAGCCGATTCCGCACGAATTGGTGCGCAGAATCGTCAGATTTCGAGCGAAGGAGAATCAAGAGCGGAAGAGATAAACGACTCCCTTCGACTCGAAGCCGGTGAAGGAATTTCTTCCTTGCAGCGTAGGCTGTGACTTGCCGCCCAATCGCGAGCGCATGCGGCATCCCCGCGGGAAGCCCAAACAAGGCTGATGCCTCCGGAAAGGCATATTGTGGATCGGAGGCAGAGGGTGGCGGACATGTTCGACATCACTCAGGTCGTGGGGATTGTGGCCGGGTTCGCGCTGGTTGCGACCTTGGTGTTTTTCCTGAAAGGCCTATATCTGATTCGCGCCGGCGAGGTCGGCGTCCTGGTGAAGAGGCTCGGCGGACGGAAGATGCCCGCCGGACAGGTCATCGCCCGACATGGCGAGATCGGGACGCAGGCGGCGACGCTGATGCCGGGCCTCTACTGGCGGATGCCCGTCGTCTGGAGCATGCGCCGGTCCAAGGTCGTCCAGGTTGCCGAGACGGAAATCGCAACCGTCGAGGCGATCGACGGGCGTCCGTTGCCGAAAGGACGACTCCTGGGGGACGAGGTCGAGTGCAACCAGTTCCAGGACGGCGAGGCGTTCCTCGACAACGGTGGATTCAAGGGCCCGCAGGTCGCGATCATCCGCCCCGGGACGTACCGGATCAACCCGTTCCTCTTCTACGTGGCGAAGCAGCCCGCGACCGAGGTTGCGTCCGGGAAGGTCGGCGTCGTGACCGCGCAGGATGGCCAGCCCCTTCCGCCCAAATTCATCGTGGCGCCCCAGCCCGACGTCTCGCCGACGGCGGCGCATCCGAGCGCCCGGCCGCACAACTTCTTCCAGGATAGCCAGGCGTTCCTCGACAGTGGCGGCTTCCGAGGCCCGCAGCTCGACACGCTGCAGCCCGGGCGGTACTACATCAATCCGACGCTCTTCCAGGTCCAGATCGACGAGGTCGCCGAAGTCCCACCGGGCTTCGTGGCGGTTCTCCGGTCGAACATCGGGGAGGAGCTCGACCAGGTCGACATGGAGCCCGTGCCGGTCACGGACAGTCCGGACTTCGACCAGACGATCCATGCAGCGGTCGAACGGTTGCTCGTTCCGGATCGAAACCGGCGGGGAATCTGGCGGAATCCCGTGGCCCCAGGGAAGTACAACCTGAACCGGGTCGCGTTCACGGCGTACCTGGTTCCGACATCGGCCATCATGGTCGACTGGGCTCGCTCGGAGCGACCAGACGCCCCGAGTCTCTCGCGTCGTCCCTCGGATCCTGCAGTCGACGAATCGGACTATCCCTACCTGACGGAACAGGGCGAGAAGGGCCTCTCCTTCTTCCGCTTCGGCCAGCTACTCGTGACGTCCAGGGACGGATTCAAACTCGAGGTCGATGTGCGGATGGTCATCCGCATCCTTCCGGAGAACGCGGCGTTCGTGATCGCCCGGTTCGGCTCGGTGTTCAACCTGATCCAGCAGATCGTGCACCCCTTGATCGACGCGTCCTTCCGGAACAACGCCGGGGAGAAGAAGGCACTCGAGTTTGTGCAGGGTCGATCCCAGCTGCAAGAGGAGGCCCTGAACCGCGCCCGGGTGCAGTTTGCCAAGTACTACGTCGAAGCCCAGAACCTGCTCATTTCCTACATCGCCGTCGACCCGACGCTGCTCGCGACCCAGACGAACAAAGAGATCGCGATCCAGCAGCAGACGCAGTACGAGCAGCAGGCGGCAGCCGAGCAGCGGCGCATCGCGGTCCAGGAGATGACGGCGCGAGCGAACCTCCAGCCCAAGGTCGTCGAGGCGTCCTACCAGGTGCAGATTAACGAGAACCTCGCGAAGGCGGCGATCAAGCAGGCCGAAGGCGTACGCGACTCGACGCGCATCCAGGCGGACGGAAACGCCGCGGCGATTCGGAAGGTCGGCGAAGCGCAGGCGGATGCGTACCACGCTCAGGCCGACGTGCTGGGCTCCGACCGGGTCGCGCTCGTCAAGGTCATGGAAGAAGTCCGCGACGGCAAGATCCGAGTGACGCCGGATACCCTGGTGACGTCCGGGGGAGATGGATCCGGCGCGGGAACCCTCTTGACCGCCTACCTCGCGAAGCTCCTCACGGAGCCGAACAGGGGCACGCCGGCTGAGGCATACAAGCGCATCGAACACCCCGACTACACGTCCGATCTGACGATGGATTCGACCAACAAAAAGGGGAAAGAATCGCCGGAGCACCCACAGAGCGAGTCACCAGGAGAATGAGATCGGCCGAGGCAAGCGCGGCCTGTCTCCGAACCCCTCCCGCCGTCGCGAGCAATGGACGACCGGGGCGTGCTTCGGCTTCTCTGGCTCGTTCCGGTACTATCGATTGGAAGCGGTTTGCGCGTTCGAAAAACCAGTTCGGACGTTGTCCTCGTCCAGACATGTTCAGACCATCCTGGCGATGCCGTTCGAAAAGGCTTAGTCCGGTTTTCCAGGTATCCCGGGCCATGGGTGACATGACGAAACATGTGCGAACGAGTTGCCTGGAAGTCGCTTACGAGGACCGCGGCAGTCCGCGAGCGGAACCCATCATCCTCGTGCATGGTTTTCCTGACGACGTCCGCACCTGGGACGGTGTCGTCGGTCCTCTTGTCGATGCGGGCTATCGGACGCTGACCCCATACTTGCGAGGATTCGGACCAACGCGTTTTCTCGACAAGACCGCGCTCCGATCCGGGCAGCTCGCCGCACTCGGCCAAGATCTGATCGAGTTCGCCGATGCCCTGGGCATCGAACGGTTCATGTTGGTGGGCCACGACTGGGGCGCGCGAGCCGCGTACATTGTGGCGGCCTCATGGCCGAAGCGAGTCCAAGGACTCGTTGCGCTATCCGTCGGCTACGGCACGTCCACACCAACGGATCGGATCTCGTACGATCAGGCGCGGGCATACTGGTACCAGTGGTACTTCGGCCTCGAGCGAGGACGCCTGGCGCTGGAACAAGACCGCCGCGGGCTGTGCCGGTGGCTCTGGGAAGCCTGGTCTCCGGGTTGGCACTTCGATGAGGCGACTTTCGAAACGACGGCCCGGTCCTTCGACAACCCGGACTTCGTGGAGCTATCGATCCACTCGTACCGCCATCGCTGGGGCAATGCGCCCGGAGACCGTCGGTACGACGAGCTCGAAGCCCGGATGGCGACATTACCCCGAATCGGGGTCGGTACCACGGTCCTGCACGGAGCGAACGACGGAGCTACCTATCCGGAGACGTCGGCGGGCAAAGAACGACATTTTACGGGCCCGTACCAGAGGCAGGTCATCGGCAGCGTCGGTCACTTCATTCAGCGCGAGCGACCCGCCGCGGTGATCGATGCCGTGCTCGCCCACATGAGACCTTCATCGTCCCCTTGACTTGGACAGGACAAGCCATTGCGCCCATCGGCTACAGAGGAGTCTTGCCGGAGGTCGGCAGCCGTTCGCCGACATACACTTATCAGTCATTCGCTCCTCACGGGAACGTGAGCCCGAAAACCAAGGTCGTTGTTGCGGGCGCGGCGCGAACCCCGATCGGCCGGTTTAAGGGCGCGTTCTCCGAGGTCCCCGCCCCGCGCTTGGGCGCCTTCGCGGCGAGGGAGGCGATCCGCCGGGCGAACATCGAGCCGAAGGACGTCAGCGAGCTGTTCTTCGGCTCCGTGATCCAAGCAGGGCTCTACCAGAATTGTGCCCGCCAGGTCGTCATCTTCTCGGGGATTCCGGAGAGTGTCAGCGGGACCACCGTGAACATGGTCTGCGGCAGCGGGATGAAGGCGATGGTCGAAGGCGTGCGCGCGATCGAGGACGACACCGATGCGATCATCGTCGCGGGAGGAACGGAGAACATGACCCGGGCGCCGTATCTCATGCCGCGAGCCCGCCAAGGCTTCAACCTCGGCCACGCGGAGGTCCTCGACTCGATGATTACCGATGGTCTCTGGGACATCTACAACGACTTCCACATGGCGGTGGGCGGGGAGATCATGGCGGAGCGGTTGGGGCTCACGCGGGAAATGTGCGACGAATACGCGCTGCGCTCTCAATCGTTCGCGAACAAGGCGACCGAGTCGGGCCGGTTCGCGAAAGAGATCGTCCCGGTCGAGACCCGGGTCGACGGGAAGGACGTGACGGTAAATCGGGATGGCGGGATCCGGCCGGACACCACCCGCGAGGCCTTGGCGAGGCTCCCGCCCGTGTTCAAGAAGGACGGCGTGCTCACCGCCGGCAATTCATCCCAAATTTCCGACGGCGCCAGCGCAACGGTGTTGATGAGCGAGCGCAGGGCGCGCGAGATCGGGGTCGAGCCGCTCGGGACGATCCGAGACTTCTGCTCCCAGGCCGTGAAGCCGGAGGAAGTGATGTTCGCACCGATCCCATGCGTAAGGAAACTGATGAAGAGGACTGGGATGAAGCTCGATGAGTTCGATTTGGTCGAGCACAATGAGGCGTTCTCCTCCGCGAGTGTCGGGGTGAGGAAGGAGCTCGACATCCCCTGGGAGGTCTTCAATATCTGCGGAGGCGCAGTCGCCCTGGGCCATCCGATCGGCTGCTCGGGAAATCGCATCGTGGTCACATTGTTGCACTCGATGGGAGAGAAAGATGTGAATCGAGGTCTCGCGACGCTGTGCATCGGGGGCGGGGACGCCATGGCCATGGCGCTCGAGCGATGAGATCAGCCCTCTGCACTGCCCGAATCCGCGAATCCGAGCTAGGATGTCCTAATCGCTCGAAGCCTTTTGTGCTTGGCCGTCATGTACAAGATCAGGCCCAGAACGAGGGTTCCTCCGAACCAGGCCACGACGAATGCAAGAATCAGCCAATCCGAAAGAAAGATCATCGCGATGGCGAAGCATGCGATCGCGAAGAGACCACCACGCGCCGACCTCACCAACGCTCTCGGCCAGGTCTTTGTCGTCGCAAAGTCCCACGCGGAAGCCGCAAGCCAAGCGCCCGCAGGGCCACCGAAGCCTCCCACCATCGCAAGGGCAGACACAAGCCATTGCGCGTCAGTACCGAAGAGCCTGTCACCGATCCGACCCGAGCCCCCTCCGATTAGAAGGAAGGCGACTATGAGGCCGAATACCGCCGAAACCTGCGGCATCACGGCGAGGACAAGGACCCGTGCAAAATCTTGTGTGGAGGCAACCGCAGCCCGGACGCCCTGCCGGTAGATGACTGCCGTGCCCAAACCGGCGAGGAGTCCAGGAACTCCGTAGGAAAACGCCGAGGGCAAAGCGACGGTGTCCGGCACGTCTTCCCCAAGCACACTCAGTGACACGACTAACCCGTACACGATTAAAGTGCTCGGCAAAACCAACAGAGGGACCAACAGCCGGCGGGACTCGCGAAAAGCCGAGCCCGCAGAAACTCCGAGCGTGAGCGATCGCCACGAACGAAGCGCGGCGAACCATGCGATGAGAGCGCCGATCGCGGGGGAACCGATTACGATCAAGAAGACCGATGTGTACACGAGAGCGAACTATTGCGCTCCGCGGTAATCAAAATGCCGTGCCCGTTTGGGTAGGGGTTTGTATCTCGAATCACGTGTTTGAGGCAAAGCGTACATGCACAGAACGATACCACCCGAGAAAGAGCGCCCGCGTTGGGATTTGAACCCAAGTCACCAGGTCCGGAGCCTGGAAGTCTATCCAAACTAGCCTACGCGGGCTTCGCGCCAGCTATGCTAAAGTCCTATTTTGGCATTCCGAGCGCCAACTTCCGCGCTTTCGAAACTAGATCGCTACCGTCCCTAAGCCGGGTCACGGGCCGGTAATTGCCGACTTCTGTGACGTCGCGCGAGACTCTACCGAGAGCGGCCGCTCATCTCTTCGCGAATTCGGTATAGCCGCAACGCCCGCACGACACCCGGTCGCCATGTCTCGCAAGGAACACACCAGGCCCACACTTCGGGCAGTTCGCCCGCTCCCGGGTGATCCGGTTGCCGTCGATCTTGTAGAACTTCCGCTTGAGGCCAGCGGTGCCTTTCTCCTTCTTCGCCTCGGCCATCACTTCGCCTCTTTCTTCTTGCCCTCAGGCTTCTTCTCCGCCTTCTTCTCTTCCTTCTTTTCCTCTTTCTTATCGGCGGGTTTCTTCTCTTCCTTCGCGGCAGGCTTCTTTTCGTCTTTCGGCGCGCCCTTTTCCGGTTTCGCCTCGGGCTTCGCTTCTGCCTTCGGAGCCTCGGCCTTCGGCGTAGGTGCGGAGGGCTTCTCCGCTTTCTCGGCTCTCGGAGCAGGAGCAGGTTTCACCGGCTTCGGCGCGGCCTCCTTCTCCTTGACCTCGGGCTCGATCAATTTGTTGCGGACGAGGATGTGCTTGCGTTCGACCGCGAGCGCCTCTTCTTTCGTCTTGTAGACCTTCGCCTCTCCCACGGTTTCATACCGACCGAAAGTCGAAGCCTGGTAATCGATGACGACGATGTCCCTCGTCGCGTTGAGTTCCTTCGCGAGGAACGCCCGCAACGCGTCCCGCGTCGGCGTCGGCTCCGCTTTGTGCGTCGCCTTGAACCTGACCTCGACCCGCTTCAGGAGCGGGTTCTCCTTCCTCTGCAGGACCTCGAGTTGCATTATCTATCGTTCCATCCGCCGCAAGACGTCGAGGGTCCTCGACTTCGCGGCCTCGTCCGCCCGGACGACCACGACGCCCTGGGACGGCATGCCGTACAGGACCGCCGCGGACGGGGGTGCGAGCGCGATGCAGACGAGGGCGAGAAGGTCCTCTTCGCCTCGGACTTCGACGCGTACCCGCTCGTCCGACTTAAAGGCTTCGGAGAGCACGCGCCACGCATCCGGCGTGATCGTCGCTGCGGGATTCGTAACTCGGAGGACCTTCGAACCGATCCGTTGCAGTGCCTCTCGGAGCTCCGGATCCACTTGTCGCTTCGTCTTGAAGTCGACGACGCAGATATCGGGCGTGCGGCCGCGGGCGACAAGGTCGAGCGTGCAGAAATCGCCGACCGTCACCACGGGGCTCGCGTGTCCGATCGTCGGCAAGATGCTCGGCCCCTGTGTGAGGGCGCCCATCGGCCATCGGAGATACTCGCGCAGGGATTCCGGGAGTCGCAACGTCACGTCGGCGAATTCAGCGAACGCGGAGGGCGAACTTCACGTTGACATGGATGCCCATCTTCTTCGCGATCTCGGACCGCTGGTGGTCCACGATGATGACGTACCCTTGCCAGTCTTTCGATGTCTCGCCGCCGCACAGGGGGCACTTGTCCTCGTCGGTCACGTGACCGCAGTTCTTGCATGCCTTCGGGATCTTGACGACCATGACTCAGCCTTTCCTCTTCCTCACGCGGCCTTCCGCCCTCGCGCGGTCCTCTTCGATCCAGTCGAGCTTGCCCAGCGCCGGTTGACGCATCGTCAGGCCGATCTTCGACTCCCGCGGCGCCCGCTCGTTCAGGGAGACCGCGACGATGCGCGTCCGGACCTTGTCGCCGATCCGGAGGTCGCGCTTCGTGTCTTTGCCGATCAACCGCTGGCCCTCTTCGTCCACGTCGACCCGATCGTCCATGACCTGCGAGATGTGCAGGAGGCCGTCCAGAGGACCGAATCTCACGAATGCGCCGAACTTAAGGATTTCCACCACGGTGCCTTCGACGATCTCTTGGAGCGTCGGCGCGAAGACGAGGGCGTCGTACCGCACGCGTTGGTAGACCGCCCCGTCGCCGTGGACGATCCGCCCCTCGCCGACCCGCTCGATGTTGCTTGCGATCAGGGTGAGGGTCTTGTCCGCCCCGATCTTGCCTTCCAGCGTGGTCCGCGTGAGCTCCCGGGACACCGCGTCGATGTCCTCGCCGAGCCGTTCGGGCGGGATCCGGACGACGTCTTCCCGCTGGACCCGCTGGTACATGAAAATCGGCTGGCGGCTGTACCGATTCCCCCTATTTAGGGCTTTACGTGCGCACGGTTCGTACGATGCGTGCGCAGTTGATGGTCGACGAGACCGAGGCTACGCGGCCGCCTCCGGCCATGGCTCGGCCTCTAGGTTATTATGGAATTGACGCTTTACCAGTTGATTGAAAGTCGGTCCGGGCCCCCCCGAGGTGCCTGAGCTCCGGGGGACGGCACGAGTCCTCGTCGGGTTGGGGAAGGTGAGGATTGATGGGTCGTAACAAGAGCGACCTCATCGTGTTCGTCGGGAAACGGCTCGTTCAGCTGCTGCCTGTCGTCCTAGGCGTCATCGTGATCACGTTTTTCTTCACGCACGTTGCCGTCCAAAACCCGTGCGCGATTTGGGCGGGACCCCACGCGACGCAGGACCAAATCCAGCAATGCGTCATCCGCTTCGGCCTCAACAAGCCACTCACCGACCAGTTCTGGAATTACTTGGCGAGCCTCGTGTCGGGCGACTGGGGGGCTAGCCCCCGAGGCGTGCCGGTGTTGCTCTCGATTTCGTCGGCGTTCCCGGCGACCCTCGAGCTCGTCTTTGCGGCCTTGCTGATCATGGCCGCCGTCGGTATTCCCCTTGGCGTCGTCGCGGCGAATGGCTCGGGGCGATGGGCCGATCATCTCGTCCGGACGTTCTATCTGAGTGGCTGGGCGACCCCGACGTACCTCGGAGGCGTGGTCCTCGCGATCGCTGTCGGCCCGGCGATCGGACTCCCCACGAAGGGCGATTTCACGAGCACCCCGCCGTTCAACGGGCCGACCCACATGTCCATCCTGGACGCCCTTTTGAACTTGAACTTCGCTCTCGCCGGGGATGCGATTATCCATCTGATCCTCCCTGCTTCCTCGCTCGCCTTCCTCAACCTGGGGATCGCGACGCGGATGACTCGGACGTCGATGCTCGAGGTCCTCCCGCTCGACTTCGTCAAGACGGCGCGCATGAAGGGGCTTTCCGACTTTCTGGTGCTGTACAAGCACGCGCTCCGCAACTCCCTGATCTCGACGGTGACGATTTTGGGCGTGACGGCTGGAGTCCTCTTGTCCGGGACAGTCGTGATCGAGGAAATCTTTCAGTGGCCGGGCATCGGCGCCTATGCGTTCGACGCGATCACCGGGTACAATTTCAATGGCACGATCGCTGTGGTGATCGTCTTCGCGATCGGAGTCGTCATCTCGAATCTGATTTCTGACGTCTTGTACGGACTCCTCGACCCGAGAGTGGATTGGCGATAGGATGCGATCGAACGAGCCGAACGCAAATGCCCGCCCGAAGGCATCTCCGTCGAAATCGTCGAAGCAACGCGCGACCGTGCTTCGAGAATACCTTCGCGGGCTGTTCCGAATCCTTCGGGCGAACCCGCTGACCCTGATCGGTTTCATCCTCGTGGTGATCATTTCCGTCACCGCCGCCCTCGTGGTGGTCGTTCCCCTCGCGACGCAAGTCGTCCTCGGAAATCGAGTCCTCTTCACGCCGTACGACCCGAACGGTCTCTCAACGGACTACGGTCAGGCGCCTTCCGGATCCCATCTTCTCGGGACGGACAACCTGG
>DATMDM010000016.1:0-8460 GCA_035557795.1 Thermoplasmata archaeon | reverse complement strand
GATCGCCTTGTGCATGCTGTATGCATCCTCGCCCCACGAATAGTAACCGTACAGCACGCCGTCCGTGCGGTAGCCGAGCCGGCGGTAGAATTCCATGGCGACGAGATTCTTCGTGCTCACCTCGAGTCGGATCGTCGACATGCCCCGCTCGCGGCAAACGGCCTCGGCCGCTTGCATCATTCGAGTCCCGATTCCGTGGCGCCGGGCTTTCGGTGCGACCGCCACTGACAGGACGCGGCACACATGTCCCTCGAAGAGGAGCATCATCGCCGCGGTCACCGCTTTCCGGCCGTCTTCCACCAGTGTGAGGGCTCGCTCGTTCCGTAAAATCCAGTCGACATGGTCCCGACGGAAGCGGTGCTCTCGGAAACAGAGGATCTCGAATCGATACAACGCGTCCAGATCATTCGGCCCGGCAATACGGAACAAGGCGCGGTCAAACCGCGCGCCTGCTTATTCTCCTTTTCGACCCGCGAAAGGGTAATCTAGACCCAGCCAAATAGGGCGGAGGTTCATGGTCTCCATCACGGAAATCCTGAAGGGACGCCATACCGGCAAGGAGGTCGAGCTTCGAGGCTGGATCTACCGCACCCGGTCCGTCGGCGGCAAGGCGTTCGTCGTGGTCCGCGACGCGACCGGCACCGTCCAAGTCGCGCTCTCCCGCGACGCGGTGCCCGCGGAAGCATTCGCGGCGGCACAGAAGGCGCTCATCGAATCCGCCGTCTTCGTGCACGGCAAGGTCGTCGAGGACAAGCGTGCGCCGGGTGGGTTTGAGATCCGGGCGGACGACTTCAAGGTCGTCCACTTTGCGGAGAAGTTCCCCATCCAGGAGGATCTGAGCGAGGAGTTCCTGCTCGACGTCCGCCACCTCTGGGTTCGCTCCCAGCGGATGACGACGATCTTCCGAATCCGGCACACGACGTTCGGCGCGGTTCACGAATACTTCCGGGACCAGGGGTTCTGGGAGGTCCATCCGCCCATGATCACCCCCGCGGGTAGCGAGGGCGGTTCGACGCTGTTCGAACTCGAGTACTTCGGCCGGAAAGCCCACCTGACGCAGTCATGGCAGCTGTACGCAGAGGCCCTCGTCCTCGCGATGGAGAAGATCTACTACATCGGACCCTCGTTCCGCGCGGAGAAATCCCGCACCACCCGACACCTAACGGAATACTGGCATGCGGAGATGGAACAAGCCTGGGCCGGGATGGACGACGTGATCCGACACGCGGAGGGCGTCATCTCCCACGCATGCCAACGAGTTGCGGAGCAGCGCGCGGACGATGTCATCGCAATGGGCCGCACTCCCGAGTTCCTGAAGGCCGTGAAACCTCCGTTCGAACGGATGACCTACGACGAAGCGCTGAAGATTCTCAAGCAAAAAGGCGTGGAGATCGAATGGGGCAAAGACCTTCGAACCCTTGAGGAGCGCGCACTGACTGAGGGCAAGTCGAAGCCGGTCATCGTGACGCACTATCCGCGGGTCACCCAAGCCTTCTACAAGGCCCGGGATCCGAAGCATCCGGACCTCGTCCTCGCATTCGACGTGATCGGCGGCGACGGCGTTGGCGAGATCGTTGGCGGCAGCGAGCGCGAGACGGACCTGGAGACGATCCTGAAAGGTCTCAAGGAACAGGGAGAAGACCCGAAAGCGTACGACTGGTACCTCGACACCCGACGGTACGGCAGCGTTCAGCACGCGGGCTTTGGCATGGGAATGGAGCGGCTTATCCAGTGGATCTGCAAGCTCGATCACATTCGCGACGCCGTGCCGTTCCCGCGAACGCCCGCACGGTTTGCGCCGTGAGGCGCAGGCTTTTACGCCGACAAACGGTAGTCGCGGGCGATGGACGAACCGTCCGACGATCCCTTCGCTCCGCTGGTCGGTGTGCACGAAGATTTCGTCGACAAACTCACCGAACTCGAGGCCACGTTGGACGAGATGATGGCCACCCGTGAGACACGCGAGGGGAATGAAATCATCCTCGATGAGGCCGTCCGATTCTTCGCGGAGGAACTGATGCCTCATCTGCGCCTCGAGGACGAGGCGGTCCTGCCCACAATCGAGAAGGCGATTGGCCGCTACGGGACGCTGGTGACCGTCGTCATGTACGAGCACGAGGAGATTCGACGCGGCGTCGCAAAATTCGAAGGAGCCCGCGAAGAGTTGCGTCGAGATCCGAATTCATGGCCCGCCATCCAGGAACTCAATCGCCACGGGATCTTTCTGGTCCAGTTCCTCTGGGACCACTTCCGCAAGGAGAACACGAGCCTGTTCCCGACCGCTCGAAAAGTCCTCTCGGCAGATGCGATTCGAAAAATCACGGAACAGATTTCAGCTTCTTGACCGAGCCATCGCGGCTCTGATTTTCGCCGCGAGGTTGTCCAGTTCCTTCCGATCGGCCACGCGGCCACGATCCGCGCGCACGCGAAGCCCGAGGCCGTCGCCGCGCCACCTCGGGATCACATGCATGTGCGAGTGGAACACCTCCTGCCCCGCTTCCTTCCCGTTCGCGAGATAGAAGCTAACCGCCTCGCATCGGAATCCACTCACGCGCAGCGCGCGGGAGACCTCCTTTGCCGCCTCGAGGATTGGCCCGGCGACGCCAGGCGGCAAGTCCTCGACGTATTCGGCGTGGGCCTTCGGGATCACGAGCACGTGTCCCGTGTTCATCGGTTGGATGTCCATGAACGCGAGCGTTGAGGCGTCCTCGCGGACGATGCTCGCGGGCGCCTCCCGACGCACGATCTTGCAGAAGATGCAATCCTCGGCCGAGGCCGCCATGGTCGGAACTCACTTTTTCGAGGACGGCCCCAGGATGTGCTCCGCGATGATGAGCTTCTGAATCTCGTTCGTGCCTTCGTACAGCCCGAGGATTCGTGCGTCGCGGAAGTAGCGTTCCACATCGAACTCGCCGCTGAACCCGTAGCCGCCGTGCACTTGAACGGCCCAGTCCGTGACCCGCTGGGCCATCTGGGCCCCGTACAGCTTGGCCATCGAGACCTCGACCGTGTTGTCTTGTCCCAAATCCCGGAGGTGCGCCGCCCGGAGGGTGAGGAGTCGCGCCGCGTCAATCTCGACCGCCGATTGCGCGATCATCTCCCGCACGAGCTGGAAGTCTCCGATCGGGCGTCCGAAGGCTTTTCTTTCTTGCACGTACTTCGAAGCGGCCTCGAGGGCCGCCCGGGCCACGCCGACGGCCCCGGCGGCGATGCCGATCCGACCGCTGTTCAGCGTCCGCATCGCCTGATCCCAGCCGTCGCCCTTCTTACCGATCAGGTTCTCCTTCGGAATGCGGCAATCCTCGAAGGCCAGGTCCGCGGTGGGGCTCGCGCGCAGGCCGAGCTTCGTCGTCGTTTCGACGTGAGTGACCTTGAAACCGGGCGCGTCTTTCGGCACGAGGAAAAGCGAGATCCCCTCGTGGCGTTTCGTCCCCGGCTCTCTCGCATACACCTGGACGTAGTCCGCGATGCTGCCGTTCGAGATGAACCGTTTCTGGCCGTTCAGCACCCATTCGTTTCTCTCGAGCCTCGCGGTTGTGGCCAAGTTCCCCGCGTCGCTCCCGGCCTCCGGCTCCGTGATGGCCCACGCGCCGAGGCGTTCCCCCTTCGCGAGGGGCACGAGCCACTTCTCCTTCTGCGCCTCCGAGCCGAACCACATGAGGGAGGTCTCGCTCAGGGACGTCTGCACGGAGACCGTCGTCCGGACGGACGAGGAACCGCGGCTGATTTCCTCGACGAGGAGCATGAACGAGACGTAGTCCATGCCGGCCCCGCCGTACTTCTCCGGCACGGGGGCCCCGAGGAAGCCGAGACTCGCCATCTTGCGGTAGAAGGACCTCGGGACCTCGCCTTTCTCCTCCCATTCCCGGACGTGCGGGATGAGCTCTCGGTCGACGAAGTCCCGCGCGGTGTCGCGGACGAGCTTCTGCTCTTCCGTGAGCCGGAAATCCATCGCGCAGCCTCCCGCGGCCTAAGCTGCGCTATTCGCATAAACTTTCGGAGGCTGCGGGGACGAGTTGGCTCGGCGATCAGCGGACCGCATAGACCGGCGTGCGCGTGGAGCGGATCGCCCACACTCGGCCGGCTTGCAGGACGAAGATTTGGTTGCAGGCCTTGCACCGCATGAACTCCGCGTTCACGTTGGATCCGATCATTTCGGCATCCGCGTGGGGGCAGCTTTCTCGGCCGGGTTGGCGTTCCAAAGTCATGGCGCACATGGTTGGGTCTCCTGTGTCGTTCTTGACACTCGACCGACTTGGGCACGCCGTAAATACCCTATGGCCCGCCTCTCATCCGTGATTCTCGTAATCCTTAATGGGAGACGCTCGGATACTCGGCCGGATGGCCCTCCTTTCGGACGGAGACATTCGTCGGTACCGGGCGAAAGGGGAGCTGCGGATCGAGCCGTTCGACGAGAAGAACCTCACGCCGAACGGTTATGACGTCACGATCGAGGAGGTCTTGATCCCATCCTCGAACACCCGGACGACTCAAGGGGTCGCACGGATCCCTCCTGCGACTCGGTTCGCGGTCAGCACCCGCGAGTCCGTCGGTCTCGGCCGTCATATCGCGGGCCAACTCTGGCTCCGGACCACGTGGGCCCGCCGGGGGGTCCTAGCGGCCTTCGGCATGATCGATGCCGGCTTCTCCGGCACCCTCACCTTCGGCGCGCTGAATGGCGGCTCCGATGTCCTCGAGCTGCCAATCGGCGAGCGGTTCGCGCAGATTGTCTTCCTCTCGCTGGAGTCGCCGTCCTCGGAGACTTACGAGAAGCGTTCGGGGACGTACCAGGGACAGCGCGGCGTGACGCTCGAACGACCGTGACATCGAAGGCGACGTGGTGTTGTGTCGGCGAGTATGCGCGGACCGGGTGGGCTCGCAGAGCGGCGACGTGGAACCCGGCCTCCGCCGCGATGGCCCGGATTCGGTCCTCCGCGGCCGGCTCGTCCGCCCGCTCCAGGATCCGATAGACGTGGACGACCCCGCGCGCCCCGATTGCCGCGAAGGCGTCCGGGAGGTGGTCGAACGCCGTATGCGGGAGGTCGAGGATGATGCGGTCGACCGGTGCGATATGGTCTAAGATTCGGCGGGCATCGCCTTCATGCGCTGCGACTCGGTCCACGCGGTTGGCCCCGATGTTCGCGCGGAGGAGCTCGACCGCCGCCGGGTTTATGTCCGACGCGTGAACGAGCTTCGGCCGACGTCGTTTCGCGATGAGGATGGCGAACGGGCCTACGCCGGCGAACGGGTCGGCGACGACTTCGCCCTCGAGGACGAGATCCGCAATCCGTTTGCGTTCCGAGGCCAGCCGCGGGCTGAAATACGCCTGGGCCAGGTCGACGCGATAGCGAATGCCATGCTCCGTGTGCACGGTCGTTGTCCGCCGCTCGCCCGCGATGACCTCGATGGATCGAACTCGGCGCTCGCCCTTCACCCCGCGATCCTGCACCGCGACCCGGATGTTCGGATTCCACCGCAGGATCGCGAGTCCAATCTGCTCGCGGTACGGCTGCAATTCTTCGGGCATTTTCACGACGGCGATGTCGCCAATGACGTCGAACGCGCTTGGAAGGGATCGGCGCAGCGGTTCCGGCACATCGACCACATCCTTGTAGCTCCGAACGGCTACGAACCCCTCGTCGAATTCCCGCTGTTCCGTCGGGAAACCGATGTCTAAACGCTCCGTTGTCGGGAGGAACACACCGTCTCCTTCCTCGACGATGCGGAGATGCTTCTGCAAGACGCCAAGAGCGACGAGTCGGCGCCGGACTTCTTCGCCGCGTTCCCGGGGCACGGCGATACACCACGCCCGCACGACTCCGCGATTCCCGCCTCGCGGTTAAGGATTTTCGGATTCACGCAGATCCGCCGAGCTGGATCCCGTCGAGATCGGTAGGCGCGATTGCGGAGGAAAAGAGAATAGCCTCCCCGCCATGCTTGCGCCTCGATGGGGGAACTCGTCTTCATCGGACTCGGGTTGGATGACGAGCGGGGCATCACCCTTCGCGGACTTGACGAGGCCCGCGCTGCCGACCTGGTATTTGCCGAGTTCTACACGTCAACGTTGCCAGGCGCCTCGATCGGAGCGGTGGAAAAACTGCTCGAGCGTCAGATTCGCCGGCTCAGCCGACAGGAAGTGGAGGACGGCCAGGTCCTCCTCGCCGCAGCCGCAAGCGGTACGGTGGCATTCCTGGTTCCCGGCGATCCGATGTCGGCCACGACTCACGTCGACCTCCGTATCCGGGCGGAGGCGGCGAAGATTCGTACGCGGATCGTCCACGGAGTTTCCATTCTGACAGCGGCGGCGGGCGCGCTCGGGCTCCAAGCATACAAGTTCGGCCGCACGACGACCGTCCCGTTTCCGTCCGCCGGTTTCGCGCCAACAAGCCCGCTCGAGGCGATCCTGGAGAATCGTCGCGCCGGCCTCCACTCACTCGTCCTCCTCGACCTGCGAGAGGACGGGTCGTTCCTTGCAGCGCGGGATGCGATCGCCTCGTTGCTTCGGATGGCCTCAGCGATTGGAACGCCGGAGTTCGGCCCGCAAACGCTCGCTTGCGTCTTGAGCCGGGTCGGCTCGCCGCAGGTCCGCGCGTTCGCGGCCCCCATCGCCGACCTCGCTGGGCGCGACCTCGGGCCGCCGTTGCATTGCCTCGTGATCCCCGGGACCCTTCACTTCCTCGAGAAAGAGGCCCTGGTCGCGTTCGCGGGCGCGCCTCACGACCTCTGAGCCTTCGCCATCTCCGGAAGTCGCTCGCTGCGCCAGAACGTAACCTCGAGAGTGTACGACAGTTGGAGTTCCTTCCCCTTCCATTTGGTCCGGAGGCGCGCGATCGCGTCGCGGTGAATTTCCTCTGGGACATCCCATTGCGACGAATATGTGCGCCGATTCAATTCCTCCAGGATGGAATTCGCCAGGAGGGTCTCGCGGAACGGGCCTACCGGCATGACGAAGTCGGGTTTCAGGAGCCCGGGCAAGTCCTTCTCGTGGAACCCGGGCTGGGACCAATCATGCCCGGCGACTTTGACGAGCGCGTCGTATTCCCGTTTGATCGATTCGACACGCTCTGAGCGTTCGATGACCGTGAAGTACATCTCCCGGGTGACCCGCGCGATTTCCCTCAGCACATCCTGCCAGTCCGGGATCAGGTGGAGCACATGATTCGTCGTGGCGACATCGAACGATCCGGACAAGAATGGAAGTCGTGCCGCGTCCGCGAAGACGACATCCCGCAGACCTTTTGCCAGGCCGAACTCGACCATCTTCCTCGAGATGTCGACGCCGACGACGCGAATGCCACTCTTCTGAAGTGGCACGGCGTAGCGACCCGTGCCGACCCCAACCTCGAGGACGCGTTTCCCGTGGAGCTCGTCCACGAGGACCGCGAGGACGCGGGCCATCGCGCGGGGTGCGAGGCTGCGCGTCTCGTCGTAGATCGCTGCGACGCGGTCAAATGACAAGCGGCCCGGCATCGCGTTCTCGCATGGCGAGCCGGTGGAAAAATGTGCCTCGCGTCGAGGCCCCGCCACAGGGGCCGTCAACTACCGGAGTCGGTAGAGAGTCCAACCTACCATGACGCTCCAGATGACGAGGAGCACGAAGCCGCCGAGGTTGAAGAGCCCCGAGAGTTGCGACCCGAGAACGAACGTCGGAATGAAGAGCAGGGCCAAGATTCCACAGACGATGCCGATATACGCCGCGCTCCGTCGGAATCTCGTGTCGCGCAGCATGGCATAGCTCACGAGGATGACGGCCGCGAACTGGACGAACGTCGCGATTAGCGCCGTGATGTTGGCCAAGTCCATCGCCAGCTGGGCCGTCGCCGCGTACGCCGCTTGTCCCGCTGGGTTCGCAGACGCATACGAATTGCTCAGACCAATCAGCGACAACCGCAGGGGAATGTCGACCCCGACATCGATGGTCACGAACAACGAATTGAAAATGAGGGCGATCAGCGCGGCCGCGCGGCTCTGCTGTCTCAGGACGACGTAGAGGGCGGGGAAGGGGATGAGGTAGAGCAAGTCGCTGACCAGGTAGAGGCCCCACGTGGTCCCGAAGAGAAGACTCTGGGAGTGGATACTCTCCAGTCCCGACTGGACGCTGGTCGGGGCGAGGCTGGGGATGAGGATCGGAATCAGTGGAAGCGTGACCAAGACCAGGAGGCTTGCGGCAATCATCGCCACGCCTCCGGTGCGGTAGAATCCTCGCCATCCACGATCCTCGGTATCCATGGAACGGCGGTATGCTTAGTATACTAGATGAGGGCGGACGTGAAAAAAAGTATAGTGCGTTGGTGTCTAATCCGGCGCGCCGGTAATCCACGGATGGTTGCTGGCGTTCTCTGGGTAGATCTGGGCCAGCGTCCGGGGCTGCTCATCCTCGAAGACCCGCTCCGGAAACCATCGGGATCCGAAGGCGACGAGGCGCATCAATACCGGCATGATGTCCTCTCCCTTCTTCGT
>DATMDM010000015.1:0-8935 GCA_035557795.1 Thermoplasmata archaeon | reverse complement strand
GCAAAACCTGGGGAGATTAGGCTCCCGATTACATACCCGACCGCGATTCCCCAGAGGACGACGTTCGTCAGCCTCTGATTGCCAGCAGGAGTCGCATCCGTCAAGTTCGTTCCCGTTTCTGGAGAGTTGCTGTTGATCCCCAATCCTCTATCGCGTTCCCCGTGGGTTGAGCCATGTCAAGCGTATAAAGGAATCTTCGCGACGGGCGCATGACATGTCCACGAGAGATCGGTAGAAAAGAGGAACATGCGCCCATTGCTCGGCAGGGTCGCTCGGAGCGCAAAGACGGAGGCGCGTCGGTTTGTTGGAATTGGGTTCTGACCATCTGGGTCCGCTCGAGATGAGACAAGTCGCGTCCAAATTCCGCATAACGGGTTCATATTCTGTCCAGTGACGATCAGACAATCGACTGTCTCCATCATCTGAATTTCCTACCCTGCGGGCCGCGTCGCTCGTGTCCTTGACGATTACGACGCCCGAGTGTCGGGTGGATATCAGGGTCGATAACTCCGAAGGATTCAAGGCTAGCGTGATGATTCCACACCGGGGGAGGAGCAGATTGAATATTCGAAATCTTATCACGTGTGCGCTGGTAGTCGCGGCCGTCGCGAGCGTTTTGGCCGTCCCGGGCTTCGCATCGGCAAAGGTCGGGGGAACGTTCGACTGGCACGTCGGTGATTTAGCGTTCCTAAATGGCCCAGACAACGCGACCGCCGACAACGGGGACTATGTTCTCCTCGTCGGGACCGGGACTTTTAATGCCGCGACGAAGGCAGCGGATGGTGGCGGAACATTCGAGCACCACCATGCCGATGGGTCCCTGTTCGCGGTCGGGACTTGGACGGCAAGCGGCGTCATCAGCTTCGTCTCGTACGGGACCTCAGCAGGGTTGCCGCCAACCTTCTTCGGCGGCAAACTGGCGCTGCGCGTCGCGGCTACCCCCGCAGGCGAGGGAGCGCCGACGTTCCCCGGGGCCATGACGGTCTACTGTCTCATCGGCAGCCCGCCGTCAGGATTCGAGGAAGGTGTCCGCCTGAACGTGTACGACCTAATCAACTTCAACACGCCCTCAGAAGGAGGAGCGACGCTCTTCGTTTCGACGTCCTAGGGATTGTCCAAACGCGCTTCGTGAGATCCGGAGACATCAACGGAGCTAGGGACGCCCCTGCGAACCCTGCGGGTTCACGGCGCGCCTGTCGGTGGCTCCGAGCACACGTCTGTTGCGCGGAAAGTACGGGGACTTTAAGCCCCTGCGCCTGGATAGGGAGCGCGCATGGGCGAAGGCGACCTCCAGGACGATGTGCGGGAGCTCCGCAAGCAGGTGGAGGCCTTGCGGGACGTCCTAGGCAAGGTCGCGGAGCCGTACCGAGAAATCGCGGGCTACCTTGATGAACTCCAGACCATCGCCCGTGGGTACTTTCGCCTACTGGACCTATACGCGAAGCATGGCGCAGTCTCCCCAGACCTCGTCATTCCGGGATTGAAGGACGACATCTCCAAGCATATCGTTACGGCCCTCTTCGAGAAAGGGGACCGCAACATCTCCCAAGTCACCGAGGCGGTGAAGGGGAAGCGAGGAACGGCCTCGCGACGGATCGTGCGGGAACGCATCCAAGAACTGGAGGAACAGGGGGTCCTGGTGTCCGCGCCAGGATCGAGGGGACGAACCTATCGCGTCGCGGAGGCCGTCGTCGAGAAGTGGTCACAAGTGCTCGGTTTCCCCAAATACAAGGACCAGCCTGTTCAGGGACAAGGAAACACCAGGTGACATCGAATGTCGGAAGACAGGGAAAAGAGACACCAAATGGAGCCGGAGAACGTGAAGGAAATCTTCGCCATTTTTTCGGAGAAGATGCCCGCCCTCCTGAACAGCCTCACGGATTCGATCTATGGAAAGGACGCATCCGCGAAGTTCGGGCAGGCGGTCGCGAACTTTTACACGACCCTGAAGAAGAGCGGCATGACGGACGAGCAGGCGTTCAAGCTCTCCGAGCAGTACATGTCCTCTCTGAATCTGGGCGGGATCATTGCGAAAGCTGTCGGCCATCGCCGCGAAGGCGATGACTGATGGCCCGCGACCGAGACAGCCTGCCGGTCGTCCTAGTCGCGGCGATCCCCGTGGTGGCGATCCGCCTCAGCGTGGGGTTCCTCCGCTTCCAGGCGCGCCGGAAACGAGGCGTCCAGAGCTTCCGTGCGACCTTGATGCAGAGCGGGATGCCGCAAGAGCAGGCGGCCCGTCTCGCACAGAGCTACCACGACGCGGGCTCGTTGAGGAAGGTGCTCCGGGCAGCCCGAGCGACGTGAGGGGACATGCGGCAGTCGCTCCAAGATGGAGGGCAAGCCGCGACAACTTCTACGCGCCCTAGCCCGAAGGCGCTCTCGTTCGCGATTCGCGGACGTCAAGCGGCCTCGACGGCCTCGATCGCCTTTTCGATTTCTTTCTGCAATTTCGCTCGCGCCGCGGGCTTGGCCCACAGGTCGACGAGATCGGGTCGCGTCGTTCGGCAAATCGCCAGCATGTCGTCGAGGCTCGTGGTCCGCAGGGTCTGAAGGACCACCGCTTTGTAGGAATGCAGTTCGTTGGAATGTCGTTGAATGACAGACGTGTAGAGCCAGAGTTCGCACTTCAGCCACTTCTCCACGTAACCGCGCGCGAGCGGCCGAACTCTCTTCGCGATTTGTTGCCGGAACGAGTCCTTCGCGAGGTCGAGGAGGAGCGCCCCTTCGCCCGGTTCTGTGGCCACGTCGTCGGGAGAGGCTCGTGTCCTCATAAAGTCCGTCGCTTCCTCCGGTCATCGAGGTCCTGCGTTTGGGTTTCCTTCAGACGGGTCGTCAGGACTCGCAAGTCGGCTCGGTGTCGCGCGCGTCGCTTCCCTTCAAGCAGTTCCCGGTGGGCCCGAGCGATCGCCGCGGGGACCCGAGACTTCAGTCGATTCACACGCTGCATGAGGGCTCGTTCCGATCGGACCGCTGTCGGCCCGATCGCCGCGAGGTCGAATCCGCGAACCGGCCCGGAGAAAGCGTACACGTGAAGATTTCCTTCGAAGAAGCACGCGCTGTAGGGGATGGGGAGGAGTCCGGCCGCGCGGGCGTCTCGGCCGAATCGACGAATGCGGTCCCGAGAGACCCGGATCGGCTCCACGACCTCGGTCAGGAGTTCGAGTGTGGCGACGTATCGCGGACCCTGGCGATGCGTGTCGAAGATGTACGGGAGGCCGCCGAACAAACAAATTCCGTACGAGGTCTCCTGGGTGTCCGCGTCGAAGACGGTCAAGCCATTCTCCGATGGGATGATTCGCTCGAGGGCCTTCAGATTCGCGGCCACTCCGCCCACGGTCCGAGAAGGACGCAGCCCGTATTAGGAAACGCGCGGACGGACTCCTTAAGTAACGCTCCGCGGTTCCGCGCCCCAGGGCCCGTAGCTTAGTCTGGTGGAGCGTCTGGCTCATAACCAGATGGTCGTCGGTTCAAAAGGTCCCGCGACACCCACGGGACCGGAAAGTCCGGCCGGGCCCATCGACGACCAGGCGCATCGCCCCTCGAGACGGCGACCCGGACGGCAACTTTTAGTCCCAGCGACCCTTGAAGCGGCGGGATGGAGAGCCTTGGGCTGGACTCCCGGATCCTCGAGGCCGTCCGGGCCCTCGGGATCGAAACGTTCACCGAACCCCAGGAGCGCGCGATTCCTCGGATTCTCGCGGGCGCGAACGTGCTCCTCGTCGCCCCGACCGGGATCGGGAAGACGGAGGCCGCCCTGCTCCCGATCCTCGACCGGATCCTGCGGGACAAGCCGGAGCCGACGTCGTGCCTGTACATCACTCCGCTTCGCGCGTTGAACCGCGACATGTTGCGTCGGATGACGTTCTTCGCGGACCGGCTCGGCGTCCGTGTCGCGGTCCGCCACGGAGACACGACGCCTCAGGAACGCGCGGCGATCACCCGACACCCTCCGGACATCCTGATCACGACGCCGGAGACGTTCCAGATCCTCTTCACCGGTCGGAAGCTGCGGGAGCATCTGCGGTCCGTACGCTACGTCGTCGTCGACGAGATCCACGAGCTCGCGTCGGACGAGCGCGGCGCCCAACTCGCCGTCGGCCTCGAGCGGCTGCGGGACCTGACCGGCCGCGAGTTCCAGCGGATTGGGCTGTCCGCCACGGTCGGAACGCCGGCCGAGGTCGCGGCGTTTCTCGGCGGCGTGGATCGCCCGGTCGAGGTGATCCGGGTCCGCATCCCGAAAGGCATCCGCATCCGAGTCGAGATGCCGGCGACGGCCCAAGGCGACTCCGAGATCGCCGAACGTCTTCGAGTGAAGCCGGGCCAAGCCGCGGCGCTCCGCCGATGTTACGAGTTGATCAAAGAACACCAGTCCACGTTGTTCTTCGTGAACACGCGGGACACCGCGGAGTTCCTGTCGTCACGGCTGGCGGCGTGGTACCAGGACCCGAAGATCGGCGTGCACCACGGGAGCCTCTCGAAAGACGTGCGCGTCCAGATGGAGGATGACTTCAAGTCCGGCGGACTCCGAGCCCTGGTCTGCACGTCGTCCCTGGAACTGGGGATCGATGTGGGGACCGCGGACTTCGTCTTGCAGTACAACTCCCCCCGGGAGGTGTCCCGGCTCGTGCAGCGAATCGGTCGATCCGGACATGGGGTCGGCGAAGTTTCGGATGGCGTGATCCTCGCGACCCACGAGGACGATGTCGCGGAGGCGTGCGCGATCGCCCGGAGGGCCTTGGCCGAGGAGATCGAGGATCTCGTCGTCCGGAAAGACAACCGCTCGGTCCTCGCGAACCAGCTCGTCGCGCTCGCCGTATCCGAGCGGTTCGCCTCGCTCGACGAGGCGTACGAGACCTTCCGGAGGAGCTGGCCGTTCCGGGAGCTCAAGCGGGCGGACTTCGACGAGGTCGTCGCCCAACTCGCCGGCTTGCGGATCCTCTGGTCCCGGGACGGGCGACTCGGTCGGAGCTCCAACTCGCTTCCGTACTTCTTCGAGAACATCTCGATGATCCCCGACGTGAAGACGTACCGCGTGATCGATCTCTCGTCCCGTCGCGCGATCGGGACGTTGGACGAGTGGTTCGTCGCCGAGAACGCGAAGCTCGGGGAGAGCTTCATCATGCGCGGCTCGGCCTGGCGGTTCGTCGACTTCAAGGAGGACCACCTGCTCGTCGAGCCGGTCCGCGAGATCGGCGACGTGCCGTCGTGGGTCGGCGAAGACATCCCGGTCCCGTTCGATGTTGCGCAAGAGGTCGGCCGCATCCGAAAGGAGCGCGACCTGTCTTCGTATCCGGTGAACGAGCACGGCACATCGACGTTCCTCGGCTACTTGGCGTCGGTGGGCGACGCGCCGCTCGCGACAGACACCCGCATCACGATCGAATCCGCCCGAGATGTCCTGATCGTGAATGCCTGCTTCGGGTCGAAGGTGAATGAGACCCTCGCGCAACTCATTTCCTCCCTGATCAGCGCGCGGTTCGGACAGAGCGTCGGGGTACAGACGGACCCGTACCGGATCGTCCTCGAGGTCCCGCGGTCCGTGAACCCGCAGCAGGTCGTCGAGATCCTTCGACCCGAGGACCCCGACGCGCTCGAGCCGCTGTTGCGCGTGATCCTGAAGAACTCGGCGTTCCTGCGGTGGGCGTTCGTGTTCGTCGCGAAGAAGTTCGGAGCCTTGCGGCGCGACGTGGACTGGGAGAGCGTTTCGATCCCGCGGCTCCTGAAAACCTTCGAGAACACGCCGCTGTTCGAGGAAGTCCTCGACAAGGTGTTCTGGGAGCGGATGGACATTCCGCGGACCGTGGAGGTCCTGCGGCGGATCCAGTCGGGCCAGATCGAGATCGTCGTCACGCGCATGACCCCGATCGGGAGGGCGGGCCTCGAGGGCGGGCGCCTCCTCGTGACGCCGTCTCGGGCCGACCACGCGACCCTCATGGCCGTCAAGGCGCGTCTGGAGAAGGAGACGGCGACGTTCCTTTGCCTGAACTGCAAGATGTCCTGGCGGGACGTCGTGCGAGACCTGCCCGCGAAGATCCGTTGTCCGAAGTGCGAAGGGCTCATGGTGGCGGTCATCGCGCCGTACGAGAAGGACCAGATCGCGAAGCTCGATCTCCAGGGGACGGACAAGGAGAGCCGGTCGAAGGCGAAGCGCCTGTTCACGAACGCGAGCTTGGTGATGGCGCACGGGAGGAAGGCCGTCCTGGCGCTGATGGCCCGCGGCGTCGGCGAGGATACCGCCGCGCGGATCCTTCGAGGATATCATGAGAACGAACTCGACTTCCTGCGCGACGTCCTCGCGGCGGAAATCACGTACGCCCGGACGAAGCGGTTCTGGGACTAGCGTCTGTCCCGCCCGAAGGGCAACACCCCTCGATGGTTTCATCCGGGGAACCCAAGACGATACGTTTATCGGAAGGCGGTCTCGTCCTCCGAGACGGTTCGATCGTTGAGCGACCAGACGAACGTTTCGTGCCCCGTTTGCGGGCATTACAACGCCGCCGATGCGATGGAATGCGGAGCGTGCGGTTTCGCCCTGAGCAATCTGTCCCCGGAAGAGAAAGTGGACGCCATCCTCGAAGACTTGCTCGACCTATCGAAGGCGCCGCTGGCCGAGGTGAAACCGGCGAGGCGGCCCGCCCCGGAGGAGCCCGACGTCGACGAGGTCGCCGCGGAGGAGTTGTTCGATTCCCTCCTGGTCGAGATCCAACCGTCGCCTTCGGAGGAGCCGGCGGAGGGCCGTTCCGTCTCCGAGGTGGTCCAGGAGACACCACCGGCGCGGGAAGTGACCATGGACGCGGAACGGATTCCGGTCCTCGCGACGCCCGCGGAAACGGAAGGCCGAAAGATGATCCGGATCTCCGGGCGGATGTTCGACGGGGTGACATATGCGTCCGTGGGCGCGTTGGTTGCCGTATTCATCTTCTTCCGCATGTACGCGAACCCGTTCGACCTGTCCGCGCCCTTCCCGATCCTCCTGTTCGCCGCGATCGCCGGGGGCGGGATGCTCGCGGCGCTCCTGCTTTTCCGAATCTCGAACAGCGCGGTGGCCCAGGGAGATCACCTCGTCAAAATGGGGCGGCACCAGGAGGCGTTGGCCCACTACGAGCGGGCGATCCGGCTGGTCCGCCGACCGTCGTACGCATGGACCTCGCGTGGGGTCGCGATGCGGTACCTCGGCCGCCTCGATGAGGCGCTCCGCTGCCACGAGAACGCGATCCGGTTGGACCCCGAGAACGAGGTCGCCTGGTGCAACCTCGGCACGGTCTACTTCAAGAAAGGCCAGCTCGCGAAAGCCCTCGACTGCTACGACAAGGCGATCAAGATCCGGCCCAAGTATGCGATTGCGTGGAACAACAAAGGGGTCGTGTACGCGCGGATGAACCGATTCGCGGACGCGGACAAGTGCCACACGAAAGCGACGAAGCTCCGTCCGGAATACGTCGCAGCGTGGCTGAACCGTGGCGAGGTGCTCGCGCGTCTGGGCGCCCGAGACGAAGCCCAGAAGTGCCTGGAGCGCGCGAGATCGATTTCGCGCTCCGCCGCGGCCTAGAGACGCCCCACCGCGAGGACATAGATCTCCGCGCTCGTCGCGGAGGATGCCGTCGGCTTGACGCCTTTCACGGCCTCGAAGCGCTCGCCGACTCGCCGAACGAAATCCCGGTAGCCGTCTCCCTGGAACACCTTCGCTAAGAACCGGCCCTTGCGGCGCAGCGCGCGAACCGCAAAGGAGAGCGCCGCATCCGCCAGGTCGAGGCTCCGAGCCACATCGAACGAGCGGTTGCCGCTCAGTTTCGGGGCCATGTCGCTCATCACGACGTCCGCGGGCTTGCGGAGCGTCTCGAACAGCTCGGCCTGGACCTCCGGGCGCTTGAAGTCGCCGCGAAGGATTTCGACGCCTTCGATCGGAGAGATCGGAGAGAGATCGACGGCGATGACGCGGCCCTTCGGCCCGATCCGCTCGCGGGCCACTTGAGACCAGCCGCCCGGTGCGGCCCCCAGGTCCACGACGACATCGCCCGCTTCGAAGAGGCCATACCGGAGGTCAATCTGGGACAGCTTGATGGCGGCGCGGCTGCGATACGACTGCTTCTTTGCGGCGCGGTAGAATCGATCGTGTTTCCGGGCCTTGAGCCAAGCCTTGCCCATCGAGCCGAACGATGCCGGCGTCCCGCCATAATCCTTTCTCCGGCTGCCGGCTTAACATGTTAACCGGCACAGCGTAGTTTCACTCACCCTATGAAAAGGCTATAATATAGCTATGTCCATCTGTGCGACGATGACCATTGAAGGATACGACGGAGAATGGGTCTTGCTGTCCTACGACGTCTCGGGCGCGGCTCGGACGGTCGCCGCGAGGGTCTGTCAGATCATCTTCGGACGACGGAGGATTTCGGAAGGGCCCGCCAAGGTCCGGTACCAGGAGAAGGGCTTCATCCACCGACCCGGCGTGGTCTGGGTCGGTCAGAGTGTGCTGGTGATGCCTCCGAGTGATGCAAACGAACTGTCCGACCGCCTCCGCGAGCTGGGCGTTCGCGTGGCGACCGGTTCGGTGTCAATGCCGCGGTCGACCTTGGAGGCGTTCCGCCGCGGCCTTCGATCGCCGGCTTAACATGTTAACCATGGCCGCGTACTCTTGAAATAGCCGCGTCCGCTTTCGTGCGATGTGGTCCGGACGTATGCGGAAGCGGGCGTGAGCCAGGACGAAAAGGCCGCGCACATCGCCGCCCTCGTCTCCGCGCTCACGTACCGCCGGCGAGGCTTTGGAAGGCCGCTCACGAAGATCGGACATTTCACCGGTCTCGTCGACTTCGGCGCGTACGCCCTCTCCCTGTGCACCGACAGCGTCGGGACGAAGGTCCTCGTGGCCAAGGAGATGCGCCGCTGGGACACGATCGGGATCGACTGCGTCGCGATGAACGTGAACGACATGATCTGC
>DATMDM010000014.1:0-6652 GCA_035557795.1 Thermoplasmata archaeon | reverse complement strand
AGCGCACCGAAGATCAGGACGAAGATTAGCAGGACGAGTCGCCCGGTCGAGCCCGACACGGATCGCATCGCCAACAGCAGGACGACGATCGGGACGAAGAGGATGAGAGCGAGTCCGGGTGCGCCCCCGAATGCCGCGGCGGAGAGGATGATGAGGAAGAAGTCGAGCAGGAGCCAAACCGATACGAACCAACGCACGTAGCGCAGTGTCTTGCGGATCTTCGGGGTCTGTCGGTCTACGGACTCGGCGAGATCGAAGATCGCGGCGATCGGATCTTCCACCGCGCGGGCGTCGCCTTTCGTTCGTTCGCGGTCCACAGTCGAACACAAATCTGGGTGTATATAATGGGGTCGGGAAGATCGGGAACGGACCGCGAATTCACAACCCTTTTCGGACGGCACGCCCATGAGGTTTCGTGGAGCGGGCGCGTCTCGTCATCTTCGCGGTCCTCGCCGCGGCCATCGTCCTCTCGACGGGTTTCGTCGCCCTGCGATTCATCCCGGCGAGGGGCACCCCGGAAGGCAATTCCCCGCCACTCGGCGTTGCGTTCGACGTGACGCATGTCGGCGGGACACCCGGGATGAACACGACGGACTTTTGGGTCGCGCGGATCACGCACGTCGACACGAACGAGAGTCTGTCGAGCTACCGAGCAACGCTGCTCCGGAACGGGAGCGTGCTCGTCGAGCCCACCACGGTCAAGCCGGGTCAACTCGGAACCTCGTCGCATCCCGTGTTTGAGTTCTTCGAGTGGGGCGCATCCTGCTCGCCGACTCCGTGCCCACCGCCCGACGGACCCGATGGAAATCTCTCCGTCTACGACTACTTCCGGATCAGCTTCCCGGATCCGGGAACCGCGTACACGGTCCGGGTGATTTGGGCCGAGACGAGCGATGTCGTCGGTGAAATCGTCATCCGCACGTGAACGACCGACGCGAGCTTCGCATCCTTTATTATTGCTCCGTCCATGGGCCGGCCCGTCGGGGTGGCTCAGCCTGGTGGAGCGTCGGACTCATAGGGTTCTGCCGTAGCCTGACCGCGGCGCTCCTGGGACATCCGAAGGTCCGGGGTTCGAATCCCCGCCCCGACACTCCGATCGCCGTAGACGCATTCCGGCCATCGATCGTCAAATCCAATCGATTTGTAACAGGCGATGTTACACACGTCGAAATATCCTTCGAGGCGGTGCGGCCGCCCGGAGATGGTGCGGGAGGTCCTCTTCCGCGCCCCGACGGAGGGGAATCGAATGGCCGATGAGAAAAAATCGAAGATATCCAGGCGGAGTTTTCTGCAGAAGACGGCGGTGGGAGCGGCGGCCGTCGGCGCGATGGCAGCGGCGCCGACGATCCTGAAGATGACGGAGAACGTCCAGGCCGGCCCGCCGCCGGGTGATGTGAACACCCCGATCATGGCCTACGTGAAGGACGCAGTCCAGGGGACCGTCGTCGTGATGTGGGGCACCCAAGAAATCGTGACGAGAGATCCCGGACTCGTGAATCGTCTCACGACGTACGCGAGGTGAGCTCCGATGTCGTCCCATCGCGAGGCGCCGACGATTTCGAAGGATCCGGTCGCCGACAACACGGACCTGTACGCGTTCGTCGACCCGGTCGACACCTCGAAGCTCACGATCCTCTCGAACTTCATCCCGCTCGAAGAGCCCGCCGGCGGCCCGAACTTCTTCCAGTTCGGAGACGACGTCTTGTATGAGATCCTGATCGACAACAACGGCGATGGCGTCGAGGACGTCACCTACCAGTTCCGATTCAAGACGACGACGCAGAACCCCGCGACGTTCCTCTACAACACGGGACCGATCGGCTCCCTCACGGACCCGAACTGGAACGTGCGGCAACTGTACTCCGTGACGAAAGTCGTTGGCCCTCGGAGGACCGGGAGCTCGACCGTCCTCGGCTCGGATCTGCCGACCCCGCCGGTCCGGATTGGCCCGCGCTCCACGCCGAACTACGCGACGCTGGCGGACGCCGCCGTGAACAGCCTCGGAGGCGGCGTGAAGACCTTCGCAGGTCAACGGGGCGAAGGCTTCTACGTCGACCTCGGCTCGATCTTCGACCTGGGAACGCTCCGGCCGTTCCAGAACCTCCACCTGATCCCGACGCCCGCGGCGCCGGGCGTCAACGGCACGAAAGGCTTCAACGTCCACACCATCGCCATCCAAGTCCCGAACACAGACCTGACCCGGAACGGATTTAATCCGTCGGACCCCGCCGATCCGCGCTCCGTGATCGGCGTCTGGTCCACCGCGAGCCGACGCAAAGGGACGATCCGGGAGAAGAACGCGCGGATCGTGCAAAGCGGGCCGTGGGTCCAAGTGAGCCGCCTCGGCGAGCCTCTGATCAACGAGGTCGTGATCGAGCTGGGAGAGAAGGACCTCTGGAACAGCCAGACCCCGGACGCGGACTCCCAGTTCCTCGACGACTACGCACACCCGCAGCTGCAAGGCCTCTTGCCGGTCCTGTACCCAGGCGTCTTCCCGAACCTTGCGGCCCTCAGCGGGACCGGAGCCTCGCGGGCCGACCTGATTGCGATCCTCCTGACGGGGATTCCGTCCGGGATCATCCCGGGATTCCAGAACTCGAACGGCCCGACCCAGGCGGACGAGCTTCGCCTGAACCTGGCCTTCGCTCCGAGTTATCCGGCCACGGACTCCGGCATCAATCCGCCCGGGGACAGCGCGAAGCGCTTCGGCCTCCTGGGAGGCGACCTGGATGGTTTTCCGGACGGCCGGCGCGTGTTCGACAACGTGACCGCCGTCGAACTTCGAGCGATCGCAGGCGCCACGTATCCCTTGATCGACAGCAGCTTCACGCCGGACGCCGCCGCCGGCCTGTTGATGGATGGCACGAAGGAGGATCTCCCGTTCATCTCGAAGTTCCCCTACCTCGCGGTGCCGTACGAGGGATACGAGCACTCGCACGACCCGTGAGGCCTCAACGAATCGACCGGGAAGTGACTATCAGATCCGGGAGCGGGCCGGCTCCCGGATTCCCCCCTTTCGTACAACGAGGGTCATCTGGACTCCGGCCGTGACGGTCGCTATGAAACTGGCGGCTCCCCGCGGATCGGCTTGAAGCTATTGTGTCGAGTCGAGCCACATCACGCTTATCATCCGGTGCCTTCGGTTCGAAAATTGTCCCAATACGGCTAAGACCCGGCATTGAGGGGTGGCGGCCAAGGAGGTGAAAGCACCATGGAAGCGACCCGCGCGAAGTCAGGGTCGGGGTTCGGCCAATCGTGGCGCGAACTCTCGCACACGCCGACGCACCAGGTACCGATCGTGCTTGGCGCGTTTGTGGCCCTGATCACGGGCATCCTGACGTATCTCTTCGATGCGTCGAAGGCAGGCGCGATCGTGGCCGCGACCGCCGCAGAGGCCTATCTGGTCATCTTCGGCATTGTCGGTCTGATCGGCTACGCCGTGTCGAAGCAGAACGTGCAGAATGGCTCCATCGTGGCCATGATCGCCGGTCTGGCAATCGTGGTCTTGGTGGGGGCGCAGCTGGGCCTGTTTGCAGGCCTGCTCCTCCTCGCCGGAGCCATTTGGAGCCTCGCGTCGACCCGGTAGTCGGGCCGACGGAATCGAGGCGACCTCTTTTTCCACCTCTTTCTTTCCTCTCCATCTTTCAGCGACCCAGGTTGAGACCCGGCCGAAATCGTAACGTCCGATGTGACAATGGCCCGCCTACCGGATGGAAACCGCATCCGTCGACGTAACAGGTCTCGTTACAATGTAGTTAATAGACAGTAGGGCCCATTCGTTCGAGATGAAAATCGCGGAGGCCTCCGAAGCGCTTCAGCGGATCGGCCTGAGTCGATACGAGGCCCTCGTGTTCGTGAACCTCGCCCGCGCCGGGGCCACGACGGCGGGCGACGTCGCCCGAGCGAGTGGCGTGAATCGCGTCCAGACGTACCGCGCTCTCGAGGTGCTAGAGGCCCGCGGGCTCGTCGAAGTCACCTTGGACCGTCCCCGTCGGTATGCGGCCCGGGCGATCAACGAGGTGTTCGACATGATCGCCGACGAGAAGCGCTCCGAGCTCGAGAAGCTCGACGGGGTCCGGAAGACGTTCCTCGAAGCGTGGCCTAAGCTCTCCGGGCGAACGCGCGAGGCGCCGACCGTGCGCCTCCAGGTGATCAAGGGCCGGGCGCAGATCTACCGCACCCTGCAGCAGTTCGTCTCCGCCGCGAAAGGGGAGGTCCTCGCCTTCACGACGACGAAGGGCCTGCAGCGCTCGTACCGTGCCGGGATCAACGAGGCCCTCCTGGCGGCGATGCGACGCGGGGTGAAGGCGCGGCTCGCGGCGGACATCAACGAGACGAACGAGGTGCTCATGGCCCGGGTCTCGAAATACGTCCCGCTGCGACACGTCGACCGCCAGCGCGCGCGTTTCATCATCGTCGACCGCGAGTCGATCTTGGCGTTCCTCATCCAAGACGAGAAGACCCTCCGGGGCGACGGGGAGACCGCCCTGTGGACGAACAGCCCGGACTTCGTCAAGGCCCACCTCGAATTCTTCGAGAAGTCGTGGGCCTCCGGAATCCCCGCGAGGCGGCGGCTCACGGCCCTCCGAGCGCACTAGTCGTTATCGAAATCGAGAACGGCCAGCGGTTTGGGAAAAAGACTATGGGCCCCATCCCCCGTGCAGGCGCCCGGAGGAGATCTCGTTTGTCGAAGAGAATCGTGGGACTGGCCCTGCTCGCCATGGCCCTCGTCACCGCGGCGTTCGCCGTCACCGTCGCCAGGGCGGACGGTGAGACCGGATTGCACTGGAATGCCGTCCTCGCCGGGATCAACGAGAGGCCAACACCTCGGGACACGCAAGCGCGCGGCGTGGCGATCTTCCAGTTGAGCGCGGACGGCGAATCGATTCATTATAAGGTCATCGCCGCGAACATCAACAACGTGATCATGGCGCACATCCACCTTGGCGATGCAAACACGGCGGGCCCCGTCATCGTCTGGCTGTACCCTGTCGGCGGGCCCCCGCCCGCGGCGCCCGGGAGCGGCCGCTTCAACGGCGTCCTGGCCCAGGGCGACTTCGACGCGACGAAGTTCGTCGGCCCCCTCGCGGGCAAACCGATGAGCGCCTTGGTGGAGAACCTGACCGCGGGAACCGCCTACGTGAATATTCACACCGACGATGGCGTCGCGCCACCGAACACGGGACCGGGCGACTTCCCGGGCGGCGAGATCCGGGGCCAAGTGAAACCGACCGACTGAAGGGAACCGCGATCTCCTGGAGGGCCGATCGCTCGGTCGCGCGCCCCTGGTTACCATTTCGACTCAGCTTCCAGAAGCGCCGCATAGCCATCCTGAATCGTCCGGGTGACTCGGCCGGGGGCTTCCATTCGGCGCCCGTCGACCGAAGCGATGCCGAGGACGCCGACCCCGCTCCCCGAGACGAATACTTCGTCCGCGCCGCGCAGCCGAGCGAGCGAGACAAACATCTCACGCGCCCGGATCTTGGCCCCCGTCGCAATCTCCAGGACGGCACTCCGGGTGATTCCCGGAAGCGCACCCTCGTACGTCGGGGGCGTCTGGAGCGATCCGCCCGAGACGAGGAACACGTTCCGCGCGGTCGTCTCGACCACGCGACCTTTTTCGTTGAGGAAGACCGCATCGAACGCGCCTTCCGCCTCGGCCTCTCGAAGGGCCACCGCCTCCGCGCCGCGAGAGATCGATTTGACCTGACTCATTGGGCCCGAGATGCGGCGAACCGTGGTCGCGACGTGCAACGCGGGTTGCGATGGAATCTCTGGGAGGGCGCGCGACGTAATCGTCGCCATTCCCCGAGTTGTTGGCCGCTCTCCCGCGATGACGGTGATCCGGGCAAGGCCTTCGACGACGTCGTTCGCCTCGACGACCTTCCTCGCGCCCTGGCGAAAGTCCTCGGATCCCCATGGGGGCTCGATGCGTAGGACCTCCAGGGAGGACCGCAGCCGTTCGAAGTGCGCATCGATTCGGAAGGGTGCCCGGCGGTGGATTCGAATCGTCTCGAAGCAGCCGTCCCCGTACAGGAAACCGCGGTTGTGAATCGGGACACGCGCCTCGTCCTCGGGGACCAAGGCGCCGTCAAGCCACGCGGAGGCCGTCCGGGGTCACCTCCACGCGGTCTTGCGTGAGGGCCTCCGCATGTCCGCGGAGCTTGTCGAGCGTCTCCCGATACTCCGCCTCCGGGTCCGAGTCCGCCACGATGCCGCCGCCGACTGCGAAGTACGCCGTCTCGTCGATCACGGTCGCGGTGCGGATCGCGATGTTCCAATCGATTGAGCGATTCCAGGAAACGTAGCCGATCGCGCCCGTGTACACGCCGCGGCGGTGCGGCTCGAGCCGCTCGATGATCTCCATGGCCCGCGGCTTCGGAGCGCCGGTGATCGAGCCGCCGGGGAACGTGGCTCTCACCAGGTCCGGAATCGTCACGTCGTTTCGAAGGCGTCCCCGGACCACGCTCTCCAGATGATGCACGTTCGGGAGCTTGCGGAGGCCCTTTAGGAGCGGCACGTGCACGCTGCCGAACTCGCAGACCTTGCCGAGGTCGTTCCGCTCCAGGTCGACGATCATCACGTTCTCCGCGGCGTCTTTCTCGCTCGCGAGGAGTTCCCGCGCGAGGCGTTCGTCCTCCGCGGGCGTTCG
>DATMDM010000013.1:0-13489 GCA_035557795.1 Thermoplasmata archaeon | reverse complement strand
TGGCCGAACGCGCCCCATCGCGTCTTGCGGTCCTGCGTGGAAGCGGTCGAGCGGTTCCAGGGAGAGTTCGTCGGCGAGACCGCGCAGCCGTGGGCTCCCGGGGTCCGCGTTCCCGTGCACCCGCGTGACTCGTTCGTCGCTGACAAGGGGACGACGGGGGACCTCGACGCGATGCCCTTGTGGGCCGGGGAGTCCGTCGGTGGAGTGAAGGGCGTCCAAACGGCGGGAGAGATCGTCCGGGAGTTGGCGAACGAAGCCGAACAATTCTTGCGGCATTGGGGAACGTGAACGGATCCCCTGGAATGAGTCGCGAAGACTCGAGGGGTGAGAGCCGATTCCTAGTCTGCCTGGACCGCGGCCCTAAATATCCAGGATTTCATGCCGAGCCTCGGATGGAGTTGGGGCCGAAGCTGAAAGAGCTCAGGACGAACAGGATACTCACACTCGGCACCGTCTCATTCTTCGTCGACCCTCCTCTATTTGTCGTCTTTTTTGCCCTGGTCGTCATCCTTCAGCCACCTTCCGATTCTGCAGGGCTACTCGTGTTCATCGCCGCGCAGAGACTCGCGTTCCTCGGGGTCATGATGTTGCTCATCGTGGCCGGACTCCTTCTCGTGCCGGTTCTGATTACCTTCTACCTCACCTTACGAGACGTCAGCCGGGCGCTCCTCCTGACGGCGGTTGCACTCGGAGCGGTCAGCATCGCCTTTCATTTTGTCGGCGTTGCCGGCAGCCTTTCGTTGGTGGGACTGAGCGATTCGTATTCGGCCGCGACCAGCGGCACGGCCCGGGCCGCGTATCTTGCATCGGCCGCCGCGACTCAACAGTTCAATCAGACCGCCAGCTTCATCGACAATCTCAGTTCGAGCGTTGCGAGCCTACTGATTGGCTTGATCATGCTCAGGAGTCCGATCTTCAGCAGGCGAATCGGATATCTGGGGGGAGCTGTCGGAATCGTGGGAATTCTTTCCTTTGTTCCGGGATTGGACGTTCTGGGACTCGTTGTAACCGTTCTCACGGTCATCTGGTTCGTAAGCGTCGGATTGAGGCTCGTCCGTATGAGGAGCCCGACCTCAGACACCCCGCATGTGCCGAGTCCATGAGGATACCGGGACGTTCCCGGTCGCGGATCTTCGCCATCGGTCTCATCTCCCTCACTCCATGACGATCGACGTCTCGGGTGGACGGTATGTCGCGGGCGGTTCCCACAGTTCGATGCGATTCCCCTCCGGATCCGTGATCCATCCGAAGCGACCGTACTCGAAGTCCTCGACCTTCCGAGCTACCTTGACTCCTTCGGCGCGGAGGGCCCTGAGCACGCTAGCCAGATCCTTCACGCGGTAGTTGATCATGAACGACGCGCCGTCCTCGCCGAAGTACTTCGTGTCTCCGGGGAAGATCGACCAGACCGTGTGCCCTCTGACCTTGCCTTCCTTGCCGCCTCGCCACGTGAAGAGGGCCACCGAGTCCTCGATCGCGATTCCCAGATGACGGCGGTACCATTGGACCAAGGCCTTCGGGTTCTTCGCCTTGAAGAAGATGCCTCCGATGCCCGTCACGCGGGCTCGACGGGTTCGTGCGACCATGCACCGGAGTGGTCTTCGATGGATATGAGGGAGCCGTCGAAGAGGAGGCCTGTTCGGCTAGGCCGTTACACTAGCTTTCGCATCCGTCCGCATCTGTCTCATTAGTAGAGTCGCGGCCAGGGTCACCAGGCTCACTCCGAGGAAGATCCAGAACAAGAGGAGAATCGACTGCGACAAGGCATCCCTTACGAGGGCCGGCGTGAGCAGCGAGGATCGCAGGGAATCGAAGACGCTCGTCTGGATCGCCCCCAGGATCGAGAGCCCGATGGCTCCGCCGAGATAGAGCGTGAAGGTGGAAAGGCCGGACGCAATGCCGATCTCCCCTTTCTCCACCGAGTTCTGGAAAGCGACGATGGTCGCCGGGATCATCATCCCGTTACCGAAGCCGAGCGGGATCCCGATGACGATCAGCTGCAAGAGCGATGGCGAGGGGCGGATCGACGTGAGAATCACGAGTCCTGCCACGACGATCGTGGCCCCGATGAAGGTGGGTTTCTTGAATCCGATCTTCGAAATCGCCGCGCCGCTCAGAAGAATCCCGCCCGTCAGCGGGAGGGTGAAACCGTAGATCACATTCCGCACATCGCCCACGGTGCCGCCCAGGACGGCTTGGGCGAACAGCGGCAAGTAGGCGATGATGCCAAAGAACACGACGGCCCGAAGCATGTTCACGGCCGTCGCCGCGGAGACATTTCGAATCCGGAAGAGGCGGGGTGGCAGCACCGGTTCGCGGGCCCGTCGTTCCGCGAGCACGAAGCCCACGAACAGGACCGCGCTTCCCGCGAAAATCGCGACTTCCGCCCATGACTCCCACGCGATCGTGGCCCCTCCGAGAAACAATCCGAACATGAGTAAGCCGAGGAACCCGGCCAGGGCCGCCGACCCGAGCCAATCGCTGAAGGCGCTCGCGCGCTTGGCGCGCGATTCCTTGAATGCGGATAGAATCACGATCAGGGAAACGACGCCGACAGGCAGGTTGATGTAGAAGATCCATCGCCAGCTGATCGCCTCCGTGAGGAAGGAGCCCAGCGCCGGAGCAATCGCAAAAGCGACACCGTTCACGGAGAACAGGAGTCCCTGGACCCGGCCTCTCTTGTCCGGAGGAAAGAGGTCGCCCGCGATGGCGATCGTCGTCGGCACGAACGCGCCGAAGCCGAGGCCCTGGACCGCCCGGAAGAGGATCAATTCCTGTATGCTTTGGGACGCCCCGGAGAGCGCCGAACCGGCCATGAACACCACGACGCCGAGGAGAAACAGCCGCTTCCTTCCATAGAGGTCCGAAAGCTTTCCAAAGATCGGGATCGTCACGACCTGAACGATGAGAAAGGCGCTGAAGACCCAGGCATACAGACTCAGCCCTCCGAGCTCGGAGATGATCGTCGGACCCGCGGTCGACACGATTGTGACGTCCATGAAGGCCAGCAGGAGCCCGGCGAGTAGACCCGCGAGGATGAGGGTCACGGTCCTCCGAGAGTGCGACGTCTCGGCCGCAGCGAGACCTCGTTCGGGGATTGGCCCGGATGGTTCCATTCGCTTCCTCCCTTCGACATCGATCATCGACGTTTCCACCTCCTCGTTCTCATTGCGCCAGCCTCTCGGCCTCGCCCATGGCAATCAAATGGCCCGCAGCGACCTGACGCACGAGCGTCTCCCACAAGGGAGGGCGTTACTTACCCGTTTCGAGGAGGGTTGCCACCCACAACGAGAAAAGCGACCGACTTCTGTTGAGGGGGTCATGCCATCCGTCGCATCGGATCGTCCCACGGCGCTCGTCACCGGCGCAAATCGCGGGTTGGGGCTCGAGACGGCCGTCCAGCTGCGCGAGAAAGGATTCCGCATCATGTTGACGAGTCGCGACGAGGCCAAAGGAATCGCGGTCGCTCGGAAGCTCGACCCGGAAGGCCACGATGTGGTCTATCACCAGCTCGACATCACGGACGGCGGGAGCATCATGGGCCTCGGGAAGGACTTCCCGGGTCTTGCGTCCCGCCTCGACGTCCTCGTGAACAACGCGGGCATCGGCTCCTGGGGCGCCGATCGGCGCGCATCGGTTCGGACGATCGAAACGAACTATTTCGGATCCCGCGACGTGACGGATGCCCTCCTCCCATTCATGCCGAACGGTGGCCGTGTGGTCATGGTGTCCAGCGGACTCGGTGAACTGTCCACCCTCGGCCGCGATCTCCGACCTCAGTTCGATGATTCCTCGCTCACGCGTCCCGCCCTTGACTCGCTCGTGTTCTCGTACCTCGCGGCCCTCGAGGAGGGCGAACCGAAGCGAGGAGGCTGGCCATCCGCCTATTCCGTGTCGAAGGTCGCGATGAATTCCCTCACTCGGATCCTCGCCCGCGAACTGGCCCCCCGGAAGATTACTATCAACTCGGTCTGCCCGGGCTGGGTCCGGACCGACATGGGAGGGCCCGGGGCCAACCGGAGCGTTGAGGTCGGCGCCCGGTCGATCGTCCTCGGTGCGATGCTGCCTCAAGATGCGACCGGCGGATTCTACCGGGACGGGAAGCGGATCTCCTGGTAAGGCCGTCGCCTAGACCATCACCGCGCCGCCGGTCACGTCCAGCACGATTCCGGTGATCCACGGCGCTTCCTCGGACGCGAGGAAGAGCGCCGCCCGGGCGATGTCCTCGGGCGTGCCGAGCCGCCGGATCGGATGGGCGTCAACGAGTGTTCGCTGCTGTTCCTCGGAGATCCACTGTGCGTTGCGCTCCGTGAGGATCGTCTCCGGAGCGATGCAATTCACCCGGATCCCGAACGGACCGACTTGCGCGGCGAGGTCCTGCGTGAGGATCTGGATCCCCGCCTTCGCGGCAGCGTACGGGATCGGGGATCGCGGGTGCGGTCGGCGGCCGGCGGAGGACGAGATCGTGATGATGCGACCGCTCTTCCGTTCCTTCATTCCGGAGAGGACACTCTTGATCGTCAGGAACGTGGCCGTGAGATTGCCTTCGACGGATGCGTGCCAGCCTTCCTCCGTGATCTCTTCGAGGGGACCAGGCGGGGAGAAGCTGCCTCCCGCATTCGCGACGAGGATGTCGATGGGCCCGAGCTCCGATTCGATCCGGTGACGCATCGCTTCGATATCCGCGAACCGGGTGACGTCGCCGACCACCTGGATCGCTTGGCCGCCATCCCGCTCGATCTCCCGCTGGACGGCGGAAAGCGCCTTCGTATCTCGCCCGTGGACCGCGACCTTCGCGCCTTCGTGGGCAAAGAGCCGGGCCATCGCCGCGCCGATGCCGCGCGAGCTGCCCGTCACGAATGCGACGGTGCCGTCGAGACGTGTCATGTTGAGGACCTCGCAGGATTGCCGCGCGCTCTGTTCGCCACCACGAGACCCCACGCGAGCACCGCGAGGATCGCGATGTGGTAGGCGACGTCAGGTATGGTCCTCGGTCCCACGCCGATGACGATCGTGGCCACGCCGACGAGGGTTCCCAGCAGGGCAAAGCCCTGAGCCGCGAGACCGATCCCTCGCACGAACGCGGGCCGGATCCACGTGGCCGCGAAACCTGACAGCAGGCCGACGGCAATGACGGTCTCCGCCACCCCGGCGGCGAGGTATCCGTACCCTTGGATCCAGATCCCGAAATGGGCCGATGCCGCGACGACGAAGGTCGCGGCCTCGAAGACCAGGAACTCTCGAATCAGTCTCGTTCGGGGAACGGACGACAGGGGACGGGTCGACTCCGTGGCGGAGGCCAACATCAAGGCGCCCCCAGGATCGGGCTGAACTGGACGCCCGCCAGGAGCCAGCGGCCTCCGCGTCGAACGAAGACATGGGTCGCGCGCAATGCACCGACCGGGACCTCTTGCCCCTTGTATTTCGTCTTGCCGACCTCGCGGCTCGTCATGATCGCCGCGTCGGAGTACGCACGCAAGCTCACTTCGTCTCGGTCCAGCGCCTCGTACTTCAGGTCGCCCGACCGGTGCCGGCCGAGCCACGCCTCTTTCGTGAGGACGAAGCCGCGGGGGCCGATGCCCTCGAAATCGGGGGCGAGGACGCGTTCCAAGAACGCGACGTCGCCGCGCAGTTCCGCCTTCCGCAAGTCCTCCGCGAGTTCGAGCACGTCGGCTTCCGATCCGGAGCGGGCCTCGATCCAGGATGGTTCGTTCGCCATGGTTTGATATCACCGGACAACGACAGGAGGCGGAGGTTCATCCCGAACCCGGACGAACGATTTCAAATACGGTCGTCTTTATAAGTCGGCGAGAGTCCGTGGTCGACGAGAAGGACTTTCAGATTCTTTCGCAGCTCGCGCGCGATCCCTTCGTCTCGAACGAGCGGCTCGGCCGCGACCTCGGCCTCTCCGGGCATTCGGTCAAACGTCGCATCGATGCGCTCGTCGAGGAAGGAGTCCTGCCGTCCACCTGGCTCCTCCCGATTCCCCAGGTCTTCCGGAGGCACTCGCGGATCTTCGTCTACAAGGATGTGACCCGGCCAGAAGAAATGATCCAGGCCGCCCTCAAGACCGACCCTGTCGTCTGGGCCGGCGTCGACCTCGACCGTTCCTTCCACGTCCACGCGTATGCCGAATTACAGGACGCGGCAGCGCCCGAGGGTTTGGTGAAGCTTCTCGGGGATCCGGCCTTTGCGGTCTCTCCGCCGTTCTCCCACGCGACGCCGACAGAGGCGACCCTCTCGTCCCTGGACTTGCGGGTCCTCCTCGGTCTGATTCGACAGCCTCGAGCCTCGCTCCAGGACATCGCTACCTTCACGGGACTCTCGCCGAAGACCGTGCGCCGACATCGGGACGCGATGTTCGCCAACGGACTGTTCCTGCTCTTTCCAGTGATTCACGTGGCCCAGTCCCGCGGACTCGTGCTCTACAACGCCTTCGTCCACGGCCCCAAAATCCCCTCGAACGCCCAAGGCATACTGTCCGCGCTCCCACGGTGTCGACTCGTCACTACAAGGACGAATCCGCCCGGCGTCTGGCTCATCTGCTGGGCGGAGTCTCTGGCGGAGGTCTCCGAGGTCGAGGGCCGTCTGCGGAGCGTGCCGGGCGTCGAACGCGCGGGCGTGGTCATGCGACTCCGAGTCGACTTTGCGGTCGACCGCGTCGAGGGCTGGATTCGTGACGACCTCGCGAAGTGGGGCAAGGCGAGAAGGAAAGCCAAGTCGATTCGGATGTGAAGCTCGCTCTGACGATGAGGGTAGGTTCGTCGACCTCTCCCCTCAAGTTTCATAAACCGCGCTCTGTATCGGCCGGCTCTTGAAAGCGGGGAATCGAAGCGGGGGACGCGCGGACCGCAAGGCCGCGATGACGTTCATCTACGTCACGATCATTCTGGACACGCTCGGCTTCGGCATCACGATTCCGGTCCTCCCGACGTTGATCCGGAGCTTCTCGGCCGATCCCGCCCAAGGCACCGCGATCTTCGGGCTCCTGGTGACGATTTTCGGCCTGATGCAGTTCCTCTTCTCCCCCCTGATCGGAGTCCTCTCGGACCGCTTCGGGCGTCGCCCGGTCTTGATCCTCTCCGGGTTCGGCCTCGGCATCGACTACATGATCATGGCGCTCGCGCCGAACTTGGCGTGGTTCTTCGTCGGCCGGATCTTGTCCGGGATCACATCCTCGAGCTATGCGACGGCCGCGGCGTACGTCGCCGACGTGACGCCGGTCGAGCGCCGCGCCGCGGCGTTCGGGATGGTGGGCGCGATGTGGGGCATCGGCTTCATCCTCGGGCCCGCGATCGGCGGGGTCGTCGGCGAGTTCGGCATCCGCCTCCCGTTCTGGGCGGCCGCCGCGTGCTCCCTCGCCAGCGCCAGCTACGGCCTGTTCGTCCTTCCCGAGTCGCTCGCTCCGGCGAACCGGCAATCGTTCGCGTGGCGCCGCGCGAATCCGGTCGGGTCGCTCACCCTGCTCCGTTCCCATCGGGACCTCTTCGGACTCGGCGCCGTCACCTTCGTTCAATTCCTGGCCTTCCAGGCCCTTCCGACCGTCTTCGTCCTGTACTCCCACGATCGATACGGCTGGACCCCATTCGACGTCGGGTTGTCCCTCACCCTCGTCGGGGCGCTGAACATCGCGGTCCAGGGAGGCCTCGTGAAGCGATTCATCGCGCGCTTCGGCGAGCGGGCTGCGCTCCTCACCGCCTTACTCTTCGGGACCGCGGCGCTCGTCATCTGGGGCCTCGCGCCGAACGGCCTCGTCTTCCTCCTCACCGCGTTCGTGTTCGCGCCGATCGGGTTTGCCGCGCCCGCGTTGCAGAGCCTCATGACCCGCCGCGTGCGTCCGTCGGAACAAGGCCAGCTCCAAGGGGCCAACGCGAGCATCGCCGGGCTCACCGGAGCCGTCGGTCCGATCTTCTTCGGGCTCCTGTATGCGTGGGCGATCGGCTTCCGGGGTCAATTCGACATCCTTGGCTTGCCGTTCTTCGTCGCGGCGGTCCTGATGCTCGGATCGGCGGCCCTCGCGCTCCGGGTGACGCGAGCTGCGGCGGCAGAGGCAGCGTCCCCCGCGGCGGCGACTGGTGGAGACGGCAGTTCCACGACAACCCGGGATCCGTAGCCGTTGCGAGTATGCCCACGGCGGGCGTTCGACTTGCGAAACGCCTGCGTCCTTTATCGTCCGCGGCCCATTCACAAAGGGCACGGTGTCGATCATGGTCTCGAAGTGGCGGATATCCGGATCGCTCCTCGGCGAGTGCAATTGCGACTGGGGATGCCCGTGAAGCTTTGACGCTCCGCCGACGAACGGTGGTTGTCGTGGCGTGTACACCTGGATCATCGACAAGGGCGCCTATGGAGACGTGAAGCTCGACGGCCTTGGAGTCGCTCTTCCTGGAACGTTCCCCGGTGCTGTCCACCTCGGCCACGGTACCCAGCTTGTGCTCATCGACGGCCGTGCCACGTCGGCGCAGCGCAAGGCGCTCGAGGCGCTTGGCAAGGGAGAAGCGGGAGGGCCGTTCGCCGTGTTCGCGTCCGTCACGGAGCGTTGGCTCCCGAGTCTTGTTGCGCCGTTCGACATCCGGCTCAACGGGATCCGGTCCGTGCTCCGAGTCGACGTAGGAAAAGTCTACGACCTTGCCCTCTCGAGGATTAAGAACCCGGTGACTGGAGACGAGGAAGAGGTCTACTTGGACAAGCCCACCGGGTTTACCGCGAAGCGCTCGGAGCTCGGCATGTCGACCGTTGCCCGGTTCAAGACCCCGGGACTCAAGTTCGACAACTCCGGACAGTACGCAGAGTTCAGTCGGTTCTCCTACGCGGGGCCGTGAACGGAGATCGGCGGAGACCTCGTTCTCCAATCGTCGCGGTGATGGCGAAGAAACCGGCGACTGCCAGGATAACCGTGACGCTGGCCAACCCGCTGAACGGGGCGATGAGCAACGCGACTCCGTAGGAGATTGGAGCGACGCGGTATTGGCGCCTGATGGCACGTGCTTGCTGATCGGTGACGTTCCTTCGGGGAACGAACACCCCGCCAGGTGGTGACACCCGGATCACGCGTGGCGCACGACGTACTCCCGGATCGACGCCTTCGCGAGGGAGTAGAGACTGAGCCGGTTGCGTTTGCAAAAGACCTGCAGCGACGCGAACTCTTTCTGGCCAAACACGGTGACGATCCGATTCAAAGCTGATCTCCTCCTTACTCTAAGATACGTTCAGGGTAGATGAAGGTATGCCGATCGACGCATCCGATGGACACTAGTGTGTATTGCCTGTTGGTCACGCACTATTACATAATTGGTTCAGGCGCGCGGCAATTCGTCCGCACTCAGAAGAAGGGATTCGGATCGCCGACCTCGCCTGGCCATGCCCTAGGATCAAGGATGGCGTTGTACATATTCCCGGATTGCTGCCTTCGCCAGGGCATAGAGGCTGAGCCGGTTGCGCCTGCAGTAGAGCCGTATCGTCGCGAATTCCTTCTTCCCAAAGACGGTGACGACCCGATACAAAGAAACACCGCGAGGGCCCCGGATAAATTCGGGGTACATGAACCTATGTGGCCGGACCTGTTCGGCACATAGTGGTCGCTAGGCAATAGTGCTGATTGGACAGTGCTCAGACACTATTATATACCCACTATGTCATAGGCGCGGATCCGAGGATGGGATATGAAGCCTGATTCTCCGGAGAATCCCGCGTCGGTCGTCCGGTCTCAGCTTGAAGCGTGGATGGCGGAGCTCGAAGTCCTCAGTCGCGATCCGAGGGTAAGGAAATTCGCTGAACTCCGGCAGAAAATCGACGAGGTGGATAGCTTCCTCGACGAAGCCCCCGGCCCGCCCGCGCCGAGTCGGTCCTCGCCCTTCCAACCCTATGACGCGTACGACGCGTACGAATTCGGGCGTGACCTCGCGGGACGGGAGCTCTCGACTCTTGAGCTGTCCAAACTGGCGCAGGGCCGGTTCCCGGAGTGGTCGAATGAGAGCCGACGTTTCATGGTCCAGTACCTCATCGCCAACGGTGTGGCGGAGGTAGCCCGAACGACGGCCGCGGGACGTCCGATACGGTATCGGTTTGGGGCGCTCGGGAACGGGAGGGTCGCGGGGAGGCGGATGCGATTCGGCGTCCCGGACAACGAACTGTCCGCGTTCAAAGGGGAAGACATGGAGGACCTCGTCCTAGGAGTCCCGTCCGCGGGACTGATCCGCGTTCGTCCTCAAGCGCGGGCGTCGCCGACTCCGAGCGAAGGAGCCTTCGGTGCGTCCGTGCGGATTCCCGCCGATCCTGTGTGAATTCTAGCCGATCCGTCCACTGATCCAGCGCAGAATGGCCTCTCGGACCCGGGGGAACGTGTCGCGTTTCGCGCCGATCGGCTCAAAGGAGTGCCCGGCATGTTCCACCACGACGAGGTTCGCCGGTTCCTTCAGCTTCGGGAGCTCCGAGCGAAGACGGTCCAGGTCACAGAAGGGGTCGCCGTCCCCCTGCACGAACAATGCGGGTTTCACGAGGTACGGCCACTCGGGCGGATTCAGGACCTCGGGTCGGAACCGCGGATGGAGCGGATATCCCAACGCGATGACGCCGGCGACCTCCGGATCCGCGGACGCCCGAGCGCACACCCTCGCACCCATCGACTTGCCCGCCAGGAAGATCTTCTGGGACGCCACCGCTTCGCGCGCGAACCGAATGGCTCCGTGGAGATCGTCTTCCTCCCGCGACAGATCCCTCGATGCCTGCCCTTTCGCCTCGACGTATCGGAAGTTGAACCGCAACGCCCAGATGCCCTCGGACGCGACTGCCTCCGCGACCCGCCGGAGGAGCGGATTCCGCAGGTCGTTCGACCGGCCATGGGCGATCACGAGGCCCGCGTTCGGACGCTCGGGGGCGTGGACGATTCCGTGGAGTTCCACCCCTCCCGATGCACTCGGAAACCGCGTTTCCTTGACCTCGCTGATTGTTTCACCCGCCCGAGGCGCCGGCTCTCGCCATTCGGCTATCACCCCGGATAACCGCGGCCGAAGGATTTAGGCCCTCGGGACGAAGGTCTGCGTACCCATGGCTTGGATCCGCCCCGTCGTGGACCACATCTTCCTCGTCGACCGAGGGGGCGTCCCGATGGTGCACCTCTCCCGCGGCCTCCCGACCGGTGCGGACCCAGACCTCATCGCGTCGATGTTCACCGCGATCGTCGATTTCATGAACCAGTCGTTTCACTCGATGGGCCACGCGGACGTGCGGAGCATCGAGCTCGAGGACTACCAGGTCGTCTTTGGCCGCGGACATCACATCCTGATGTTCCTCCTCTACCACGGTCGAGAATCGAACCGGCTGGAGCGCCGGGTGGCCCGCGACGTGAAGGAGCTCGAGCGTCACCATGCCGCTGTGCTCGGAAATTGGGACGGCGACACGGACCGCCTGGTCGAAGTCAAGCGAGATCTCGAGCGTCTGTGGCGTCTGCGAGAACGACAGGACGTGGTCGAGGTTCTCCGCACGAAGCCGGCTCCCGTTGCGGATGGACCGTCGTTGGTGCGCTAGGCCGAGCGGCCGACAGAATCCCGGACCTTGGCGAAAGCCCCGAGGCCGGTTCACGGAAGCGGGCCAAGGTTCCCTCGAGGATGTCGATGAGCTTCTCCGTCTCCGACGTCTGCTCCGGATATTCCGAGCTCCATTTTCGCCAGTGAGGCCGTTTGTGGGCGAGCTTGTACTTGACTCCCGACATGAACGTCGTGTAGCTGTCCGCGTCGATTTTCCGCACGCGTTGGTCCGCCAGGATGTACCAATGATATTGGGTCCCGACCGGGACTCCGGATCCCGGAGGCGCGCTCCGCTCCCGCTCTTTGATCGAGTTGAAGGTGAAGTCCCAGCGGTCCGGCGCGACTTTCGTCTCTTTCCAGAGGCCGTTCGGATAGAGCCACGTGTGCTCGCCGCCGACGGCCATCCCCGAATACGTCTCGCCCTCGAATTCCTTGACGTCGTCGTAGGCCACGGCCTCCCGTTTGGTGGGGCGCGTATTAGACCTGCGTCCGGGAGAGGGGTGCCCGAAAGTACGTCTCGAGCGGATGATGGGTTACCCCGGCAAACGATTTATCAGGCGGGTCCTTTCGTGAGGCTGGAAGGACTGGCGGTGACTCGGCTGAGGCGTGGCGTTTCGAGCATTGTCGTCCTGTTCGTGTTGACTGCGGCCGTCTTGGCAGCCTCCGCGCCGTCCCGAGCGGCGTTGCACAAGCCGACGTACGCGGCGGGCGATCACTGGGTCTATGTCCTCGACGCCTCGCTGAGCACCTTCCCCGGATTCAACGCGAGCCAGGGGACGTTTCAATTTGGGCTCATCGGGTTCGTCTACGTCAACGTGATCGGACCGGTCAATGTCCTCGCGGGAAATGCGTCGATTCCTGCCATCCGGGTCGATAGCCGGGCGACCGGGTACCTCAACGGGACCGTCCCGGGGCCGGGCGGTCTCGGGTCCGCGCAACTCACCGGCTCCTTCGAAACCTCGTCCACCGAATTCTGGGAGGATCAATCGTACCTGCCGATCCAATCCCACGGCACATCATCGTATGACGCCGACGTGACGTTCATCGTCACGACGAAGCTCGTGGCGATCCTCCGAGTCGATGCGACGACGTCCGTGTCGGCCATCCCACCGTTCGATCTGGATGTCGGCCAGAACGCGACGGCGATCCTCACCAGCCATGTGGAGCTGAACTCGACGTTCAGCGTCTTCGGCCGGACGATGAGTTCGCAAAACGAGACGAACCTCTCCTCCACCTGGCATCGGGACGTCCTCTCCCTCGAGAATGTCACGGTCGAAGCGGGCACGTTCTCTGCATACAAGCTCAACCAGACCCTCGCGAGCTTCCCCGGTATGCCGGCGGGTCTCTCCGGCAACAGCAATGAGACCGCCTACTTCTCGAACGATGTCGGATTCTACGTGCAGCGCATCGCCTACGAGAACGGCACGCCCGCGGCGGAGATGCGTCTTCGGTCGTACTCGTATGGCGCGGGTCCGCCAGCCGGTCTCAGCGCGACTCAACTCCTCCTCATCATCGCGGTGCCTGCCGCAATCGTCCTCCTCTTGGCATTCCTCCTATGGCGCCGCCGCAAAGCTCGAATCCAAGGAGGGACATCGCCCGGCACCCCGCCCGCCACGGAAGGCCACGAGAAAGGAGGGAACCATGGTGCTCGTTGAAACCGCCGGGCTGACGAAGGTCTTCGGCGATGTCCGCGCGGTGGACGACCTGACCGTGAAGATCCCGGACGGCGCGATCGGGCTCGTCGGACCGAACGGGGCCGGGAAGACGACGTTCTTGCGGCTCCTGCTCAGTCTGTTGCAGCCCACGGCCGGGACCGCGAAGGTCCTCGGACGCGACATCGGGGACGGCGTGCCCGTGCGGGAGCGGATCGGATACATGCCGGAGCACGACTGCCTCGTCCCCGACATGACCGGGGTCGGCCTCGTCTCGTACATGGGTCGGATCAGCGGATTGGACCGGGACAC
>DATMDM010000012.1:0-26406 GCA_035557795.1 Thermoplasmata archaeon | reverse complement strand
GGACTCTTGGGTTGCGTATGAGAAGGATGTGAACGGGACCACCCGGGGGGTCTATGCTAGGCTGCTCGACTACCCAATCGCGGGTTGGCAGGCCCCGGAGACGATCGACTCCTTGGCGGGGACCGTCTTCACGCGGCCGTCGATCGGGATCGACAAGAATAACAACGTCCATGCATTGTACGTTGCGACATCGGGGCCGCAGCTGTATTACAAGATGCGCTCGAGCGGCGTTTGGGGATCGCGGATCGCCGTCGACACTTCCTCAGACTCCCCATCATTGATGGTCCGCGCGCCGAACGACGCAACATATGGATCAGCCTCCGGTGCTGTATATTGGAAGCCGTCGACGTCAGAGACGTACTTCTACTACATCCCCGAGTTCGAGACCGTGATTGCTCCGATTCTGGGGACTCTTGGACTCGTCCTCATGTTCGGACGCCGTACTCGGTCGAAGCGTCGCAAGTCGCTGGCTGCTAGCGTCTAAACAGGACGGGTCCTCGGTCGGTCCGTTCTCGCTTCCTCGAATGGCGACGCCGTCGTGAACTTCGACAGCATTGCAGACCATCGAATGGGTCGACGCTCTGTTGAGCCACGTTGCCGCATCACCGCCCGAGTCGACTCGGGCTGGATCCGCCCGCGGGTTGTCCCTCGGCAGTAACAGTGCGTGTCACGGACAAGCGACTGCTCACTCGACGCCCTGACCCTTGCCGAGGGATTGTTGGACGCCGCGTTGTCCCCCTGTCACGGAACGCCCCGAACGCGGGGCTGTCGAGGAGGGACCCATACGACGTCCTCTCCAGGCTTGCATCGCGCATCACGGGTCAGCGCGACCTTACGCTGGAGCAGAAGACCAAGGGGCGCCCGCGGGATAAAGATTCGCTCGGCCCGGGGCACGTTTATCTAGGCCCGGGCGGTTCCATCGCTCCCACTCGGATGGATTCCATGGAAGAGCTGCGCGATGCGATCGCCTTGTTGTTCAAACGCAAAGGCCGCGACGAATTGAGCGAGCGGGAATTCGTGCTCTCGGCTTCGATGGACATGCACTGGTTCCCTCCCCGCGACGCTCAGCGGCTCCTGCAGCTCGGGTTGGAGACGAAGCTCCTCGAATCGCAAGGTGGCGCGATCCGCCCCGCGTTCGACGTCTCCGCGGTGGAGGTACCGCGAGACTACATCCCGACCTCCGCGATTCTCGACATCCCCACGGCGGTATCGGAGGACGTCTTTCTTCGAATCGTCGACGCGATCGTCGCGAAGACGAAGTCGGACCGAAAATCGGTGATCGCCTCGGTGAACGCGGTCCAGGAAAAGTTGGACGTCGAGGTCGAGGTGGCCGCCCTCGTCGCGGCGCACCAGTCGGGGGTCGATGTCACGCCGTTCTTGCCGGCGGTGAAGGGCCGCCTCGGGATGCCGTGATCACGGACGGTCCTCGCGCATCTTGATCAGGTCGCCGAGGGTGACTCCACTTCCGACCGCCTGCTTCTTCGCGACGACCGGTTCCACGCGTTCTTTCAACTTGATTCCGAGCTCCCGCTCGAGCTTCCGGACGAGCGAGTCGCCCGGACTGATGGTGCCGGACTCGAGCTTCGCGATGACGCTGACCCGCTCGTTGATCTTCGCGCCGAGATCCGCCTGCTTCCATCCCCGGGCTTCGCGAGCCTGACGGATCCGCTGCGGAAAGTCGTCCGCGAGTTCGAGTTCTCCGGCCTGCGTGTAGACGTCCCGCGGGGTCATACGTCGCTGGCGCATCTCGAGGCGCTGCGCAATGATGGGGGGCATCGTGCTCTGCCTCAATGCCGGCGTCGCGACCTCGTCGCCGAAGCGGGAACAGTCCGTGCAAACCGACAGAATGGTCGCGTCGATGGCCACATTCTTCAGGCGCGGCACGTCCGCGCCACACAATTCGCAGATCACGAATCTAGCCCGCAAAGACTAAATAAAAAGTGCTTGGTATATAGCCTTCGTCTTCCCGCCCCCCCACCGGACGATTCTATGGACGACGACCAGATACGCGAATTCTCGGAGAAAATGTCGGAGCGGATCGCCTCTCTTGAGGACCGCAACGACAAGCTCTTGGAGACCGCCCGGCGGGCCGAGGGCGAGAAACGGTACGTCGAGACCGAGCTGGGCCGCCTCCAAAAAGAGATCCGGCGGCTCAAGCAGGAGCTCGACCGGCTCAAGAGTCCACCCCTGATCATCGGGAACATCCGGGACATCTTGGCCGATGGCCGCGTCGTCGTCAAGTCGTCCACCGGTCCGGATTTCATCGTGAACGCGGCGGACTACATCGCGAAGGAGAACCTGGTCGTCGGCGCGCGCGTCGCGTTGAACAAGCAGACGCTCGCGGTGATGGGCGTCCTTCCGCCGTCCCTCGATCCGATCGTCACCGGTGCGGAGATCATCGAGAAGCCTCCGGTCACCTTCGATGACGTCGGCGGTCTCGAGGGCCAGATGCGCGAACTGCGCGAGGCGGTCGAGGATCCGCTCCTGAAGCCGGACCTGTACCGGAAGGTCGGGATCGAGCCGCCGAAAGGAGTCCTCCTGGTCGGCCCGCCCGGCACGGGGAAGACGCTCCTCGCGAAGGCGGTCGCCAACCGCACCCAGGCCACGTTTATCCGATTCGTAGGGTCCGAGCTGGTCCAGAAGTACATCGGCGAGGGGGCCCGGCTCGTTCGGGAGCTGTTCCAGCTCGCCCGCGAGAAGTCCCCGTCGATCGTGTTCATCGACGAACTCGATTCGGTCGGCGCGAAGCGTCTCGAGATTGCCACGTCCGGGGACCGGGAAGTCCAGCGGACGCTCATGCAGCTCCTCGCGGAACTCGATGGCTTCAATCCCCTCGGGGAAGTGAAGATCATCGGCGCGACGAACCGGCCGGACATCCTCGACGAGGCCCTGCTGCGCCCGGGCCGGTTCGACCGGATCATCGAGATCCCGATCCCTGGCCACGAGGCCCGCATGACGATCTTCAAGATCCACACACGGAAGATGAGCGTCACTCCGGACGTCGACTACGGCGTCCTCGCGGCGCGCTGCGAGGGCACGACCGGGGCCGACATCCATGCGATGTGCACGGAAGCCGGGATGTTCGCGATCCGCGAGGACCGCGAGATCGTGACGATGGCGGACTTCGAGCGCGCGGTCGACAAGGTGCTCGGCGAGAGCCCGATCCGTTCGACGGACGCCTCCGGCGCGATGTACGCGTGAGTTCGAGGCGCGTACGCGTCATTCCTAAATAGGAGGCCACGCTCCATTCGTCCGTCCGAGAACCGGAAGGTCACGCGTTGGCGAAGACGGATCACTGTCCCATCTGCAACGTCGCCGTGAAGCCGGAGAACCTCCTTCGGCATCTCAATGATACCCACCCGCGCCATCCCGACACCCCGAGGCTCCGAGAAGATCTGAAGCAGGAGCCCGGCCGGATACGCGCGAAGGGGCCCTCGGCGCCGATTCACATCAGGAAATGGCACGTCGTGCTGGTGACCCTCCTCGTCTTGGGCGGCTTCGGCGTGTACTACCTGACGACCATCACGTCCCAGCCCTTCCCGTGCGTCACGGTCACTCCCGACCGATTGGCGTACCACTGGCACACGACGCTCAAAGTTTACTCCGGAAGCACGCAGATCACGATTCCCGCCAACGTGGGGCTGAGTGCCGTGTGCGTCGAGCCGTTGCATACGCACGACACGAGCGGCACGATCCACATCGAGACAGACGTGAACCGCCTCTACTCGATCGGGGACTTCTATCGCGTCTGGGGCAAGTCGTTCGACAGCCCGACTCAGATGAACGTGAACGGAACGGCCGTTTCCCCGAGCCCGAGCGTGATCCTGTACGACCTCGAGACGATCGACGTCTACTACGTGTCGTTCGCGTGATCGGGCCGCGTTCCTCTCGAGTTGTCGCCGGGCTTCGACGCGAGCACCATAACGTTTATGGCGGTTCCCCAGGTTAGCCCGAAATCATCATGGCTTCCTCGCTCCGCCGCGACGACCGAGGCGTGAGCACGCTCTGGTCCTTCATCGGCGTGGTGGTCCTCGTCGCCGCGATCCTCGGGGTGTATTACGGCTACGTCGTCCCCAAGTTCGGGACGCCTCCGCTCCGGTCCCAGAGCGGGGACCAAGTCCAGGTCGACTACGTCGGCACGTTCTCGGAGAACGGCCTCGTGTTCGACACCAGCGTCGCGGCCATCGCGAAAGACAACGCCTCGTACCCGAAAGCGTTCATGTTCGCTTATCACGGGGACTATGCGCCCCTCCCGGTGACGATCGGGAGCGGCGGAGTCGTGCCGGGCTTCGACATCGGGATTCAAGGCCTCGCGATCGGCGATTCGAAGACGATCGTGGTGCCTCCCGCCCTCGGATACGGCCTCGCGGATCCCACGAAGATCTTTGTCAAACCGCTTTTCGAGACCGTTCCGGTCCGGCTGACCATGGACGCATCCTCGTTCGTCGCGACGTATCAGACGGCCGCCGTGTCGGGGACGAACGTGACGGATCCGTTCTGGGGATGGACCGCGACCGTGAGCGTGGCCGGGACGATCGTGACGGTCACGAACAGCCCGATCCCGGGCCAGCTCGTCCGGCCGCACGGGGCGTGGGACGCGCAGGTCGTCTCGATCGATGACGCGGCGAACGCCGGCCAAGGGGCGATCCTCGTCCATCATCTCTTGACGCCCGCCATGGCCGACCGGGTCGGACAGAAGAACGCGGGCGGAACCGTGGTCTTCGTCGTGACATCGGTGGACCCGGACGCGGGGACGTACACGGTGAACTACAACACGCCGACGAAAGGGCGGACCCTCGTCTTCCAGGTCACGATGCGATCCATCTCGCGGCTCTACTGAGGCCCGCCGATGGTCTCCTTGGACGAGCTCCTGACCGCGCTATTCGGGTCGCTCGGTCCGGTCGGGAGCCTCGTGATCCTCCTGATCATCTTCGCGCTGGATGCGGCGCTCTTCCCCGCGCTCCCGGAAGTTTGGATCGTGGTCACGTACACCTATCGGCCGGAGGTACTCGGCCCGATCGGGTGGGCCGGCCTCCTGCTCGCGATGGCGGTTGTGGGGGACGTCCTCGGGACGAGCTTGCTCTACCTTGCCGTCCGGCATTGGGTCGTCCAGCGTCGGAGGATGCCGCACTGGCTCGAGCGGGCGATGAAGAGGTGGACGGGTTTCCTCCTCGTCCAAGACGAGCGGGTCATCCTCATGAATCGCGCGGTTCCGGTCATCCCGATGGTGGGGGCGTTCATCGCGACCCTCGGGTGGAACTATCGCCGGTCCATGGCCTACGTCGCGATCGGAGGCCTTGCGAAGTACGCCGTCCTGTTGTATGTCGTGTTCGCGATTGGGCTCGCCTACGACGTCGCGACCGCCCGATGGATCACGCTCGCGCTCGTCGGGGTCGTGGTCGGTTTATCATTCGTTGCCTCCTGGCTTCGGCGCCGTCGAATCGAGGCCTCCTCGCCAGCCCGGCCGTGACCGGTCAGCGTGCGGGCGCGGGACGGAAGAGCTCTCGCGGGCTGCGCCCCGTGGCGTAGTACAGAATCGTCGACGCGACGTACTCCTGGAGGATCGTCCGCAGATACCCATACGTACGGAATCGGCGCATCGACGTTTCCACGATGATGGGGAGGAGGACAAAGCGTCCGATGGACCGGGACCGAATCGCCAGATCGTGGGTCTCGTTCAGGACCAGATCCTCCCGGATCCCGCCGAGCGACTCGAAGGCCGTCTTCCGAAAGAAGAAGCAGTACCCGGCGTTGTGAGGGATGCCCCAGATCGTCATCGCCCGCTGGTAGGCGTTCGCGAGGTAGAACAAGGATCGCTCGACCCGTCGTCCTTTCGCCGGCGCGAAACCCGTTGCGCCACCGACGACGTCCGGGTCGGCGAGAGCAAGGAAGACGGATTCGATCAGATTGGGTGGAAGGATGCAGTCGGCGTCGACGAACACCAGCACAGCCCCGGTGGCCCTCCGAGCACCCCGATTCCGACCTTCCCCGGGGCCTCGTCGTTCCCCCTCCACGACGATCGCCCCGGCTCTTCGGGCGACCTCCGAAGTCCCGTCGGAGCTGCCGGAATCGGCGACCAGCACCTCGTCGGGCGGGATCGTCTGGTGCCTCAGCGACTCAAAGAGCGTCGGCAGATACTTCGCTTCGTTCCACGTGGGGACGATGACGGAGATCCGCGGAGCCGGGGGAGGGCCGACCGCGGCCCGTGCCGCGGGTGGCTCGTCCATCGTCGTCACGCGGCCACGAGACGATCGTAGACGCGCTCGAGGCGCCGGGTGCATCGCTCGACCGAGAATCGGAGGGCCGTTTCCCGGGCGGCCTCGTGCATCCCGTCGGGCTCGCGCAAGCACCGGAGGATCGCAGCCGCGCAGCCGCGCACGTCGTTCGGCTCGAACAGGGCGCCGTTGACGCCCTCGCGCACGAACTCGGGGATCGCGCGATAGTTCGCGCCGGCGACCGGCCGGCCGGACGCGAGCGCCTCCAGGACGACGAGCCCCTGGGTCTCGAACTTCGATGCGATCGCGAACGCATCCGCGGCCGCGTAATACTTCGGCAGGTCCGCGTCCGGGACGAAGCCCGTGAAGATGACGTCCCCGGAGAGGCCGAGGTGCCGCACCAGGTCGTAGTACTTCTCCATGTACGGCCCGGTCCCGACGATCATGAGTTTCGTGTCCGGGTTCGATTCGAGGACCTTCGGGAACGCGTGGATGAGGGTCGTCAGGTTTTTCTCCGGCGCGACGCGGCCGACGTGCAGAATGACATCGTTTCCGTTCAGGCCCCACTTCGTGCGCACGCCCTGGCCGGAGATGTCCGGCCGGAACCGGTCCGTGTCCACGCCTGTCGGGATGACGTCCGCGATCTTTGCCGAAGGGGAGAGCGCGAGGATCTCTTCCAGGATGGCGCGGCTCGGCACGACGACCCCGTGGGTCTTCCGGAGGAAGATGCGGAGATAGAACCGCAACCCCCGCTCGAGGAGATGGAGGTTCAGGCCGAATGGAGAGTAGAAGGCCAGCGTTTCGTGGATCATCGTGTGGAACGTCGAGACGCGGGGGACCTTCGCATGCCAGGAGGCCCAGATGCCTTTGATCCCGACGAAGCCGACGCCATGGATGTGGATCACGTCGATCCCCATCTCCTTGATCAGGTCCGTCTCCCGGCCCGGGAACATGGCGAGTCGGTAGCCCGGATAGTGTCGGAACTCCTTCGCCCGGACGTAAATGGTCCCGGGCTCCCGCCTCCCGCGGCGGCGGGGGTCTTCCGGCGCGAAGACGACGACCTCGTGGCCGTGGGCCTCGAGCTGCCGGCGGGTCGTCAAGACGGACGTCACGACGCCGTCGACGGTGGGCAAGTAGCTATCCGTGAAAAGTGCGATCCGCACAGCATCCACCCCCGTGCGAAGACGCCTCAGGCCCGGTGACTCCCGCGCCTCTCCCAGGACTGTGTATGGTCCGCGCCTCCACGAATGTGCCGTCCCGGCACCGGCCGTCGTGGGCTCTGCTCGCGCCATCTTAGGTCGTGGCGAGAGTCCGGCGGCTGCGTGTGTCGGTTCGCGGTTGGATTTTGGTCAGCCTACTTGAAGTTTGTGGGCGGTCTTTCGCGCATTGATAATACGCGTCCAGGCACGAACGGTAGCGCCCCCGGCGAGGCAGAATTCGTCAATCCGGGACCGCGTGGGAGTTGATGATTTCGACTCCTTGGCCGGCTCGATACGACTGCCGGAACCCAGCGGCGACCTTTCGCCGGGCCGATTCGACGGCGCCGAGGAGGGGTCGCCCGAGGGCGAGGTAGGCCGCGGTCGACGCGGCGAGGGTGCAGCCGGCGCCGTGCAAGGTCTTCGGGTACCGCCTCCCGCGAAGTCGCCGCATCCGCCGGCCGTCATAGAGGACGTCGACTAGCGGCCCTTTCGTGTGGCCTCCTTTGACGAGGACCGCCTTGGGCCCGAGGCGAACGATGGCGCGTGCCGCGGCCTCCATCGATTCGACGTCGTCGATTCGGATGCCGGACAACCGCTCCGCTTCGGAGCGGTTCGGGGTCGCGAGCGCGGCGAGGCCGAGGAGGTGGTCCGCGAGGGCGTCCGCGAAGTCGTCCTGCTCTAGGCGAGCACCGACCGTCGCCACCATGACCGGGTCCACGACGAGCGGGAACGAGGTGCCCCGCAGCTCCTTTGCGACGGTCCGAACGATCTCTGCGGAGAACAGCATCCCGGTCTTCGCCGCCCGGACGTCGAAGTCACCGAGGACCGCGCGGAGTTGCTTCCGGATTTCCGCTATCGGGATCGGGAAGATTGAGTCGACGGAGCGCGTGTTCTGGGCCGTCACGCACGTGATCACGGAGGTCCCGTGCACGCCGACCGAGGCGAAGGATTTCAGGTCGGCCTGGATTCCCGCACCGCCCCCCGAGTCGCTCCCGGCGATCGTCAGGGCGGTCCGCACGGGCGCGCCATGGAGGGGGCCGGCTTAAGGCTGACGCGGACGACGCTGTGCACCGCCCCGAGCGGAACACCGTTAAATAGAGCGTCTCTCTTCGGAGCGAAACCATGCGCGCGCGGAGCGGCCACATCAAATTCGACAAGAAGGTGAAGTGGAAGAACCTCGTGTCCTCGTTCCGTCCGCTGTTCCTGAAGTTCCTCGAAGAGACCCAGCAGCTCCCGGAGGACATGGAGAGCGTCGACGTCCTGATCGAGGAGAACCTCCGGGATCTGCGGAACAACCGGAAGCCCGAGGGGTACAACCGCGAAGGGCTCATGCGGATGATCTTCCCCATCTCGAACCAAGTCGAGTTCTACCTGTACGGTCGCGGCAAGACGATCGAAGTCGCCCGCGTGACCGAGCAGCTGAGCCGGATCCTCCAGAAATATCGGCTCAAACACACGATCGAGTGGGACCGCCTCAAGGTCCTTGCAGACAAGAAAGAAGCGTAGGCCCAGGTCGCGCAATGGCTTGAATGGCGCATACCTCTACTTAGAGGTATGATTCCCCCCGATCCGATGGCCTATGGGCCGGTCGGATTCCCGAACACGACGGTCGCGACGACCGAGTATTGCGCCCCTCCGGGGGTGAGGACGCTCTTCTTCAGGTGGATTCGGTCAACCCGGTGACTCCCGAAAATCTCGTCGCGGCGGGTCTCGAGGATGCTTCGGACGCGATCGAGGTCGTGGTGGCCCTTCACGCGAGCCAGGGTGACATGGGCCTTCCAGGGACGTCTCTCCACTTCGAAGCCGAGGGACTCGAACGAGACGTCCAGGTCCGCGGCGATTCGTGCGATAGGGTCTGCGCCGTCGACGCCGACCCAGACCACGTTCATCCGGGAGAGACTCGGGAACGCTCCAGTTCTTTGAACGGTGATCCGGAACGGTCGGATGTCCGCGCACGCCTCCTGAATCGCCGTCACGATTTCGGGGACGAGGCCTTCCTCCGTGTCGCCCAGGAACTTCACCGTCAGGTGGAGCTGGTCCGTGGAGACGACTTTCAGCGACGCGCTCGCGGTGCGGAGCTGCTCCGCGAGGCTCTCGAGCGAAGGCGACGGCGGAATGTCCACCGCGATGAAGCCGCGAAAAGTCACGGTGGGCCGCCTCCGAGTCCCGGCCCGGGAGTCTCCGCGACGACGAACCGACCTCGCTCGTCGAAGCGGCCGCGGAGATGACCCTCTCGAACCGCGGTCCGCAAGATTTTCGCCGCAACCTCGCCGGAGACGGAGAGTTCCGTCGCGAGGTCGTTGACATCGAGCGTCCCACGGGCCGTCGCATACGCGGCGGCGTGGGCCAACGCGAGATCGCGAGCGTTGAGCCGTCGGGCGTACGCCAGAAAATACAGGCCCGGGACCAGGAAGACGAGTGTGCACAGCGTGGCGGCGGCGACGCTGATCACCTGCTGCAGGACGGCCCCGGCCGCCGCGAAGATCGCGCCCACCCCGGCAACGGCCAGCGAAACCGTCGCGAGCAGGTCGTACCACGTCCGGCGATTCACGCGGGGCCGCCCCTTCAATCGACGACGAGGGTCCCGCGGAACGGTTGGCCGAGGATCGCCGATCGGAGCGCGTCCGGATCCCGACCGTAGACGACGCTCAACGGGGTCCGGTCTCGGGCGACGACGCGAGCCGCGACGGGGTCGAACACGATGCTCGGGCCGGCGGCCGCGTGGCCTTTCCCCGCGAGGTCGATGAGGTCCCGGAAGGTCATCCGCTCGAGCAACCGCGCATTCGGGTCCTTCCGCGGGTCGGTCGTATACACGCCGGCAACGGACGTCGCGTTCACGATGCGTGCAGCGTGGACGAATCGCGCGAGCGATGCGCTGACCCGGTCCGTCGTGTGGCCGGGGCGCGTGCCCGCCATGACGACGATCGGATGGCGACGGGCCAGCTTCGCCGCTTCCGCGTACGTCTTCGCGGGCTCTCGGTTCGCGCGGCCGGCAAGAGCCGCCGCGAGCAGACGCGCGTTGAGCCGCGTGACCGCGATGCCGAACTCATCGAGCGTTCGCTCGCCGATGCCGAGCGACCGTCCCGTCTCGATGTAATACCTCGCGATGCGGCCGCCGCCCGTGACGACGAAGAGTTTCACGCGCACGGAAACGTCTCGCAACAAGCTGGCGAGATTTCGGAGATACCGTGGGTCGTCGTCTCCGGGAACGAGGACGGATCCGCCGAGTGAAACAACGACTTTCTCCATGTGGATGCAGTCTCGACGCAAAAGGTAATGAACGATAAATAACTGTGTGGTGCGAACCAATGAGCGAAATGTCCGGGATGGACAAATACAAGTTCCGCCGCGCCCTCGAGCAGATCGAAGAGGCCGCGGGCCGCGGCACCGAACTCGTCAGCGTCTACATCCCGCCGGGCCGACCGATCTCGGACGTGACGAACTACTTGCGTGCCGAGCTGTCGCAATCCTCGAACATCAAGAGCGCGAGCACTCGGAAGCACGTGACGCAGGCGATCGAGTCCGCGATCCAGCGGTTGCGGTCGTACCGGATGCCCCCGCCGAATGGCCTCGTCGTCTTCACGGGCCACAAGCAGATCGGCGCGGACCAGACGGAAATGGTCGCGTTCGTCCTGGAACCGCCCGAGCCGGTCGCGTCGTTCCTGTACCGTTGTGACTCGAAATTCTACACGGCGCCCCTGCACGAGATGCTCGCGGAGAAGGACATCTATGGCCTCCTCGTGATCGACTGGAGCGAGGCGACCCTCGGCCTGTTGCGCGGCAAGCGGATCGAGGTGATCAAGAATCTCCAGTCCCAGGTTCCGTCCAAGCACCGGATGGGCGGGCAGAGCGCCCGGCGTTTCGAGCGGGGCCACGACATCGCGGTCCACGAGTGGTACAAGAAGATTGGAGACTTGATGACGGAAGCGTTCCTGAACCAACCGGACCTCCAAGGGATCATCATCGGCGGTCCCGGGTACTCGAAAGAAGAGTTCGCGACGGGAGAGTATCTCCACCACGAGCTGAAGAAAAAGGTCATCCCGACCTTTCTCGACACGGGCTACACGGACGAGTACGGCCTTCGGGAGCTCGTCGAGAAGTCGCGGGAGATCCTGAGCGGTCTGGACCTCATGCGGGAGAAATCGCTCGTGCAGCGGCTGATGGAGGAGATCCGCAAAGAGGACGGCGGCCTCGCCGCGTACGGGGAGGACCAGGTCCGCCGTTCCCTCCAGCTCGGGGCGGTCGAGACGCTCCTCATCTCCGAGGGCCTGCGCAAGTCCCGGCTCAAACTCCGCTGTGCAAACGGGGACTGGGAAGGCGAGAAGACAGTGGCAGAGGATGGGGAGTTGCCGGCGTGCCCAAAGGACGGAGGCAGCCTGACCGTCGTGGAGAACCGCGACCTCATCGAAGACCTCACCTCGATCGCGGGGGGAATGGGAACCACGGTCGAACTCATCTCGAACGACTCGGAGGAAGGGCAACTCCTCCTGAGGGCGTTCGGCGGCATCGCGGCCATCCTGAGATATCGGGTGACGTGATGGGCCACGACCCATGGTCCGAGCTCCGGGATCGCGCGGAGCGGGTCCGGCGCTCCATCGAGTCCGAACTCCGGGTCACGACGCCGGGGATTCTCCAAGAGGCCCCCGCCGACCACGGCCTCTTCGCCCTGGCCGCGCATGGTTGGGCCAAGGAGCTGAAAGCGTCCCCGGCTTCGATTGCGACGCGCGCCTCTCGCGTGAAGCCTGTGGTGCCGTTCGCTCCGCTTCGGCCGGAAGGCCCGTACGTCAACTTCACGGTGGACCCGGCGCCGTTCGCGGAGCTCGTCCTCTCTGCGGTCCGTTCCGACGGCGAGACGTACGGCACGTCGCCGGCCCGGACGGAGCGGGTCCTGCTCGAGCACACGAGTGCGAACCCCACCGGGCCGTTGCACGTGGGCCGGGCCCGCAACCCGTTCCTCGGGGACGCCCTCGTTCGCCTCCTGCGCGCGGCCGGGTACCAGGTCACGAGCGAATACCTCGTGAACGACATCGGACGCCAGATGGTCTTGCTCTACTGGGCCGTCACCCATCTCCCCGAAGACGCGTCCGATTCGGAGGAGCGGATCGAGTACCGCTACGTGAAGCTGTACCAGAAGGCGAGCGCCAAGCTCGAGGCCGACGAGAACCTGAAGCACGAGATCGAACGGCTCACGCAGCGTTTCGAGGGCGGCGACGTCCAGCTGACGAAAGACATCCGAAGGGTCGGGGAGACCGTCCTCGGCGGCATCCTGGAAACCCTTCGCCGTGTCAACGTCACATACGACTCGTTCTTCTGGGAGAGCGACGCGATTCTCGATGGAAGCGTCCAGCGGGTGCTCGAGCGTCTGATGCCCCTCGGCAAAGAGGAAGACGGCGCCCACTACCTCGACCTGACCGGATTCGGCCTGGAAGGGGACGCCGCGAAATACTTCTTCGTGCGGGGCGACGGGACCTCCCTGTACACGACGCGGGATATCGCGTACCATCTGAACAAGATGGGTCGGTGCGACATCGCGATCGACGTCATCGGAGAGGACCACAAGCTTTCGTTCCAGCGATTGAAGGCCGCCTTCCAGCTGATGGGGATCGACTGGGCACCGGAGACGATCTTCTACGCGTTCGTGAACCTGCCGGAGGGCCGGATGTCGACGCGCAAGGGACGCGTGGTTTATCTTGATGACCTGATCGACGAAGCGATCGACCGCGCCTATGCGGAGGTCGCAAAGCGCCGCGAGGATCTCCCGGAGGCGAAGAAACGGGAGATTGCTCAAACGATCGGGGTGGCGGCGGTCCGGTACAACATCGTCCGCGTTCAAGCGGAGAAGGCCATCACGTTCCGTTGGGAGGAGGCCCTGAGCTTCGAGGGCAACTCCGCGCCGTTCCTCCAGTACGCCCATGCGCGCGCGTGCAGCATTCTCGCGAAGGCCGATGCGCATGGCCCGTCGGATCTGCGTCTCCTGGTGCACCCGCAGGAACAGATGCTCATTCGCTGGATCGCGAAGTTCCCTTCGACCGTGCGAGAAGCCGCAGAGGGTCGCCGCGTCCACGCCGTCGCGGCATACGTCGCGGATTTCGCGTCCCAGTTCAACCTGTTCTACCGCGACTGCCCGGTCCTCACGGCGGAACCCGCGCACCTCCGGGGTGCGCGTCTCGCCCTCGTCGACGCGTCCCGAGTCGTCCTGCGGAACGCATTGGACGGTCTGGGGCTCAGCGCTCCCAAAGAGATGTGAGATTCCTCGACTAAGTGGAAACGAAAGGACGGCGCTTAGAGGCGCTTTTTCTCTTCCTTGATTTCCTTCCTCGGCCGTTTCTCCTCGTCGGCCCCTTTCTCCCGCCGTCGGCCGCGGATCGGGCGCCACTCGCCGGCCTTGATCTTGCGCCTCGCGTACATCCCGAACACGAAGAGGACGATGACGCCGATGACGCTGCCGTAAATCGCGTACGGCTGCCATGCCGGCTGTCGAACGTTCACGGGCAAGGAAGCGCGGTTCTCCGCGGTGCGCCAGGTGTACGGCTCCGTGGCGTCGTACACATACACCTGGATCGTCTTGTTCCCTTGCCCGAAGAGAGGTACGGTGAAGACGAGCTTCACGGTGTCGCCCGCCGCGATCGTATGGTTCGACGTCGGATTGCCGTTCTTGTCGAACCACTGGGCCTGTTGTGCTAACAGGGTCGTCTGGCCGCCGCTGATCGCCGATAGGTTCGTGACGACGAGGGAGGCGGCCAAGCGGTTCGCTTTGTTCGTCACGTTGACCGAGACGGTCACCTGGTCACCTTCCGCGGGATCGGTCGGGCTGACTTTCATCGAGCTCTGATGGGTGGTCGGGTCGAGCGCAATGAACAGGTCGGCATGGAGCGAGTTGTCGATCTGGACCGTGATGTTCCGACTCAGGTTGCCCCAATTCCACTTGCCATTCGGGAAGCCCGTGTCATGTACGGCCAGCTTGACGTTGTAGCTCAGGTTCCAGTCCTGCCAGGCGAACGTGATGTTGACCCCGTGGAACGTATGGGTCGGCCCCGGGGAGCCCACCAACGGCCCCGGGATCGTCCACGTGAAGTTCAGCGCGGAGATATTGTCGTGGTCATCCGTCGTCCTCGAGGCGTTCAGCGCGATCGTCTTCCGCTCGAACGGGCTTGTAATCACGCCCCAGTCTTTGTCCGGATCGAGGATGTCGAACGCGGGGACGGGCCGCTTCGTGTCGTTCACGATGGCGGTCATCGTCGCGTTGACGGACTTCCAGCCCACGCTGTCCGTGACCGTGAGGTTGATCGTGAAGGTCCCCGGTTTCTGGAGGGTCCAGCTCACGATGCGCCCCGTCGCATCCGTGGCGCGGTCGCCATTGAAGTCCCAGGCGTATCCGGAATCCAAGATCACCCCGACCTTCCCGGTATACGCGAAGTCCGACGACGCGCTCCCATCGAAGCGGACGATCGTGCCCTCATCGACGCGAAGCGTGAGGCCGTTCGCGATGTTGCTCCCGGTCTTGTTCGTCTTGATGTTCGCGGTCGGGAGTTGATCGTCCACGAAGAGGGTGATGTTCCGGTACGTCAGGTTCCCGCTCACCTCCTTCACAGTCAGGTTGACGATCGACTGGCCCGCCTGCGTGTACGTGAAGTTCGTCCGGATGCCCCAGGTGGTCGTGCCGGGCGGAGTGAACCTCCACGTGAAGTTCGCGGCCGTGATGTGGCCATTCGGATCCGTGCTGTCTTCCCCGCTCAACGTCAACGACGTATTTCCCGCGACGTACGCCTGGTAATTCGTGAACGTGGCGTTCACCACATGGAATTTCCCGACCGGGGCGATGACCTTCGCCCTCGCGGTGCCGACGACGCTCTGGGAGATCCTCATCCGGGCTTGAGGCGTCCCCGAGGTCACGCCGGGGTCCATGGTGACCGTCGTGAAACCCGCGCTGGTTACGGGGGCGTTCGACGGAACGAAGGTCGTCACATTCAGCTCGTATCGCTTCGGCAAGATGATGACGTAGACGTAATCCTGGTAGACCGTGGTGTTCGTGTCCGGAACCATCGTCAAGTTCACGAAATAGTTCTTCGCACCGTTCGCGATCCAAGGTGGGGCTAGTTTCACGGCGTAGTGCGCGGTTGTGTTGATCCAGACCCGGCTGCCCGGAACGTCAAGTTTCTCGACCGTGACGGCGTATGATGACACGTTCACATAGGCCCGGCCGTTCGTCGTGAGGAAACCGTCTGTCGTCACGTACGCCGGTCCCTTCGTCACGAGCCAGTCATGGAAGGCGGTAATCTCCCCTGCGGTTAGCGTTCCGTCGTTGTTCCCGAGGGCCGCGTCGACCTGGAGTCGCAGGTCCCGCAGGTTCGCGGGACTCAGGCCGGTCATCGTACTGTCCGGGTTCAGGGTGAGGTTGCGCCACGCGGTCAGGTTGTTCCAGTCCGCTGAACCGTAGGAGACGGTCGTCTGGTACACCTCTCGCGGCGCGGGTTGTAGCACGACGTCATAGGGATTCAGCACACCGGGCAAGGTGACCGTGCTTTCGTACGCAAGGTACCCGTCGGCGTCCACGATGATTGTGTATGTGCCCGCCGGCGCATGGATGTCGAACGCGCTGGCGCTGACCGTCCCGGCGATCAGCCGATAGGCGCTCGTAATTGGAGCGCCGGGATTGTACAGCCAAGCGACGACGCCCGATCCGAGGAAGTTCCCGTTGGGGTCCGTCACCTGTCCGAAGATTTCGTTTCCCGCGATCAGGTTGATCGTCACCGAAATCGTGACGCTCACATCGACAATCGTGGTGTCGGTCTGGTAGGTCGCCGCCGAGGTGCGGAGTTGGAAGGAGCCGGCCCACAGGGTCAGGTTCGAATCGCCGTTCGCGTCCGTGGTGTTCGTCCGCACGAGCTGCGGCTTGCCCGTCGGGTTCGTCAAGTTGAACCCGGAGACGGTCGCTCCGGAGACCGGGGAACCCGCGCTCTGGACGTGGACCTTGAGGACCTTGGCCGGAGTCGGTTGCACGACCAAGCAGAGGTCGATCCTCGTCGTGGTGCTCCCGTCGAATCGCTTCGGAACCGTCGTGGCGTTCCCGTAATAGCCGGTTCGGCTCACCGAGACCGTGTAGCTGCCCGACGACGGCGTAAACGTGTACACCCCGGCCCCATTCGTTGACGTGGTCAGGGTCGGGCTGATCCCATTGGCGTCGATCAAGGACACGGTGGCGCCTGAGACGAACGGAGTGATCGTGCCACAGGTGCTGACGACGCCCGTGACCTGGCCCGCGGCCCGCGCGACGAGAGGGAGGACCGCGACGAGGCCGAGCGCGATCACCAGGAAGACAGCGAGCGCGCGGATTGCTCGGTGTCCTCTCAGATGCATCCGGGGTTCTCCTATCTCGCACTCAGTCGATCCGTGCCCCTTCACTCAACCCGTTCCGAGGCCGGAGAATGCGGCGAATTGAGTGACGCTATTTAAGTGTAATGGGACACCGGGCGGCCTTCGGAGGTGCGGGCCCTTCGCGGAAACTTCCATATCGGCGTCGCCCATCCGCGGCCCTCGTGGCTTCTGACTCTGCGCTCGCGGCTGCGACGTTCGTCTTCGTAGTCACGTACGTCCTGATTTCACTGCGGAACGTCCGTCGATTCCCGATCGAGCGACCCGCGGTCGCGATGCTCGGCGGCGCGCTCATGCTCGTGCTCGGGGTCCTCGCCCCGGCCCAAGCTATCCTCGCGATCAACCTCGACGTGATCGTGCTCCTCGTCGGCATGATGCTCCTCGTCTCCGGGCTCGAGGTCTGTGGGTTCTTCGATCTCGTCTCCTCCCGGATCGCCCTTCGGGCGAAGAGCCAGGCCTCTTTCCTCGCCTGGCTCATGGTCGCCACGGCCGCGTTGTCCGCGATCGTCCTGAACGACACGATTGCGCTGCTCGTGACGCCGGTCGTGGTCCGGAGCACGCGCGCTCTGCGAGTGAATCCGGTGCCGTACCTCGTCGCGGTCGCGATCGCGGCGAACGTCGGAAGCGTGGCGACGGAGGTCGGCAACCCCCAGAACGCGTTCATCGCCATCCAGTCCGGGATTCCGTTCCTGACCTTCACGGCGTATCTTCTCCCGGTGACGGTCGCCTGCCTCGCGGTCGCGATCGGCCTCGTCTGGCTCGTGTTTCGCAAGGACCTCGCGCTCCCGCTCGCTCATGCCGGATCCGTGGAGCCCGTGCATCTTCAACGGACCGGTCTCGGGGTGACGCTCGGGGTGACGGTCGGCGTGGCGGCCGCGTTCTTCGCGTCCCCGACCCCCGTCTGGCTGCCGTTGGTCGCCCTCGCGGGCGGCTCGTTCGTCCTCTTTTTCCTGCCGTTCTTTTCGAAGACGACCGCACGGACCCTGATCGCGAAGGTGGACTGGAGTATCATCCTGTTCTTCGTCGGCCTCTTCATCGTCCTCGAGGGAGTCCGCGTCTCCGGACTCTCGGCCGCGATCCAGGGCGGTTTCACGTCCACCGTCGGAGGCCAGTCCGGCGGCCTCGTCTGGCTGGTCGGCCTTTCCGCGCTGCTCTCGAACCTGATCAGCAACGTGCCTGCGGTCCTCTTGCTCGCGACGGTCGTCCCGCGAGGCTCCACGCAACTCTGGCTCGGGCTCGCCGCGAGCTCGACCCTCGCAGGGAACGCGACGATTCTCGGGGCGGCGTGCAACGTCATCGTCGTGCAGGTCGCGGCCCGGGACGGGGTGACGGTCTCGATGAAAGACTTCGTGAAGGCAGGGCTTCCCGTCACCGCGGCAACCCTCGTCATGTCGACGATCCTGATCGCCCTCCTAGTCCCGGCGTGACCGATATTTTATGGGCTGCGCTCGCGGTGACGGGTCGATGGGCCAGGCGATGGATTTCGCAGCCGAACGCACTCGAATGGTGGAGCAGCTGGTCCGCTCGCGGTACATTCAGGATTCGCGGGTTCGGGACGCGTTCCTGGCCGTACCCCGGGAGGCGTTCGTCCGTCCGGAGGATGCGGACGACGCCTACACCGACGTGCCGCTGCCGATCGGGCGAGGCCAGACGATCTCCGCGCCTTCGATGATCGCGATCATGCTCGAAGAGGCCCGGCTTGCGCCCGGGGATCGCGTGCTCGAGATCGGGACGGGGTCCGGGTACCATGCGGCCCTCGTCGCGCACCTCGTCGGGCCGCAGAACGTCGTGTCGATCGAGCGAATCCCACGGATTGCGGAATGGGGGCGGTCGAACCTCGCCCGGACCGGCTACGGAGGCGTGGCCGTCGTCGTCGGGGATGGCAGCTTAGGCTATCCCGAGCGGGCTCCATACGACTGCATCTTGGCGACCGCAGGCGCCCCGGGGATCCCGGATCCATGGCGGCACCAGCTGTCGTCTCGCGGACGAATCGTCGCCCCGATTGGTCCGCGGAGCGGGCAGGTCCTCATCGTCGCGACCCGGAAGGCCGAGGGCAGCCTCGAAATCCGGGAAGGAACGCCGTGCGCCTTCGTGCCGCTCGTCGGGGCGCGGGCCTGGCCAGACTAGCTCACGCGCTCGGTGCCGGACGTCCCCAGGCTTCGTCGGGGAGAGACTGGTATACGGGCTCCTCAGGAGGGGCCTGCTTGTCCACCAGAATGCGGTCGAGGTCCGTTTCGTTTAGGGACCAGTAGAAGATTCGCCAGTTCCGGCCGTCCAACAAGGGGACGGTCTCCCAGAAGCTCTGGAGCAAGCCAGCGTCGTGGAGCGCGTAGAAGACCTTCCGGTCGTCGGGATGGATCGCGTTGTCGATAATCACGCTCCGGAAACCGAAGTAACTCATCACCGTGCGCGACTCCGCAAGGGCCTCCGCCTCGGTGCCGCCCAGGCGTTTCTCGATGGCCTGCGCAAGCTTCTGGACGGTGATCATCGATCCTCCACGTCCTCAGGTAATAATTGGTCCCCCGTTGGCCTTATAGGTTTGCCGGAAACGCCCGCGGACCCGGCCAGAACGTTGTTTCGGTTGGCCGGGCGGTGTTACGCTTATCGAGAGTGAATTTGGCAGAAAACCCTTTAAGCCGTCCCCGGGGGCTGAATCCCTCGAAGGGACATTCCATGAAGAGGAAGTCCGGCAAGCCAATCGTCGACCTCGAGAAGAAGCCTTCCGTCGTTCACTTCAACGTCGGCTCCGGTTACCTCACGTATCTCGAACAGGACGCCCCCGAGGCAGCCCCTCGCGTGAAGAGCGTCGTGATTGCGAGAGAGACCGCCTAGCGCGAATTGCGGGGCCGGACGACAACCGTCGCGTACGCACGCGACCTTTCCATCCGACTTGTGGCACCCCAGAATTCCAGCGGCCTGCGCCTTCGACTTTCGCGCTGGGGACTCACGTCGACGAGACGGGCCGGGTGAAGTGGACCGAGTGGGATTTGAACCCACGGCTTCCGCCTTGCGAAGGCGGCGATCTTCCGCTGATCTATCGGCCCAGCAAGACGATGACAAATCCCGGCGCACGAAATAGGTTTCGATGGTCGTGTTCTTGCCAGCAGCGCAACCGTTTCGATTCGGCGGGTAAAGGGCTTAATAGCGCGGCTCCCGTGGCCGCGGTTGCGACCTCATGGTCCTCCGATTGTACAACACCCGCACTAGGAAGAAGGAACCGTTTGCACCTCTCACTCCCGGCATCGTCAAGATGTACGTCTGCGGACCGACGACATACGACTACAGCCACCTCGGCCACGCCCGGTCGTACATCGATTTCGACACGGCCCGCCGGTATCTGGAGTTCTTGGGACACCACGTCACCTACGTCCAGAACTTCACGGACATCGAGGAGGTCATCATCCGCCGGGCGAAAGAGGCCGGGCAGGCCCCCCTCGCGTACGCGCAATATTACATCGATTCGTTCCTGGACGACATGCGCGCCCTGAACGTGAGGCGGGCGGATCACATGCCCAAGGTGAGCGAGCACATCCCGGAGATCACGGCCCTGATCGCCCGTCTTGTCGACCGCGGTTACGCGTATTCGGTGGACGGGGAAGTCTACTTCCGGACGCGGAAGGCGAAGCACTCGTTCGGGATCTTGTCGCACCAGAAGTTCGAGGACATCGTGGTCGAGCCGCCCGCCGCCGCGAGCCCGAAGGAGGATCCGCTCGACTTCGCCCTCTGGAAGCGGTCGAAGGGGGACGAGCCGTCGTGGCCGAGCCCCTGGGGCGACGGTCGCCCCGGCTGGCATGTGGAGTGCAACGCGATGGCGTACAAGTATCTCGGAGCGCCCCTGGACATCCACGGAGGCGGCGTCGACCTGAAGTTCCCGCACCACGAGAGCGAGGCGATGATCTGCGAGGGCGCCTGGGGCGTTGAGTGGGCCCGGACCTGGATGCACAATGGGTTCGTCACCCTCGAGCGGGAGAAGATGTCGAAGAGCCTCGGGAACTTCGTGACGATCCGCGAGGTCCTCCGCGACTACCCGGGAGAGGTCGTCCGGCTTTGTTTGCTGAAAGCCCCGTACCGCGAGGACGTCGAGTACGATGCGGAGTGCTTCGCCCGGACGCGGAAGGAATACGATGCGATGCGGGCGGCCATCGAGTCCGCTCGGACCGCGGCCGGCCCCGGGACCGCCGGGAAAGTCGCGGCCTTGGTCGAACGGACCCGGGACGGTTTCTTCAAGGCGATGGATGACGACCTGAACACGCGCGATGCAATCTATCGGCTCCAACAGCTGACCGAGGCCGTCGGCGAGGTGCGGGGCATGTCCGCGGCCGAGGGCCGGGCAGTCGTCGAGGTGTACCGGGAGTGCGGCCAGATCCTCGGCCTCTTCCCGACCTTGCGCTGAAGGCTGTATCGACGCCGATTCCGCCGCCGCGGGAGGCGCGCGGCGGAAGTCTTATGTGAAAGCCCCGCATGGACGCATCTCTCTCCAAGGGAATCCATGGCGGAGTTCAAAGCGGTCATCGCCGACCCCAAGACCGGGAAGGCGTACAAGAAGGACATCACGGGTCACTACGCGAACGCGCTCATCGGCAAGAAGATCGGGGAGGACTTCGACGGCCTGTACGTCGGGCTGCCGGGCTACAAGCTTCAGATCACGGGAGGGAGCGACAAAGACGGATTTCCGATGCGGACCGACCTGCCCGGGCCGCGCCGGAAGCGCCTCCTCCTGAGCGGCGGCGTCGGCTTCCATCCCGTCCGACCCGGGATGCGCAAGAAGAAGACGGTCCGCGGAAACACGGTGTCGCCCGACATCCTTCAGCTGAACCTGAAGATCGTCGTGCGCGGACCGAAGTCGATCGAGGACGCGTGGCAGGAGCAGACGCGATGAAGGTCCCGGGCCAGCCTGAGGTCAACATCGGCGTCGTCGGTCACGTCGACCATGGGAAGTCGACCCTCACGGAACGTCTCACCGGCGAGCGGACGGACCGCCACAGCGAGGAGATCAAGCGGGGCATCTCGATCCGCTTGGGCTACGCGGACATGGCGATCTACAAGTGTCCGAAGGACACAGAGCCCGCCGCGTACCAGAACACGGAGATCTGCAAGACCCACAACGTCAAGGGCGAGCTGCAGCGGATCGTGTCGTTCGTCGACTCGCCGGGCCACGAGACCCTGATGGCCACGATGCTCAGCGGCGCGGCGATCATGGACGGGGCGCTCCTCGTGATCGCGGCAAACGAGGACTGCCCGCAACCGCAGACGAAGGAGCACCTAATGGCCCTCGGCATCATCGGGGTCGACAAGATCGTGATCGTGCAGAACAAGATCGACATAGTCGAACCGAAGCAGGCCGAAGAGAACTATCGTCAGATTCAGGCGTTCGTCAAGGGGACGGTCGCGGAGGGCGCGCCGATCGTCCCTGTGTCCGCGCACCACGACGTGAACCTGGATGCGTTGCTCATGATGATCCAGAAAGTCATCCCGACGCCGCCGCACGACGAGTCGAAGACGGCGAAGATGTATGTCGCGCGGTCGTTCGACGTGAATCAGCCGGGCATCGTGCCGGAGAAGATCGTCGGGGGCGTGCTCGGTGGCAGTTTGATGCAGGGGCGCATGAAGATCGGGGAGGAGATCGAGATCTCACCGGGACGTCAGGTGACCCTCGGCAACAAGACGGAGTGGAAGAACATCACGACGACGATCCGGTCCCTGCACACCGGCGGATCCGGGCGGAAGGAAGTCCGACCGGGCGGGCTCATCGCGATCGGGACCAACCTCGACCCCGTCCTCACGAAGGCCGACGGCCTCGTCGGTCGAGTCGTCGGGCCCCCCGCAAGCCTTCCGGAGATCTTGATGAAGATGACCGTCGAGGTCAATCTGCTGGAGCGCGTCGTTGGGGTCCCCGAGGAACTCAAGGTCGAGGGCCTCAAGACATCGGAGCCGCTCATGGTGTCGGTTGGCACCGCGACGACGGTCGGAGTCGTCACGTCTGCGCGTGAAAACCGGGCGGACATGGCGCTCAAAATCCCCGTCGTCGCGGAACCAGGGCAACGCGTGGCGGTCTCTCGCCGGATCGGCGGGAAGTGGCGACTCATCGGATACGGCGTCTTGAAGTAGGGCGCTTAACCGTTCTCCAACGCCCCTGCCTCGACGACTTAGGTCAGGTCGGGCTCATCGCGAAACCCGCGAAACGCAGGGCCTCTCCGACCTTTGCTCTTGAGCCGTGGACCGCAACCCGAACCTCCCGCCCGTTTACCCGTGCCCGGATTTCCTGAAATGTCCCAAACGAGGTCACGCCGAGGACGTCCAGTCCCATGGAAGCTCCCGGGTTCTCCGCCAGCAAGGGCAGGCTCCGCTCATCCCACCACAGAAGTAACAGGATGAGGCCCGCGAAGTAGAACGCGATGAGTGCTCCCTCGATGACGAGGCCGCTCAGCCCGGACAGCGTGAGGGCGACCGCAGTCTGACTCACGAAGGCTCCAAAGACGAAGACGAATCCAAGTGCGAACAAGGTTGAGATCCATCGAGTGAATCTCCTCGCCCTTTCGGACGGATGCAGGAGGCGCACGGAGCCGGGTCGGACCTCCAGAATCCGACGATACGCATACCCCTCCGAGTCCGCGCGGAAAAGGTACCGTTCCGCCGCCATGCCCACGAAACGGTTCGCGAGGTCTTAACGCTCGTGTAGGAACGCCGTCCGTCAGGACCGCAGGACGCCTCGTTCGATACGCAGAAATAAGGTGCGGTCCCTAGGCTCGCGCGCCATGCGGGTCCTTCACAAAGACCCGAACACCGGCGAGATCAAGGTGCACGTGGAGAACGCGGACGACCTCTGGCACCTGCACAACCTCGTCCTTCCCGGAGACCACCTGCGCGCGTCGACCTACCGCCGTCAGGAAGTGAAGACCGATAAGGTCCGGCCCGAGCGGGGCGAGAAGGTCCGCGTGACGCTGACGATCCGCGTGGAGAGCGTCGAGTTCCAAGCATTCGCCGACCGTCTGCGAATCACGGGCGTCATCGTCGAGGGACCGCAAGACCTGGGACGGCATCACACGTTGAACGTCGCCGTCGACGACGTGGTCTCCATCATCAAGACGTGGCGATCGCACGAGTTGCGACGGATCGACGAGGCCGTTGCCGCGGCGCAGAAGCCGCTCGTCGCCTTCCTTTCGTTGGATGACGAAGAAGCGCTCGTGGCCCAGCTCCGGCAATATGGCGTTCGAGAACTCGCGACCATTCGCGCGCCGGGTCACGGCAAGATGTTCCCATCGGGAGACGCGCAGTCCGTCTACTTCGACGAGATCCTCACGAAGTTGCGCACAACGGAAATCGGGGAGGCGCTCGTCCTGGTCGGACCCGGGTTCACGCGCGACGCCTTCCTCGACTACCTGAAAGCCCGGGAGCCGAGGCTTGCCTCGAAAGTCCACACGCACGGCACGTCAGGCGCCGGGATGCAAGGGATCCAGGAGGCGCTCAAAGCCGGCGTCGGCGCGAAGGTGTTCGGAGACAGCCGGGTTGGATACGAGACGCGGCTGGTCGAGGACCTGCTGGAGGCGATCGCGACAAACCGACCGTGCGCATACGGACCGGCGGAGGTCGCCGAAGCCGTCGAGGCGGGAGCGGTCGAAACCCTCCTCGTGAGCGACGCGGTCGTCCGGGATGCCGGCATCGAGGACCTCATGCGTTCCGCCGAGTCCGCACGAGGGACCGTCGTCCTGGTGAGCCGCCATCACGAGGCGGGCCAGAAGCTGGAGGCCCTTGGCGGGATCGCCGCGCTCCTGCGATTTCCCATCAAATGAGAGGTCGGAAGTTCGCCGGCTGTCATGCGCGCCCGCGGGACTCACCTCGGATGATTCCCGCAGCGATCAGGTGAGCGATGCGGAGCGGTTCTGGCAAAACGCCCCGAACCGTGGTGAGGGAGAGCGCTGCTTGGACCTCGTCCTGCTTCGCACCGACACACGTCACCCACAGGGCGCCGTGCTCGGTGCGGATCGATTCAATCTCGTGCCGCCGAATGATCGCGAGCCGTTCCTTCCAATCGTCGAAACGGCGGCGCAATGCGGTCTCAATGGAATCGAGATTGGGTTTCTTCCGAGTGACCGTGATGATCGGACGGTCGACCGTCTCGTGGAGAGCGTCGATGTCGATGACGTTGAAGCCACCTACGGCGGTCCCGTCGATCAGGATCGCCGCGAGCCCAGCAAGGTAGCGCGAACGACGCACCATGGCGGCGATCCGCTCCGTCGCATCGTGCCCGTCGACTTCGGCCAGTGTGATGAGGACGCCCTCGATGTACGACGGCGCTTGGACGACGACTCCGACGACCGGAACGGTCTCGTCCGAAAATCGGAATGGGGCGTCGTCGATCCCGAGGAAGCGGGACTTCGCCTTCATTTCACATCAACGGGAGATGGCGGGTGACCTGGTCCACGATCGCGTTCGGACCCGGCCCGATTCCGACGCAGGTGACCGTCCCGGGAGGAAGCTCCGTCAGGCCCGCGTCTTCGACGAGCGCCGTCGGCAGGTGCATCGAGCGAGCCTTCGCTTGGAGCGCCCGGAGTTCCGGGAGGGAGCCACCCTTCACGACGACTTTCTTCTGGCCCTCCTCGATCCATTCCGAGAACCATTTCCGGTGGCGGGCCTTCGCATCGAGAGCTGCCATCACCGCGGCGTGGGCCACCTGGACGGCGAGCTTCCCTCGGGACAAGTCGAGGTCCGATCGAACCGCGATCACGAGCTTGTAGTCCATGTCCGGCCTCTTCAGTAGAGTTCCGCGGCCCGTTCCTCTTCGAGCTTCTTCAGCTCCGCTTCGACGCTCCGGAGCTCCGCGCGCGACTTGTCGCGTAGCGTTTCATAGTGGGATTGCGCGTCGGCCGATTGCAGGCGCATCCGCCGCTCGGCGTCTTTGATGGCCCGTCGTAACGCCTCCCGCTTCTCTGCGAGTTGCTGGAGCTTGAGGCGCACCCGATGATCCCGCTCATCCTCGGTCAGGAGTTCTCCGGGCCCGGGCTTGGGCACCCGCGCGAGCGCCGGATGCACGCGGGCCATCCAGGGGTAGGCGCCGCGCCACCATCCGAGCCCGAAGAACGCCGCGGAGAGCCCGATCAGTCCGCCGGCAATGTTGGGCCCCACGACGTAGCCGAGACCTGTGGCTTCGTTGATGCCGAGCGAGTTGAGGAAGAACGACCAGAACACCGTGACGGCAATGGACAGGACGATCCCAAGGGTCACGCGGTACAATGCGTCGTACTCCCGGTCGAGCTCCCCTTTTCGGGGATAGAGCGCATTGATGAGGAGGAACCCCGGCAGGAAGAACAGGAGGACGAGCGCCCCGATCACGCGCGCCGTCGCGACGATAGCGCCGAGGACATCGTCCGACAATGCGCGGCCCAGCGGCCCGAGTCTATTTGAAGATTGTGCGCTTGACCTCTCGGAGGAAAAGGCTTAGGCCGACGCGCGCATACATCCGACCCCGGAGGGCGCGTCATGAGTCGGAATCGCATCAAGACCTACGTGCGGGGCTTCGACGACGTCCTCAATGGCGGAGTCCCGGAAGGGTACGTCGTTCTCGTGAGCGGGGCACCCGGGACGATGAAGTCCTCTCTCACCTACTCGATCCTGTATCAGAA
>DATMDM010000011.1:0-3046 GCA_035557795.1 Thermoplasmata archaeon | reverse complement strand
AATTAATCCTTCGGTCACGGGAGGAATTCAGCGCGCGGAGGACGCGACTCGTTCGAGCTCTTCCTTCTTTGCAATCGCGGAGCTCTGCATGTCGCCCTTCGCGGCCATGAGAATCTCGTCCGCGAGGCACTCCTCGACCGGCTTGCGATTCTTGAACGTCGCGCTGACGGCTCCCTGCCAGATGCTCCGAAGGGCAAGGTCGAGCCGGCGAGACGGTGCGACGTCCACCGCACGCGGCACGGAGATCCCTCCGAAGCGAAGGCGCGTGATTTCCTCGCGAGGCGCCGCCTTCTCCAGGGCGTCCACGAGGATCTGAACCGGATTCTTCTGCGTTCGCTTCTCGATGATTTCGAACGCGGTCCGCACGACTCGGTACGACTTCGATTTCTTACCGGTGTATTTCTCCGTCCGCATCATGTTGTTGATGAGCCGTTCCACGAGGTTCGCCTTCGCCTTGCCGAACGGCTTGTTCGCCCAGCGCCCTCCCGTGTGCGGGATCACAATCGGCGAGAGGTTCATGTATTTCGCGAGGCCGGCGTCATGGACGACGACGTCATTGAGCTCGTACTTCTCGAACAGCTTCATTTCATAGCTGGGCCGTTTCTTCGGCTTCTTCGGCTCCCGTTTCGGCTTTTCGACGGGAGGGGCCTCCTCGGCCGGGGCCGTTTCGCCCGGGACTTCGGTCGGCGGTGCGGGTTCGATTGCCGGCGGTTCCGGCGGGGGCGGCGGGAGTTCGGTGTCCGGGGGCGGAGGCGGAGTCTCGGGTTCCACGCGTCTACCTCACCGGTTTCTCTTTGCGGCCCCGCACGAGCTCGTCGAGGCTGACGCCGTTCACCTGGATGACCTTGTACCGCACTCCGGGGATGTCCCCGTAGGACCGACCCATGCGGCCTCCGATCCCTTCGACGAGGACCTCGTCGTGTTCATCGATGAAGTTGATCGCCCCGTCGCCGACGGCGAAGGCGGTCACCTGCCGTCCGTTCTTGATGAGCTGGACCTTCACGCACTTGCGCAGCGCGGAGTTCGGCTGCTTCGCCTCGATCGCGACCTTCTCGAGCACGATGCCCTTCGCCTGCGGCGATCCCTCGAGCGGATCCGATTTCTCTTTCAAATGCAGGACGCGGCGTTTGTAATACCGGTCCGACCACCGTCTCGTCTGGCGTTCGCCCTTCAGTTTGCGCGCTGCGAACAGACCACGTGCCAACGAGCGACCCCGGTAGGGTGCGCTCTAAAAGTCATGTGCTATTTAAGGGTCGCGTCCCGCGGAAATCAGGCGTCCACCGGGAGGGCGACGACCCGTTCGCAGTACGGGCATACGACGCGTTCCTCCGGGAAGTACCACGTGTCGACGTTGCCGCCGCAGTTCGGGCACGTGCCGACGAAGTGCTCCTGTTTCAGCGCGTCCTGGGAGACGAACTCGTCGGTGGTCCGGTCGATGGCGCCTTTGACCAGACCCTCGTTGAGGGCCTTCCCGAGGAGCTTCTCCGTCTCGAACCGGGTCTTCCCGAGTCGCTGCGCCATCAGATCCATCTTGATCCGCCGCTGGGACTTCGCCCAGTTCGCGAACTCGACGACGGTCCGTTCGCGACGCCACTGACGCACGCCAACGGCGATCGCGATGACCCCGGGGATGACCGTAATCGGACCGCACACGTACAGGAAGAGCGGGATGTCGTACAGGAGGACGAGGAAGAACAGGCCGAAGAAGAGCGCGAAGCCGCCCATCGCGAAGTACGCGATCGGGTCGAGATCCAACAGACTCGACGTACTCGAGGACACGATCCGTCCGACGAAACCGCGGGTACTTCAATCCGGCGTCGTCAGAATCAGGAACGCGCGACGGATCCCGTCAGCGGGTTTCCGGTGGGATCGGAGTCTCCGGCGGGACCGGGGTGCGCGGCGTTTTCAGCGGCTCGCGGATGAACAACACGCCGGTCCCGGAGATTCCGATGAGGCCGAGGGCAATCACCGCGAACGCGATCGGACCGAGCGCCTGCGTCAAGGCGCCGCCGAGGACCGGTCCCACGATGAGACCGGATCCGAAGATGATCGAGTAAATTCCGAACGTGGTTCCGGTCACGGCATGCTCGACGATGTCCCCGAGATACGCGAGAGCGGCGGGCGGGAACGTCCCGGCACCGGCGGCGAGGACGACGATGAGGGGCCATCGGGAGACGAGCTGTGCCAGGTCCGGATTGCCGGGGCGCGTGGCGAGCGCGAGGAGAATCGCGAGCCCACCGAAGCAAGCGAGCCCCAGGCCCATGAAAGGCCGTCGCAACCGCGCGCGATCGGACAGGCGGCCGCTCACCGCGAGCGAGAGACCGAGGGGAATCCCGAGAGACGCGACGACAATCAGGAGTTGATTGGTCGTCGCAGAGCCCTGGTTGCCTGCGCCCAGCAAGTTGTCGGTAAAGGTGAGGACGTATCCGTAGAGCGCGACCACGGGGATGTAGACCGGGAGGAGCCGCTGGATGTCCTTGTTCCGCAACACCGTCCGCAGGAGCTCGAGCGTCCCCCGCTGCAGCTCCGGAGTGAAGGGGGTTTCCTGGACGAGGAACTGGACCATGATGACACTCACCGTGACGCCGAGTCCGCCCACCGCGAGGACGACCGCGTCGGAGACCCCGAACGCATGGAGAGCGAGGAACGCCGCTCCGAACCCTGCGACGAGGCCGCCAAACGTCACGAGGTCGAAGAACGCCATGAGTTGGGCCCGGTTCGCGCGGTTCGAATGGTCGTTGATCATCGCGAGCGTCGAGGCGACCTTCGCCGCCGCGCCGATCCCGAACATCGCGAAGAAGACCGCGACGAGATAGGGCCGGACGCCCGGATCGACACCAATGCTCAGGATGAACAGGAAGACCGCGGCGGCCGTCACGAGGTGCGCGAACACGAGGATCCGCTTGCGTCCGATGCGGTCGCACAGCGCGCCGAGGTAGCCGACCGTCGCGATCTCCGCGAGCGGGTATACCGCGAAGAGGAGGCCCCGCCACAGCGGGTCGAGCGAGTGCATCACGTCCTGCATCACCGCGACCCCGGCGAACGC
>DATMDM010000010.1:0-31245 GCA_035557795.1 Thermoplasmata archaeon | reverse complement strand
GCGCGCGGTAGTTGGGGATGAGGGAAAGTCTTTTCGCGGCAGCACTCGTCAGTCCGGACTCGGAAGCCGGCGGATGACTTCATGATAGTCGCGGTACGGCGTCGTGCAGGGGGAACCGTCCGCGTACAGTAGAACGTTCTCGCCCGGATCGGCGTTGCTCAGAGCCATGATCGTCGACGAGACCGTTCCGCCGCCCGCGAAATGGACGCAGAGGCCCACTCCGCCTGCACCGGACGCATGCGTGCGGAGCGCGCCCTGGAGCGCACGGATCACCTCATCGACGGACCGGGACGGCGCCTTCGCGAGCAGGCCTTGGATGAACTGCACCTTCGGATCGGTCGCGACGTTTCCTCCCTCGTTCGTGAGGACGTTGAGTCCCTCATGGCCGCGGTTCATGGCGAGCTCTCCATCGTAGCGAAAGAACCGGAGATCCTTGCGGGAGGCCCCGAGGAGGTTCCAGTAGTTGTACTCGTGATCACGGACCTCGCGTTGGAGGAACACGTCCACGCCCGAGACGCTCGGTTGCCGCAACGCGTCGAGGACGAGCTGTCCTCGAGACCGTGCGTTCGGGGAGGTCCGTCCGCGGCGGTTCGAGAGGGCGACGACCAGTCCGGTGCCGCTCGCGCCGAGCCAGGTGCCGCCCGCTTGTCGATCGCGCGGTGCGACAATTGTCGGCGTACCGTCGAGGACCGCGGGAGGATCCGCGGGCCGCATCGAGGACTCGTCCCGGTTCATCCCGAGGACGATGTCATACCCGGGGACGGAGCGCCAGAACGCGATGAGGGTGCACATCGCCGCGCCTCATTTCACTTGTTTGAGGTCGTACGCGCGCATCTGCGCCACCCGGGCGACGTCGGGCCGACCGGCCTTCGCTGCGGACTCCATCGCCCGCTCGTACGCCAGGATCGTTGCTTCCCGGAGGCTCGCATCGCCGCTGGTCGTGGCCTGTTCACTCATCGCTTCCGCGGTGTCGAAGAAGTATTTCGCGGCGGAGAGGTGGTCCCCGAGCGTCCGGAAGAACGCGCCCGCGAAGAGGCCCTCGTGGGTCAGGCCCTCCGCACCGCCGGAGAAGTTGTCTTTCAGGACCGCGGCGTATTCTTTCGCGACCTCCGAGAGAGAGGCGTCGCCATGGAGGTCCTGCACGGCATTCCGATATTCCACGAGGGCGAGGTACTGCCGTTCGTCGCGGGCCATTTCATTGTCGCTCAGGGCGAGGTATCCCTGTCCCGCCTTCCGGCGCCATCTCCCGCCGTCCTTCAGACGCCCGAGCTTCTCGTCGCATCGGGCCAGGGCCTGGTGGATTCCAACGCGGTCGAGTGCCGTTCCGGATGTCGTCAGTTTCTCGTAGTACGGCAGTGCGGCGCCGAAGTCCCCGCGCGCCTCCGCCTCGATGGCATCGAGTAGATCGGACATCGGTTGTGCAGACCTCCTGCGGGATAAGTCCTCTCTTCACATCTCCGCCCACTTGCCGTAGCCTTCCCAGACCCGGACGTGGAGCGGGAACTTGATTTTCTCGTGCAACCGTTTGGTGATGAGCTCGCAGATGTTCTCGACGGTCGGGTACTCGAGGAACGTGTTCCAGTCTTTGTGGTCGTAGTCCGCGAGAATGGCGCGGAGGTTCTTCTTCAACTCCGCGAAGTCGAGGAGCATGCCGCCTTTGTGGTCCCCCTCGATGTAGACGTCGATCTGGTACGTGTGCCCGTGCAGCGAGCCGCAGCGCTCGTGGCCCGGAAGGTGGTGCGCGCAGTCGATGTACTCGGTGACACCGAGCTTCATCGATTCCGGCCCAAGGTCCGGGCCGCCATAAAGCTTGGCCTGCGGGCACTAGATCGGCGTGACGGTGAGGAACTTCAGCGGCGCCTTCCCCCGTTGCAGGAACTGGTGCTCCTCGTTCGATTGAACGAGCAATACGACCCCTGGACGCAATGCGAGTTTCTTCCCGCCGATGAGGGCCACACCCCGCCCCTCCGTGACGACGAGCTGGTGATCCCACTCGTGGCGGTGCGGTGCGGAGTACCCGCCTTTCGAGATGATCAGCTCGTGCATGGCGGTCTTCCGTGCCCCGTCCTCGTGCCCGATGAGCTGTTTCATCTTCACGTTGTGACTGCCTTCCTCCAAGAATCGGATCGCGGCGACCGACCGGACGTGGGTCGTATACATGCCGGGCAACGGGGGAATTCGCGAGGCCCATTAACCTTTTTGCGAAGCCGGAGCCGGATGGACGGGCAGATTCCTCCCCTGCACCCCTTCGGTCCAATCGCAGCCGTTCGGCTAAGCCTCGTACGCGACTGGGTCCTCGATGCCGACTTGCGCGAACGCCTCCCGACGCTCGCGACACGAGACGCAGGTGCCGCAATGCACGGCGCGGTCCCAGTAGCACGACCAGGTGACGTCGAACGGGACGTTCATCTCGAGGCCCATTCGGACGACCTCTTCCTTCGACTTGCCGCTCAGCGGGACGAGGATCTGCACGGGGGCCTTGTCGTACGACCACAGGCTGAGATGGAACATGCTGTTGAGGAAATTGAAGAACTTCGGGCTCGAGTCGGGGAACGATTCCGGATCGACGCCGTTGTGACCGCCGACCAGGTAGCGCGCCGCGTCGAGTTCCGCGTAATACCCCGCGAGGCCGTAGAAGATAAGGTTCCGTCCCGGGATGTATCCCTCCGGGGAGTCGAGAAGGATCCGGTTCTCGAAGCCCTCCTTCCGAAGGTCGTCGACTTCTTTCAGGAAGGGCAGGTCCACCCGTCGGATCGGGGCGGTCTCGGCCTGCGAGGTCAGCGCGCGAACCGCTTCGTTCTCTCGTTTCGGACGGCCGAAGTAATCGAACGTGAGCGGTCGGATGTCCCAGCCTTGCTTCTTCGCCCACCACAATGCTACGGCCGAATCGACGCCGCCGGACAAGAGGACGATCGCCCGTTCCATTCGGTTACCGCCAAATCGTTTGAGCCTGCAGCCGCTCACGGTGCAGGCCGCGAAGCGGAGGCTTCCGCCCCATAAATATCTGTCCCAGACTCACGGGCTTGAGGGCCGAAAAGGACTTCAGGTCGCCGGAGGCGGCGGCGGGAGATGGTACGGCTGCCAGAGGACCTGGAGTTCGTCCTCGATGCCTTCGAGAGGCTCGCCCTGCCAGGTTGCGAGACGGTCCCCGTATCGGTCGTCCAGGATTGCGAGCAGGTGTCGCAGCCGGTGTACGATGTCTTCCGTGCCGCCGGATGTGACGAGGACCGCGAGGACGATCCCTCGGTCACTGCACATGACGAAGCGGTGGTCTCCCAGGGTCACCTCGTGGACCTCTCCGTCCCGCTCCGTGAACGCCTCGCGGACGAACGACGAGATTGCGGAGATCATGCTCCCGACCACATCGCGATCTTTGTCGCTCATCAGGCTGCGCGACATGTGCTTGATCAGCAGGCTGTTCGAGCTGATCACGAAGACTTCCTCGATATCGGGTTCCGGCGTCGATGGGACGAGCTCCGCAGGCGGTGGCGGGGCCGCAGTGGCCGTCGACGCGATCCGTTTGATAGTCACTTCCATCTTCTTTGGGGCCAACTTCCTCGACGGCACAATGTGCCAGATGTCCGACGAAGCCCATGCGAACGCAAGGCCGGCGCCCAAAACTAGGATCCAGCCGGCGCCCGGAGTTGTCGAGAGCATTTGCGCTCCAAGCGCGCCCTGCTCATAGAACCCCGTCCTCGCAGAGCCCAAGGTCGGCAAATCCTTAGTCGCTGCGTCCGGGATCGAGAATACGATCGCGAAGCCCACGTACAGCATCGCAGCGCAGGCCGCAACGAAAGCGATGCCCGCGAAAATGCCTCGAAGTTTCTTCCATGCGGACAAAACAGCGAGGACCATACCTGCGAAGCCTGCGAGCAGGCCCAAGACGAAGTATGTTCCGAACTCAGCAAGTGCTGCGCTCATTTCTCGCTGGGAGGACGCGAGTTGGTCGTATGCGTAGAATCGACTGGTGTTCGTGTTCTGGGTCTTGTTGTAAACCTGCTGGTGGGCGGAGAACGGGCTGTACGTCCAAGTCTCTTGCTGCTGCCCCCCGTCCATTTTCCATTCCCAGAGAGGCTGGGCGACCACAGCGAAGGCGAGCGCGATGGCTACCCCGGCGGCAACGATGCCGGACCAGACGGACATACTCGGAAAAACGACTCAAACTTGCGGTTAAGACCCCTCTCATGTGGTTATCGGTGCTGACAACGAAAAATCAAGTTTGAGAATTGTTTAGTGATCCTTCCACTTCGCGTCTCGTTTCTCGAGGAACGCACGCACGCCCTCCTCCTTATCCTCCGAGGACATGACGAGCGTGAATAGGCTCTGCTCATATCGGAGCCCTTGATTCAAGGGCATCCGCGCGGACGCCCGCACGGCCGCTTTCGCCAGCCGTACCGCGAGTGCGCTCCGGGACGCGATTCGATCGGCGATCTCGAAGGTCCGCTGCTCGAGGCGCGCGTGAGGCACGACTTCGTCCACGAGGCCCATGCGGAGCGCCTCGCCCGCGTCGATCCGATCGCCCGTCAGCGTGAGCTTCAGCGCGTTTCCAAGCCCGACCAGCCGCGGAAGTCGTTGGCTTCCCCCGCCGCCGGGAATGATTCCGATGTTGATCTCGGTCTGGCCGAGTGTTGCCCGATCGGAGGCGACGCGGATGTCGCAGGCCATCGCCAGCTCGAGGCCGCCACCGAAGCAATATCCGTTGATCATCGCGAGGATCGGCTTCGCGGTTCGCTCGATCGCGTCGTACAGGGTCCCGTGCTCATACATTCGCCACTGCTCCATCGCCGTGCGGCCCTGGAATTCGTGGATGTCGGCTCCCGCTGTGAAGGCCTTGTCCCCGGAGCCCGTGAGGACGATCGTCCGCGTGTGCTCGTCCGTGTCGAGATCGTGGAGAGCGCGGACCACCTCCGCTTTTAACATCATCGACATCGCGTTGAGCTTCTCCGGGCGATTCAATGCGACGACCGCGGTCGGGCCGCGATGGGTCACGAGGATCGTATCGTAGTTCATGGAATCGGCGGCGCAACGCCACCGGGCGACTTGAGGCCTCGCTCGAGGCGTTAACCTTGTTTAAGGTTGCCTTGTCGCGAGGAGACGATTCCCTTGCCGGCGGTCAAATTCGACGCTCCAGGATGTGGACGGTCGTCTCGAATCCCATTTTTGTCCAGAATCGCAGGCCCATCTCGTTCCGCGCGTGCGTGTACAGATCCACCTTTTCGACACGACGCGACCGGAACCATGCGAGGGCCTCTCGCACGAGCGATTCTCCGACTCCCCGATTCCGTTGGGCCGGATCGACAAACAAGTCGTAGATGTGTCCGTACAATCGGTGCTTGAAGACCCTTGGCCGTACGAGGATCGCCCCCAAGAGGAAGCCGACCGCCGCCTCGTCGAGTTCGGCGACGAGGCAGAGCCGGTCCTTATGCCCGATGTGGCTGCGTGTGAAGCGCCGCCAGTCTCCCTTCCATCCGGGCGCGAGGCGATACTCCGGTCCACCAAGATCGGCGTGATAGTTCTCGAGCTTCTCCCACATTTGCGCGAGCGCATCGAGATCCGCAACCCGGGCGACCCGGACTCGAGGCTCATCGGACCCGATACCGTCCACCCGCCGTTCCGGCCCAACGTCCCCGGCCGCGATCCCGGACGTCACTTCCCTTGGAAGGCTGGCTTTCGCTTCTCGAGGAACGCGCGGAAGCCCTCCTTCGCATCGGCCATCGCGAAGAGGCGATTCTGCAACTCGCGTTCGAGGGCGAAGCCTTCGTACATCGGCATCTCGAGGCCTTCCGTGACCGACCGCTTGATGAATCCGACCGCGCGCGCGGCGTGCTGCGGATAAGCCAGGCCTTTCGCAAAGGCCATCGTCTCCTCCCAGAACTTCGCTCGCGGGAAGACGCGGTTGAGGAGGCCCCAATCGAGCGCTTCTTTCGGCGTGAGCATCCGCCCGGTCGCCATGAGGTCGATCGCCCGGCTCTTGCCGATCAGCCGCGGTAGACGTTGCGTCCCTCCGGTCCCGGGCAAAACGCCGAGCGTGACCTCGGGCAGGCCGATGCGCCACGCCCCGTCCGAAGCCAGCCGCAGATCTGTCGCCATCGCAATCTCGAGTCCGCCTCCAACGCAATGGCCGTCGATTGCGGCAATGAAGAGCTTCGGGGTGCTCTCCATCTTGTTCAGCGTCTCCTGACAGTTCAGGCAGAACATGGCCTTGTAGTCCGGTGTCGAGGACGCGAGCAGGTTGATGTCCGCGCCCGCGGACCAGACTCCGTCGAGCTTCGAGGCGATGACGCACACGTCGACGTCGTCATCGAATCGCATGTCGTCGATCATCGTGTTCAGGTCGCGCATCAAGTCGGCGTCGTAGGTGTTCGCCTTCGGTTTGTTCAGCCATGCGATCGCGACGCGGTCTTTCTTCTCCAACGAAATGTACGTGAGGTCCATCGTTCTTGCCTCAGTCCAATTGATGGGCCATCGGTTATTAAATGGTAGGGCTTCGCGGCCGGGAGTCTCTAGTCCGTGCCGTTTGGCTCCGGCGTCCCCCACTTGTCGTTGAAGAGGAAGTCCGACTTGACGAATTCCCAATGCCGGCTCGTCATGTACCGCGTCGGGAGCACGGCGCGCAGGTTGTCGACGTAGGCGTCACGCTCGATGGGCTTCCCGCGATCCGTCAGCAGGTTTCCTCGGACATCGTACGGGAGGTAGACGTACCCCACCCCGGCGGCGTCCGACCCGGGATTGCGGTAGTCGCCGAACTCCGCGAGCCCGCGGATTCGGAAGAACCGACGGTCCGGCAAGAAGAGCAGATCGTCCTTCGTGAGTCCGTGCACGGTCTCCCCTTTCTGGATGATCCTTCGCAAGGCCGCGTCCGCCTCCTCCCGGGAGCAACGCGCCTTCGCCTGGATGATCGCGAGGTTCACGTCCTTCACCTTGCCGAGCACCTCTTCGATGTAGATGACCTGTGCCTCTCGGTTCTTCAGCGTCTTGAACACGCCCTTCACGAGGTCTCCGCCGAGCTCCGACCCGAACATCTCGAGGCCGCGCGGATACCACATGTTCAGCGTTTTCTGGAGGTCCTCGATCCCGAAGTTACCACCGTCCAGGATGCCCGCGACCGCGATCGCCTTCATCAGGGTCTCCCCGGCGGCGAGGTGGTACGACTCTTCGAGGAACCGCATCCACGGCATCGAGAGGGCCATCGGCCCGTACAAGAAATGGTGCTGCATTTCGAGCTGGAACTTCCCGACGCGGTCGATGAACGACATGAACGTCGCGGAGTCCATGAGGCTCTTGAACTCGATGTTGAACGCGTCGAGGACGTGCTCGCCGGGTTTCATCGCGAAGAGCTCCTCCATCGTCTCCGTCGCCCAGTGCCGTCCCCACCGGACCTTGTCGAACGTCGCGTCGAGCGTCAGGACGCCGGCCATCTGCATGTGATGCCGCAGCTCTTCGACACAGACTCGTTTCTTCGAGAACGAGATCGACTCGAGGCGGTCGCCGTCCGGGTCCGTGCGATGGATTCCCTCGACGATCTCCTTGTCGAGCCCGGTCAACGAGCCTCCGTCGAGCTGCGCGTACACCATCCGGTGCTGCTGGATCGAGCCCAGTTCGGTCGATGCTTGCGCGCGGATGATCTTGAGCGCCGTCATGAACTGCGCGTCGGGCATCTTGTCCGCGGTCCAGAGGCGGTTCGTCAGGTTGCCCGTCGCGGCCGTCGCGCCGACGACCTTTTGCGCGAAGCCCGCGAATCCGTCCGGCTTCGCCATGATGACGCTCAGGCGAGGCATCGGCGTCTCCGGATAATGCCGGGACCAGTTCGGCGCGTCGAATACCTCGGGCATCTCCGGGAAGTAGCGTTCTTGCCAGAGCTTCCCTTCGTCCGCCCACTTCTTCGGGAGCGCCTCGATTCGGAACTGGTCGAGGAAGGGCATGGATGTCCGGTTCGATGCACGTAGTGGGGGATGAACCTTTCTCGGACGTACTCTCAGCTGGCTTTCATCGGCGTTGGAGGACGCCCACATAGCTCGTCGGATCGTCTCGCGGCTCGTAGATGACCCGGACCAAATCCCAGCCGGTCGAGTGCGCGAGCTCCGCGAGATCGTCCGGCGAGAGCAGCAAGAGGTCGAACCAGTCACCCACGCGGCCTTTGTAATGGCCCCGCAAGGAGAGCAATCCCGGCGGTCGGCCTCGTGCGATGTTCCGTTTCACGTAGCTCAGGTGGTAGGGGATCCAGGTCCCCGGGATTCGCGTGCTCCCGATGATCCGGCCACGCGCCTTCGAGATCTCTCGGGCGTCGCGGAAGAATCGCCGCATCCGGGGAAGGTCTCCCGCGAGCCCGAGGTTGTTCCCCATCAAGATCAGCGTGTCGAACGTCCCCAGGCCTCGCGGCAGTCGGTGGACGCTAGCCTGATACACCTCTTCGACGCCCCGCACCCGGGCGAGAGCGACTTGCGTCGGCGACGCATCGATGCCGACCACACGGTGTCCCTTCCTCTGGAGGTAGACGGCGTGCCGACCCGGGCCGCAACCGACATCGAGGACGCGACCGCGGACTTCCTTCATCGCCTCGCGCTCGATCTTCGACCACTTCGCGGGAGGGGTGAAGTACGCCTCGACGAGCGAGCGGCTGCGGTACCCGTCGTCCCGCTCGAATTCGAAGACGACTTTCTTGCCGAGCCAATGGTCGAGCATGGCCTGCGCGTAGAGATCGAACGAGGATGCGGTTCGGCGTTTCCGCGGCGGCCGGGAAGGCATGATTGAGGCGGCATGTGTTGCGGTCGTCTTGAGATTTGCCTCTCCACGGGGTAGCTACAAGATAATCGCGTTGAAGCAAAGCTTATCCTTCGGAGATGCCTAAGCCGGTGGGGGTCCGGAGATGGCTCGCGCCCGGAGGGAATCGAAGTTCGAGGTGTTCGGTCAGGAGATGCTCGAGAAAGTCGTGGCGAAGAGCGGGAGCTCCGGCCGCGTGTACCTTCCGCCCGACTGGATTGGCAAGCGTGTGAAGGTCATCCGCGTCGAGTGAGGCGCGTCCGATGCCGGGGCGTTTCGGTCCGACGGATTTCGCCGCCTGCGCGCGGTGCGGCAGCGGCCAGGTGCACCCGAAGCTCCTCGTGATGGGCCCGATCGCGGGCGTCGACAGCGACAGTCGCTCGTACGTGTGCCATGCGTGTGGCCACGAAGGCCTCCCGATCTTCTTCGACACGGAGTCGGGTCGTGCTCAGTTCGAACGCGAGAAGAAAGGGATTTGGGAAGCCGAGCCAGCGGTGACGAAGAAAGGCCCCGTGTCGATCCCGATCCTCCCGATTCAAACGGATCCGTTGATTGACATCAAGGTCCTCGATCTCCTCCCGGGGCGCGTCGTCGCGGTCACCGGAGTCCGGTGGGAGGCGGAGGGATTGACTCCGACCGGATACCGCGTCTCGTTCCAGGAGTACTGGGATGCGATCGGCGGGCCTCGCTACAACGCGTCGCGCATCTACATGCTCGACCTGGCGGGCATCAATCGTGCGAACCCGAACTTCGAGGTCACACGGCATCTCGGGAAGCGCTGCGACGTGTGGCTCGACTCCGGGGGCCGCGAACCGGAGGAGGTCATGGACGGGTACATGCTCGACGTGGAACGCGTGGTCGCGGGCTCGAAAACCCTAGCCTCACTGGACTCCTTCGCGGTCCTCTACGCATTGTCGTCCGACGTCCTCCCGTGCCTCGATTGGGATGGCCACGTGGTCTGGCGGGAGCCCAGCGAGACGCAGATCGACCTCCGCGATGTCGCGAAGGCGTTGCGCGGAATCGGTTTCTCGGCGGTGTGCGTGATGGACCTGCGACGCCTCGGTACGGAGCTGGGGCCGGACCCCGCGCTCCTTTCCATGCTCGAGGAGCTCGACCTGGACGTCTACGTCGGCGGTGGCTTGCAGGAATCGGACGTCCTCCGGCTGGGCGAGCGAGGTTTCGCGGGTGGCCTCGTGGACCCCTTCACGCCGGTGATTCGGGATTTGCTGAAAACGCCGAAGCCCGAAGCGCCCACGGAGGCGATCGCCCCGGCTCCCGCTCCGCGACCTGTCCCCGCGCCGCGCTCGGTCCCGGACTCCACCGGACCTCCGTAACGAGCCACGGAGTCTGCTTCTTGGATCTGAATTTGATCAGACGCGTTCGACTTCGATTCCGACTTTCCGAATGATGTCGAGGCCGTCGTCGGATCGGTACGTGGCCCGATAGTAAACTTTCGAGACCCCCGAGTTCACGATCGCCTTCGCGCAGGTGACGCACGGCTGGGCGGTGACGAAGACGACCTTGCGTGGGTCGTTTGCCCGCACCTTGATCAAGGCATTTACCTCCGAATGCACGCAGCCGCAGCCTCCAGGCTGGTCGACTTTGCAATCGTCGTGCGAGAGACCTTTCGCGGTCCCGTTGTACCCGAATCCGTAGATCTGCGTCATGTCTTCGGACGTGATCACGCATCCGACCTGGAATCGCTTGCACGTCGCGCGCCGCGTGAGGGACATCGCGAAATCCATGACCAGGCTCTCGAGACTCGGCCGCTCAATCTTCCCCATGACTTCCCACCGTGGACCGGGAGTCGAGGAACCCGCGGTCGGGATTAAGGTTTCGGAGCCTTCGGCAGGCCCTCACACGTCCGCAAAGCCTTATCCGAGGTCCCCGGCGTGCGGCGTCCGATGGCCGCGCGAACGCCCGTCACCGATGCGTTGCGCGCATCCCCGGAACAGGTCTCGGCCTTCCGGCTCTCCCGTCATCACCTCGCCAAGCGGGCACCCGCCTCGGCGCTTGCCCAGGTCGCGGGCGACATGGCGGGCGCACAGGCCCAGCTGTTGTCCGCCGCGCAAATATCGTTGTGGGCACGGACCCGCGATCTTTCAGTGGATGACGTCGAGATGGCTCTGTGGCGTGACCGGACTCTCGTGAAGTCGTGGTGCATTCGAGGCGCGCTACACCTCATCCCGTCCCGGGATTTCGCCGTGTTCGTTCGCGGCAGCGCTCGGCGGAACGCACGCTCGACCGCCTGGCTGGTCCGCGCCGGAATCTCGCTCGACGCAGTCGATCGACTCGTGGGGGCGATGCGGGATGTGCTCGATCGACCTCTTACCCGCGCGGAGATTGCCGAGCGGATCAGCGCCTCCCTCGGAATCAAGACCGTAAAGAAATCGGGCCGCGGCTGGGGTGGCTCCTCGAACGCGACCGGCTTTCGAATCGCCGGGACGGTGTTGTCCCTCGACGGGATCGTCTTCCTCGCGTGTCTCCGAGGTTTCGCGTGTTTCGGTCCGGCCCACGGGGCCGAGGCAACCTTCGTTCGTCCCGAGAAATGGATCCCGGACTGGCGCGATCTGCCCGGGGAGAAAGCAGAGCTCGAGCTCCTTCGACGGTACCTCCGGGCCCACGGCCCGGCGACCGTCCGCGACTTCGCCCTCTGGACCTACATGACGGCCGCCGATGCCCGCGACGTCTGGGCGCGGCTCGAGGATGAGCTGGCCCCGGTCGACGTGGGTGGACGAGTCGGCTGGGTGCTTCGCGACGACCTGCGCGCGTTGCAGCGGGCGGAGTTCGATGGGCCGGTCGTCCGCCTCCTTCCGTACTTCGACTCGCTCCTCCTCGGCCTGAAGGACAAGAGCCACCTGGTCGACGCGGCCCATTACAAGCGCGTGTATCGCCCACAAGGCTGGCTCTCCCCGGTCGTGCTCGTGGACGGCCGCGTCGTGGGCGTGTGGTCCCACGAACGGAACGGCGCCCGACTCTCGGTCCGCGTCATCCAGTTTTCCAAGGCGTCTCCCGCCGTACGCACACGCATCCGGGACGAGGCCGAGGACTTGGGCCGGTTTCTCCATGCGCAGGCCGTATCGATCCGTTTCTCGTGAGACGCCTAGTGGGCGGTCGAGGCCTTCGCAAGCTCCTGCTCGCGCAGCTGCCGCCGGAGGACCTTTCCGACCAGCGACATCGGAAGGGCCGTGACGAACTCGACGGCTTTCGGGACTTTGAACGGTGCAAGCCGCTCTTTGCAAAACGCGATGATGTCCGCCTCGGTCGAGGTCTTCCCGGCCTTCACGACCACGAACGCCTTGACTGACTCGCCCCGGTATGGATCGGGGACCCCGATCGCCGCGGCTTCTCCGACCGCGGGATGCATGAAGAGGACCTCCTCGACTTCCCGCGGGTACACGTTGTAGCCGGAGCAGAGGATTATGTCCTTCTTGCGGTCGACGATGTAGAAGTAGCCGTCCGTGTCCATCCGGGCCAGGTCGCCCGTGAGGAGCCATCCATCGTGAAGGACCATCCGGGTTTCCTCCGCTTTGTTCCAATATCCTTTCATCACCTGGGGACCCCGGACCGCGAGCTCCCCAACCTCGCCTTGCGCGATCTCCTTCGACGGATCATCCGGGTCGACCACCTTCGCGTCCGTGTCGGGGAACGGGATGCCGATGCACTCCTTCACGACGCCGTTCAACGGATTGCAGTGGGTGACCGGCGAGGCCTCCGTGAGGCCGTACCCTTCGACGAGTCGGCCCCCCGTCATGGACTCGAACTGCTTCCGTACCTCGTTCGGGAGGGGCGCGGCGCCGGAGATGCACGCGCGGATGGAGCGGAGGTCGTACTTCGCCAGCTTCGGATGGCGGAGGATCGCGATGTACATCGTCGGGACGCCGGGGAATAGGCTCGGCTTCGTCTTGTTGATCAGCTTGAGGATCGCGCCAATCTCCCGAGGGTTCGGGTAGAGGACCACTTCGTTACCCGTGACGATGGAGAAGAGCATCACTGCGGTCAGCCCGTACACGTGGAACAGGGGAATGGCACCAAGCACTTTCTCCGGACCGTGAGCCCCCTCGGGGAACCAAGCCGCGGTCTGCATCGCGTTCGCGACAAGATTGCGATGCGTGAGCATGGCCCCTTTCGACGTGCCGGTCGTCCCGCCGGTGTATTGGAGGACCGCGACGTCATCGGGGCTGCCGCGCTTCTCGGAGACCGGACCGGCCGGCGTCCGAGCCAGATCCGCGAACCGATGCAAGCCTTCCTCACGCGGGATGACGAGGGGCCAGTGTGACTGCTTCCTGAGATCCTTCTTTTTCTTGATCGGGTAGAGCTGCCGCAGCGGCGTCCTCAGAAATTCTCCGACGTCGCACACGACGACTCGCTTCACCCCGGCGTTAGTCTTCGCCTTCGACACATTGTGCCAGAACAGGTCGAGGGCGATGACGGTCTCGACGCCCGCATCGATCCAGAGGCTCTCGAGTTCCCGCGCGGTGTACAGGGGATTCGTCTGTACGACGATGGCTCCCGCGCGGAGGACGGCGAAGAAAGCGACGATGAAGTGCGGGGTGTTGGGGAGGAGCAACGACACGCGGTCCCCGGGACGGACTCCGATTCTTCGCAGACCCTCGGAAAACCGATCGACGGCCGCGTCGAGGTCGCCATAAGTTGTGGATTTTCCATAGAACATGATGGCAGGGCGCCGTGCGTAGTCCTTCGCAGCGCGCCGAAGCAACTCGTCCACCGAAATCTCGGGATACTCGATGGACTTTGGAACTCCTGCGGGCCAGCTTGCGAGCCAAGGCCGGTCGATCGTCGCCTCCCCCCGCATGGGTGGAAGATAACGGAGGCGAGCGCTAAAACCTGCTGGAACGGCCCACTGCCACGAAACGATTATCCCCCGCAGGAGCCCATCGCGGCCCAATGCCCGACGCGCCCCGCTTACGCGTCACCCGGGAGGGAGCCGTGGCGGTCCTGTGGATCGAGAACCCGCCGCGGAATCTCTTGAGCCTCTCGATGGTCGCGGATCTCGCCGCGCGGGTCGCGGACCTAGAGAAGGACGTTTCCGTTCATGCAGCCGTCCTCACGGGCGCGGAACACACACACTTCTGCGCGGGGCTCGACATGGACGAATGGTCCCGCCTCTCACCGAAAGCCGCTCAGGACGAAATGAGCCGAGGCCAAGATGCGTTCTGGGCCCTCGAACATCTCACGAAGCCGACCATCGCCGCAATCGCCGGGGCGGCCCGAGGCGCGGGGGCGGAGCTCGCCCTCGCATGCGATCTACGCATCGCCGATGAGAGCGCGGTCTTCTCGCACCCGGAAATCGATCTCGGATGGATGCCCAGCCACGGTGGCACCGCGCGGCTCTCGAAGATCGTCGGTCGATCCCGGGCGCTCGAGATCCTCCTGAGCGGGAAAGAGGTGAAGGCCCTCGACGCGCTCCGCTTGGGGATCGTGAATCACCTCGCCTCTCCCGGCGGTGCACTCGATCAAGCGAAGGCCCTCGCGACCACATTCGCCTCGAAGCCCCGGCCCGCGGTGAAAGCGATTAAGCGGGCTCTCACCGAGGGCGACGAGAAGCCATACCGCAACCGGTTCCTACTCGAGTCGCAGCACGCGATTCAGCTCCTGTGGACGGCCGAACAAAAAGCCGCAATGGAGCGCCTTCGCGAGAAACGCCCCTAAGAGTAAACAGGGTCCCAGCGCTCAGCCGTGTCGCAATACCGTCTCCTTCGACCCCCACCGCTTCAGCTCGATGTCGACGCCGACATCCGTGGCGACGAACGATCCGGCCTTCAGGCCCGCCTCCTTCAGAATCTTGCGGCGCTCGTCATCGCTTGCGAAGGCGAGTTCGGACTGAAAGAGCCCGAAGTCGATTTCGACCCTCGAGTTCACGCGGACGGCGCCCACCAGTCGCGAGCCGCTCTCGAGGACCGGCCCAACCGACGCGATTCGTCGGGCCCGGACCCGTTTCAGAAAGCCGAAGCAAATGACGCGACCCTCGGCCCATTCTCCGGCCCGGACCTTTGCGTACGAGTCCCGCGGATCGAGGCCGTAGATGTCCACATAACTGGCGGCGTCTTTCGGATCGTACGACCATCCTTTCTTCGGATCCCGCGCGACGCGCATCCGGATGTAGCCTTCTTCCTCGCAATCGGGACAGAGCAGGGCCTCGAGGATTCGTCCCCTCACGGGAAAGGCCGCCTCGAACTCGAGGCCCGACTTGATCGGACGGGGCACCGCGATGCGAACGGTCGCCACGACGATAAACCCCACCACGCGTGAGCTTCAAGTCGTGGCGGGCCTTACACAGGCGAACAGCGGGGGAGTGCCATCCCGGAGGAACGCCTGGTCCACAACTATCTCGTCGAGGCGGGCTTGGCGGCGCGGATCCCGAAGGGGATCCGAATCTGGGAGGAGACGTTGCGGGACGGCGAACAGACCCCCGGGGTCGCCTACACGCCGGAGGAGAAGCTCCGAATCGCGCGACTCCTGGACGAGGTCCACGTCCCGATGATGGATGTCGGGATCCCGGTCGTCTCGAGCGAGGAGGCTCGGGGCGTCCGGATGATCGCGAATGCCGGCCTCGACGCGACGATCATGGCCGCGGCCCGGACGGTCCGGAAGGACGTCGAGGCGTGCATCGCCTGCGACGTCGACGAGATCGCGCTGTTCACTGCCGGATCGGACTTGCACATCAAACACAAGCTCGCGATGACCCGCGACCAGGTGAAGGAGGCCGCGGTTCGGGAGACGGAGTACGCGGTCGCCCATGGGGTGGACGTGTCGTTCGTGACGGAGGACACGTTCCGGGCGGACCTTGACTTCGTGGTCGATCTGTATGACGCCTGCACCGCGGCGGGCGCCCACCGTGCGGTGGTCTGCGACACGGTCGGCGTGATGACGCCGCCCGGGATCGCCTGGTTCTTCGGGCAACTGAAGGGCCGCCTCAAGCCGACCGAACTTTCATTCCATGGCCACAACGACTTCGGGCTCGCGGTCGCGAACAGCCTCGCGGCGGTCGAGGCCGGCGTCGCGGTGCCCCACACCTGCGTGAATGGCCTCGGGGAACGCTCCGGCAACGCGAGCTTCGAGGAACTCGTCTTGGCGCTCGAGGCGTTGTACGAATACGACACGGGGATCGACGTCTCCCGGATCTTTGAGCTGTCGCAACTCGTGGAGACGCTGAGCGGGATCCCGGTCGGGATGCACCAGCCGCTCGTCGGACACAACGCCTTCGCCCACGAGTCCGGCATTCATGCGCACGGCGTGATCAAGCACACCGCGACGTACGAGCCGATCCAGCCGGAGAAACTCGGGAGGCAGAGGACCTTCGTCTTCGGAAAGCACACGGGCTCCCTCGCGGTCGCCGAAAAGCTTCGCGGCCGCGGGGTCGACGCGACGCCGGAGCAAGTCGCCGGGCTCGTGAAGCTGATCAAAGACTTCGCGGAGGGGCGATCCAAGAGGGACCAGCAAGCCTTCGTCGCCTCGTTCCGAGAGCGAGCGGAGCGGCAGCGCGGCGTGACGGACGACGAGTTCTGGGCGCTCGCGCGGAAAGCCGGCCTGGCCGCGCCGAAGTGACGCGCCTCACGTCTTCCGGGCTGGTGGGTCTGCGGGATCGGGATCGGGGACGGCGAGCCCCATCGCCGCGCGCGCGAACGCGGCCGCCCGGCGAGATGTTGAGACGTAGATTCCGAGGAGTACGATCCCCGCCCCCCCGAGGTCGATCAGATCAAACGTCTCGTTGCCGAGGCCCGCCCCGAGCGAGACCGCCACGATCGGAATGATCAACGCGATGTAGGAGAGCGAGGTCGCGGGCATCTCCTTCAGAAGCCACTGCCACGCCACGAACGTGACGACGGATCCGGCTATCGCGAGGTAGAGGATCGCACCGAGGCCTTGGGGCCACGTTGGAATTCCCCACGGCTCTCGCGTGATGAGGGAGACGGTGGCCAGGCCGGCGGCACCGACCGCCATCGCCGCCGCGTTGAAACTGATCGGTTCCGTGTCGTGACCCCACCGTTTCACCGCCACCGTGGCAAACGCCGCGCAGGTCGCGGCGAGGACGATCGAGAGCATGGGGAACACCTTCTCGAGTCCCGCGGTCCCAAGCTGGCTGCGAAAGATGAGCACGACCCCTCCGAAGCCCACGCCGATGCCGAGCAGCTTCTGGACCGTGAAGCGCTCCGCTTTCAGGAATGCGTTGGCCACGAGTGCCGTCTGGAGAGGAAAGGTCGCGAACAGGATCGCGGAGAGGCCGCTGAGCACGCCGTTGTTCTCGCCCCAGTAGATGAGTCCGTAGTCGGCGGTGAAGAGGACAATCCCGACAAATCCGACGAGCGCCCACTCCGTTCGGTTCTGCGGCCACTTCGACCGGAATACGATCCCGAGGAGGACCAGCACGATCGACGCGACGGCGAATCGCAGCGACGCGGACAAGAATGGCGGTGCGCCTTCGAGGCCGATCCGGATCGCGAGCCACGTGGAGCCCCAGATCAGGCAGAGCATCGCGAACGCCGCGCTGCGCGTGGAACTCGTCGCCATCGGCCCCGGATGACGGCCGTCTCGTAAAGCCTTAGGGCCGTCCATGGCCATGTTTATAGGTCCCGCCGCACCTGTGCATCCATCGATTCCGATGACGGGCCAGACGATGTCGGAGAAGGTCCTCGCGCGCGCGAGCCACGTCGAGTCGGTGCACCCCGGCCAGATCGTCGACGGGGACGTCGACCTGCTGTACATGCACGAGATGCTCGCGATGGCGCTGCTCCCGTTCAACGAGATCGGCACGATGAAGGTCTGGGATCCGGAGAAGATCGTCGTCACACTGGATCACTGGGTCCCCCCGCCGACGCCGGAGATCGCGAAGATGCACCAGTCGATCCGCGATTTCTGCCGCAAGCAAGGCATCCGGCGGTTCCACGACGTCGGAGACCACGGCATCGTCCACCAGCTGATCGCGGAACGTGGCTACGCGCATCCGTGGGACCTGGTCATCGGGAGCGATAGTCACACGAACATGGTCGGGGCGGTCGGCGCATTCGCGGCGGGGATTGGCGCCACGGACACGGCCGCGGTGATGGCGAAAGGACAGCTGTGGCTCCGGGTGCCCGAGACGATTCGGGTCGACATCCACGGGACGCTCGCCGAGAGGACGGGCGCGAAGGACGTCATCCTGAAGGTGATCGGTACGACCGGGGACGACGCGGCCCGGTACGCGGCGGTCGAGTTCACCGGGCCGACGGTGAAGGGCTTCCCGATGAACGAACGCTTCGTCCTGTGCAACATGACGACCGAGATGGGGGCGAAGGTCGGGATGATTGCGGCGGACCAGGTGACGAAGGAGTACCTGGCTCACACGGGTCACCCATTCGAGCCAATCGGGTCCGACGAGGATGCGACGTTCGTGAAGACGTTCACCTTCGACATCGATGGCATGGGCCCGCAAGTCGCGTGTCCGTCGAATCCCGCGAACCTCAAGCCCGTCGAGGAGGTCGAGGGGACGAAGATCGATGTCGCGTTCCTCGGCTCGTGCACGAATGCGCGCATCGAGGATCTCCGGATTGCCGCGGAACTCCTTCGGGGAGAGAAGGTCGCACCCGGCGTGCGCTTCCAGATCACGCCCGCCTCGCAGATCATCTACCGCCAGGCGCTCAAAGAAGGCCTCGTGGAGGTCTTCATGGACGCCGGCGCGACGTTCACCTCGTCCACGTGCGGGCCGTGCTTCGGCGGCCACATGGGCACGCTCGCGGGCGATGAGGTCTGCATCTCCTCGACGAACCGAAACTACCCCGGCCGGATGGGTTCGCCGACGGCGCAGGTGTATCTCGCGAGCCCGTGGACGGTGACGGCGTCGGCGATCCACGGAGAAATCACGGACCCGCGGAAGGCGTAGCGGTCATGCAAACCCGCTTCGAGGGCCGCGTGTGGACGTTCGGCGACGACATCTCGACCGACCACATCATCGCAGGCAAGTACTTGGGGACCACAGATCCGAAGATGTTCGCGGAGCACGCCTTCGAGGCCGTCGACCCGACGTGGGCGAAGAACGTCCGTCCCGGGGACATGATCGTCGCGGGAGCCAACTTCGGCTGCGGCTCGAGCCGGGAGCAGGCACCGGTCGCGCTGAAGACCCTCGGCATCACCGCGATCCTCGCGAACTCGTTCGCGCGCATCTTCTTCCGGAACGCCATCAACCTCGGGTTCCCCGTGATCGAGTGCGTCGGGCTGCGGGAGCGTGTGAAGTCGGGCGACGTGATCCAGCTCGACCTCGCCGGCGGTGAGGTCCGGGTTCCGTCCGGCACGATGTTGAAATTCACACCGCTCCCGCCGAACGTGCTCGAGATCCTCGAGGCCGGCGGGCTCGTCCCGAAGTTGAGGAAGGAACTCCAGACCAAATCGATGCGATAGTTGCTCACGGGTGAAGCGAGTCCCGCCGCGGGTTCGATTTTGAATTCGGAGCCGGACAAACCTTAAGGCGCGTTCTCCGCATCGCCGCCCCGATGGCGTCCAAGATCGTCCTCCTCGCGGGGGACGGCGTCGGACCCGAAGTGATGCGGGAGGCGGTGAAGATCCTGAAGGCCGTGGAATCGGCATACGGCGTCTCGTTCGATCTCGTTCCGTTTCCGTGCGGTGGACAGCACTACCTGGAGACGGGAGAAGAGTGGCCCGACGGTGCATTCGAGTCGTGCAAAGCCGCGGATGCGATCCTCCTCGGCGCGGTCGGACTCCCGGATGCGGTGCTGCCGAACGGCGATGTCGCCGGGGTCGGTGTGGTCTTTGGATTGCGGTTCGGCCTGGACCTCTATGCGAACGTCCGCCCCACCAAACTCTATCCGAACGTTCGACACAAGATCCACGACGGGTTCAAGCTGGTGTGGGAGCCCGGGAAGGTGGACTTCGTCATCGTCCGGGAGAACACGGAAGGACTCTACACGCCGACCCGTGGTTTCCTCGACCGGGGTGGCGTCAAGGAACTCGCGGTCGACAGCCGCATCATCACGCGGAAGGGCGCCGAGCGCGTGATTCGATTCGCTTTCGAGATGTCGAGACAGCGGAAGGGCGCGCCGTCGGATGGGAAGCACCGAGTGACGTGCGTGGACAAGTCGAACGTCACCGCCGGATGCAAGCTCTTCCGTCAAGTGTACGATGAGGTGGCGGCGCGATACCCGACAATCCAGAAGGACTACGCGTACATCGATGCGTTCCAGCAGTGGCTCATCCGCTCTCCCGAGGTCTACGACGTCGCGGTCACGTCGAACCTGTTCGGCGACATCGCGACGGATCTCGCAGCGGTCCTGCAAGGCGGGATGGGGATGGCCGCGAGCGGGAACATCGGCGACCAGCGCGCGATGTTCGAGCCGATTCACGGCAGCGCGCCGAAGCATGCGGGAAAGGACGAGGTCAACCCGATCGCGATGATCCTCGCGGTCCAGATGATGCTCGATTGGCTCGGCCGAAAAAAAGGGGATGAGGCATTGCGAGAGGCCGCGACCGCGATCGAACAAGCGGTCCAGACGACTCTCAAGAAGGGCACCGTTCTCACGTACGATCTCGGCGGTGCTGCGAAGTGCAGCGCGGTCGGGACCGCGATTGCGTCCGCGGTGGCTCGACCGCGGAAGAAATCATGACGTCCTCGACTCCGCGCCCTCCATCGGGTGTAGCGCGGTGCCGTCGCGGGGTACCATCTCGGACTAAGTATGGACGGCCTCAGCGTTCTCGCCACTGATACAGCCACCAGGCGAGGACGAGGCCTACTGCCGTCGAGAGGATGAGCAAGCCCGCGTCCACCGCGAGACTGACGTTGGTGGCCGGTTCGAGCCCGAGCACGCCTTGGACCAGGAGGGCGGCGTAGGTTGCCGGGAGCAGCTGAGCGAGTTCCCGCCACACCGGAGGGAGTCGGGATAGCGGGTAGTACAGCGGTGAAAGGATCCCGAGGAGGGTGAAGATCAGGTTCCCCACGGGCCACACCTCTCGCTGGCTGCGCAGCCGGCTGGACACCGCAATCCCGATGGCCGAGTAGAGGACCCAGATGATCAGGATGCATGCGACGATCACGAGCCATGCGATGACGGACACCGACGTGACCGTCGCGAGGATGATTCCGAGGGCCGCGAGGGCCGGCAGTGCCGGGATGATGTTCGAGAACGCGACGCCGAACAGATACCGGACCTTGTCGTGAGGGGACGCTACGAAAATGTCCTGGAGACGCAATTCGATCCGGAAGACCGCGGAGTCCGAAAGGCACCAGCTCCCGATGTTCTGCGTCGAGAAGATCATCGCGCCGGCCACTTGGAGCGGGAAGTAGGCGGGCGACGAGATGAGGTGGAGGAAATAGAGGAAGAAAAATGGCTGCAACAGCGGGACGATTGCCGCGGCAGGGCTCCGCCATATCCACCGCCATCCGATCAAGCCCCATGCGGCGAGCACGCGTCCTTTCTGCGGTTGCGCCGCCAAGTTGACCTCGACCGCCATGGTCAGCGCTCCCGGGCCATCCGCCGCGCCCAGTAGATTCCAAAGACGAAGAGCGCTACTGCTTCCACCGCTAAGGCGGTTGCCGCGAACAAGGCCTCATTCCCGCCAATCGCCTCGAGACCGGCCGCGTTGTTCACGAGGACCGCCGCCCCGCTCGTCGGCAGGAGCAGGACGACCGACCGCCACTCGATGGGAACGAACCGAATCGGATAGAAAACGGGCGGCACGATGCCGAAGAGGTTCGTCAGGAGCGCCGAGTAGGGCCAAATCGTTTTCATGTCCTTGAAGAGAGTCGACACGACGTAGCCAATCGTGGACGATACCGCCCACACCGCGAGGAGGCAGCTCGCGAGGACGAGCCACGCGACGAGGGTCAGCGGATGGAGGAGCTCTAAGATCACGAGGACGAAGAGGCTCGGAGGTAGGTAGGCGACGAGCATTCCGCCTGCGATGCCGACGAAGTACGCTTCGGGCGACAGAGGGCTCGCGTGGTACAGCTCGTTCAACTTGTGGTCAATACGAATGTACGCCGCCTCGTTCAACACCCGCTGCCCAATCAGGAACATCGAGTAGACGAGCGAGCCGATGAGCGTCACCGCGATCAGGTCCGGCGCGAGGACCGCCACGAAGATCAGCAAAGCGCCCGGCGTCAGGGTGCCGGTGACAATCGCAAGCCACTCGTGGAACTGAACGCGGATCTCTGTCGCCAAGAAGACGCCGGTGCCGGCCCATCGGAGTCCGAACGCCATCTTGATCACTCCGCGTCGATCGAGCGACCGACGATCGTGAGGAATGCCTCCTCGAGGCTCACGGGCCCAACGGTGGCGGACAGGTGCTCCCGCAGCGCCACGTCCATGATTTCGTGGACGCGCCCGGGCTCCGTGATGATGTGCAGCGAGTTGCCTTCCGCGACACCCTGGCCGAACGAAGCGAACCGCTCCCGATGGTTCCCGCCGTTCTCGATCGAGATGCGCAACGTCCCGCCGATCTGGCGTTTGGCTCCTTCCGCGGTTCCTTCGAAGAGGATGCGACCTTCCTCGACGATGTACAACCGCTCCGAGAGCGCCTCGGCCTCATCGAGGTAGTGCGTGGTCAGGAGCACCGTGCAGCCCTTCCTCGTCAGATCTCGCAGGACATCCCACACCGCGCGCCGGGCGAACGGATCGAGGCCGATCGTCGGCTCGTCCAGGAACAGAAGCGGTGCCTCTGTCGCGAGGACCGTAGCCACCATCGCGCGCTGCTTCTGCCCGCCCGACAGGGTCACGGACAGGCGATCCGCGACGTCCTCGAGTCCCATCTTCTCCAAGGCCGCTTCGGTCCGCGACTTCGCATCTTCGCGCGGCAGGCCACGCGCTCGGAGGTAGCAATACACCTGCTCCCGCGGCGTCAGGTGAAAGAACGGTTTCCCCTCCTGGGGCACGACGGCGATAAGGGGCCGCACAGCTTCCGGCGTACTCACGACATCGTGGCCGAACACCTCGATCTGGCCTGAGGTCGGAATCAGGAGGGTCGAGGCAATCCGAAGGAACGTCGTCTTGCCCGCACCGTTCCGGCCCAGGAGGGCGATTCGTTCTCCGCGTCGGAGGGCGAGGGACACGCCTCGCAACGCCTCGACGTCGGGAGAGCCCCGACCGTGGTACACCTTCCGCACATCGACGGCGCGGAGCGCCTCCGGCGACACGGCCCGAGCAAGCGGACGCTGCGTATAAAACTAGATTCCGCTCAGTTCGATTCCTCGAAGCCGGGATGCTCGCCCTTCTCGAACATCGCAAACGCGGCTTGCCGCTTGGCTTCCTTCTGCGCATCGCTCATCTTCACGACCATGGCAACAGACCAGATGTGGCCGAACGGATCTTGGAGCTTCCCGTACCGCTCGCCCCAGAACTGATCCTCGAGCGGCATCGAGGCCTTCGCGCCCGCGGCGACGGCCTGATTCCAGAGCTTGTCGACGTCTTTCGAGTACACGTGCAAGTTAAAGGTCGTCCCACCCGCCGAGACGGGCGATTTCGTATCGCCACCCGGGAACTCATCCGACATCATCACGAACGAGTCGCCGATCTGAATCATCGCGTGCATCAGGGTGCCGTCCGGCATCCCTTGGCGGGTGACTTCCTTCGCGCCGAACGCCTTCTTGTAGAACTCAATCGCCTTTGCGGCTCCGTTGATCACGAGGTACGGCGTGACGGTTCGCATCCCGCGTGGGATCGGTGCGGTCCGAGCCGCGCCCGTTCGCTTTCTCGTGGGTGCCTTCTTGCTCTTCGCTGCTCTCTTGGATTTGCGCGCCATGGGGACTCCCCCGCCGTGGTATCTGTCCTGCTCGGATAAGGCTGCTGCCGGCTTTCGTTAGGTCTCAGTCTTGCAACCACAAACCCATGTGGATTTCGTCTTCGTATGCGCCGCGGATGAGCACATGGCGTCGGCTGATGCCCTCGTTCTCGAAGCCGAGCGATTCGTACAAGCGGCGTGCCCTCCCGTTCGTGCCGAAGACCGCGAGTTCGGCCTTCTTGAAGCCTCGAGCCCGCATCCACTCCAGGATTCGTTCCATGAGCATGCGCCCCAGGCCGATCCCGCGCCATCCGTCCCGGATCGCAATTCCGATGCCGCCCACATGGCGGGTCTTCGCGTACGTCCCGCCGTGGCAGTCCGTCGAGCCGATCGCTTCCCCGTCCGCATCGGCGACGAGCAAGATCGTCCGGACGCCGTCGAACGTGCCGAGCCAACGCCGTTCCTCCTCGAGGTTCGGGACGACGTGGTCGAGCAGGATGTAGACCTCCTCGCGCCCGATGAGGTTCACGTTCCGTAGGAGGGAGTCCGCATCGCGGAGACGAGACGGCCGGATGACAACGCGTCGGCCGTCCTTGAGAGTGACCTCTTCAGCCCGCATCGGGTCGGCCATGGGCGTCACAGCGGGAACTTGTCGAGCATCTCGGGCCGTCGACGCTCGCCGCTCGCAAGGAACGCGTCCATCTGCTCCTTCAGCTGGGGCGTCAGCTCCGCGTAGACGTCGGTGAAGAGGGTCTCGATTGGAGGCGGGGGGCTCCGCTCGACCTCCTTGATCGTCGCCTGGAGCAGGTCTTCGAGCTCGGCCCGGAGTTTCTCCTCGGAGTCCTTGGACCAGAGCCCCTTCAGCTCGAGGTACTTCTGCATTCGCTCGATCGGATCGCGCTTCGCCCACGTGTCGACTTCCTCTTTCGATCGGTACCGTGTCGGGTCGTCGCTCGAGGAGTGGGGACCCATTCGATAGGTGACGGCTTCGATCATCGTCGGGCCGCCTCCGCTTCGGGCCTTGTCCGCGGCCGCCTTCGTGACGGCGTAGACGGCGAGGAGATCGTTCCCGTCCACGCGGACGCCGTCGAAGCCGTATGCCAAGGCCTTCTGGGCGAGGGTCTTCGAGGCGGTCTGGCGCGTAACCGGAACGGAGATCGCCCACTGGTTGTTCTTGCAGAAGAAGATTGTCGGGGTCTTGAAGACGCCCGCGAAGTTCATCCCAGCGTGGAAGTCGGCCTCGCTCGTCGCGCCGTCCCCGAAGTACGTCAACGTGACGATGTCGTCCTTGCGGATCTTCGCGGCCCAGGCCGCACCGACCGCTTGGGGGATCTGCGTTCCGACCGGGCTCGAGACCGGCACGTAGTTGACGTCGCGGGAGCCGTAGTGATTCGGCATCTGCCGACCCTGCTGCGGGTCCTTCGCGTTCCCGTAGGCTTGCGCGATGAGCGTCTCGACGGAGTACCCTCGCCAGAGAGCGGCCCCCGGCTCCCGATAAGCAGGGAAAACCCAATCCCGCTTCTCGAGGGCCATCGCGCTGCCGACCTGGCACGCCTCCTCTCCCGTGCTAGGAACATAGAACCCGATTCGGCCTTGGCGCTGGAGGGAGAGCATCCGGTTGTCGAGCGTTCGAACCAGCACCAGGTGGCGGTACGCCCGCTTGAGCAGATCCGGCGCGACCTTGGGTTCGAGTTTCGAGTCGTAGGTGCCGTCGGCGTCGATGATCCGGAGAAGTCCCTCTTCTGCCGTGCGCTCACCCCGCCGGAACCCGCTTGCGTTCCCGAATGACCTTCTCCAAGAAAAATTCACCGGCGCGGTACGACGACCGAACGAGCGGGCCCGCGGCGACGTAGGCGAAACCCATCGATTCGCCGGCCTCGCGCAGTTCCTCGAACGTCTCCGGGGGAACGTACTCCTGGACCGCGAGATGCCAACTGCTCGGGCGAAGGTACTGGCCCACGGTCACGATGTCGACCTCGTTCGCACGGAGGTCTCGCATCGTCGCGAGGACCTCCTCTCTCGTCTCGCCCAGTCCGAGCATGATCGAGGACTTCGAGAACAGATCGCACCGCATCTCCTTCGCGGCTCGGAGGACTTTCAAACTCTGCGCGTAGTTCGCGCGGGGATCCCGGACCGCTCCTTGCAGTCGCTCGACGGTCTCGACATTGTGGTCCAGGACGTCGACGCCGGAATCGACGACGGTACGCACCGCGTCGAGGTCTCCCTGGAAATCCGGGATGAGCGCCTCGACGAGCATGTCCGGACGCCGGATCTTGATTTCTCGAACCGTCTTCGCGAAGTGCGCCGCGCCGCCGTCTGCAAGGTCGTCCCGATCCACTGACGTCAGGACCACGTATGAGAGGTCCATCTCGGCCAGGGCCATCGCGACCTTCTTCGGTTCGTCAAGGTCGAGCACGCCGTGCGGGTTGCCGGAGGTCACGGCGCAGAAGCGACAGCCCCGCGTGCACGTGTCGCCCATCAACATGATCGTCGCGGTCCCGCCACCCCAGCATTCCCAGACGTTCGGGCAGTGGGCCTCTTCGCACACTGTGTGGAGGTCCAAGGACCGGAACAATGACTTCAGGTGAGCATAATTGGCACCGGACGGTGGGCGGACTCGGAGCCATTCCGGTTTGCGCTCAGATAGCATTCCGCCGTTGCTAAGGACGACCTCGTTTAAGAGCCTAACCCACGCCGAGAGCGCTGGAGCGGATCAGCCAAACCGGAACTCGACGCCGTACGAACCGCGAGGGTAATTCCAGTGGATCGCGTCTTTGCCCAGGTGCTTGCACACGATGGCGCAGGCGCCGAGCTCGATGCAGCCTTCCGTGTTGTAGACGAGTTCGCCCTTGTCGAGGCGATAGACCTTCGACGGGCAGACGAACAGACACGGCTTCGTGTCGCACGTTCGGCAGATGTCTGTGTCCACCGTGATGAACGGTTCCTCGTCGAACTCGAACTTGTCCAAGCCGACCCGCTCGTCCACGGTCAACGGCTTCGAGGCATCCTGCTTCGCCGGTTCGGGCATCGCTGGACCGTCGAGAACCGGGGGCCGATAATAAACCGTTGGTGGCGGGCCAGCCCCCGCACGTTATCAACGAAGGGACTCAGGTGGAAACTTTCTATAGCCATTCTTTCGCATCCGCGACCGTCCGCTGGCCCGTTGCCGGAGGACGCAGGGATAGCTTCGATGCCCGCCCGCGATCGCAAGTCCTCGACGATCAGTCCGCAAATGGACCTGGCGGGAATGGGTCCGGAAGAAGCCCGCGAACTCCTCGCGGCGGCCCTCGATCCCGATCCGAAGGCCGGGATTCTCCGCTTGGCGGATCAGCCGTGTCTCATCCTCCGGCCCGAGGTCATCGTGAGCATCCAGAAGCAGCTCGAACAAACGGTCGGTGGGTCCGCGAAAGGGATCCTGTATCTGGCCGGCGAGAGGAGCTCGGATGCCGGGCTGAAATTCCTCGGGGCGCTCACGAGCGGTGTCTCCACGCCGCTGACGATGGACGGGGCGAAGCGAATCATCGACGCGTCCGCGCTCACGGGATGGGGGCGGACCGAGATTCTCCACTTCGACCCGGATCGAGGTCGGTTCACGGTGGCGAGACACAACAGCCCGATCGCCACGGCGTACGGACCCTCGAAGAAGCCGGTGTGCCATTTCCTCGCCGGCTGGATGGCGGGGATCGGCCGCCTCCTCGTCGGGAAGGAGCTCCTCTGCGAGGAGATTTCTTGCGCGGCGCAAGGCCACGATCGGTGCGAGTTCGAGATGCAACCGATGCCGATGGCCTGAGCCAGCGGAAAGCCCTTCATCGGGCCAACCAGCTGGACTAAGCTCGGTTAGGCGACCTCCTTTGGAGGAGAGCCCGGACGTCGAATTATCAATGCGACCAGGAGAGTCACGAGGAGGCCTGTGGTCGCGATTGCTGCCACAATCCACGCGCGCCACTCGACGAAGGACCATGATAAAGCGCCTATTGGAACCTCGATGAGCAGCACGACAAGAACCACGAGAAGCTGCTTGCGGAAGAGACGACCCAGATACGCCCGTCGTTGCTCCTCAGCCATTGCATCCAGCCTCGCAAGTCGCCGCTCGACGCTTTGGGGGTACGACGGTAGGAGCATTCGTATCGACACCGCGAGGATCCCCACACCCAGAATGACGACCGCAAGCCCCGGGCCAGGGAGCGAACGGCCTTCCAGCCGCGAGCGGAGGAAGGCCCCCACGATGACCGCGCCGGCAATGAGCCCGAAGAGGGCGGTGCGTCTCATCTTTCGGGCGAGCCGGGCCGGGTTCGCCAGGGAACTGGCGGCCATCACTCCGAAATATCCTGCAAGGCTAAGAAGAGGAATGGTGCCCGGCTCCCCGCGGCGTGCATGATGCGGAACGATTGGCAGGGGCGACTTGGCACCTTCCGCCAATCTGGCCCGGTGTCCTCGGCTTCGGAAAGCCTTTTACCCGCCCCGCTTTTCCGCAGTGGGACCGGGAGAGCGTGGAGCGTTTTGATGCTATCGTGGTGGGGGCCGGGCCCGCGGGCTCCGCGGCCGCGCTGACCCTGGCCCGCAAGGGCTTCTCGACCCTCCTCGTCGAGCGCGGCCGGGCTCCCGGCGTGAAAGGGATGTTCGGGGGTCGCATCTACGCCTGGCCGCTGGTCGATCTGCTTCCGGAGTGGGCGAAGGACTGCCCGGTCGAGCGCTTCGTCGTCCGGGAGAATCTCGCATTCCTGACCGAGGATGCGTCCCTCACGGTCTCGTTCGATTCCCCGAAGCTCGCCCAAGGGCGCGGGACCAGCTTCACCGCGCTCCGCTCGAAGTTCGACGCGTGGCTGGCGAAGAAAGCCCAGGACGCCGGGGCGATGCTCGTCACCGGAATCCGCGTGGACGACCTCTGGCGGGAGGGCGGTCGGGTGCGGGGCGTCTCCGTCGCGCCGAACGACCACGTCGCAGCGGACCTCGTCGTCCTCGCGGAGGGCGCGGCGTCGACGTTGGTGCGAAAGGCAGGCCTGAAAGCGGATATGGAGCCGCGCGAAGTCTCCGTCGGAATCAAAGAGACGGTCGAACTTCCGCCGGAAACGATTCAAGACCGATTCGGCCTCGGCGAGAGGGAAGGCGCCGCGTTCGTGTACGCAGGGTACGCGTCGATGGGCCTCCGCGGTGGCGGATTCCTCTACACCAACAAAGCGTCCGTCTCCCTCGGACTCGTCGTCTCGTCGGAAGACTTGTCTCGGAAGAAGATCGAGGTCCAGGACCTCCAAACGAAATTCCGGATGCACCCCGCCGTCCAGCGACTCCTGCGAGGCGGCAAGGTCGTCGAGTACAGCGCCCATCTTGTTCCGGAACTCGGGGCCGGGATGATGCCGCACCTATCGGCCGACGGAGTGCTGGTGGTGGGAGACGCCGCAGGCTTTCTGATCAACAATGGCTACACATTTCGTGGGGTGGACCTCGCGATCGCTTCCGGGGTCGCAGCGGGCGAGGCCGCGGAGGCCGCCCGAACCGCCGGCGGCATGACGAAGGCGAATCTCGCGGCCTACGAGAAGTTCCTGCGTGCCCGGAACGTCCTGACGGACCTCGAACGGTTCCGACGGGCGCCCCTGTACATGAAGAACGAACGGCTTTTCGAGGTCTACCCGCGCATGTTGATGGAGATCGCGGAACGCATGTACACCGTGGACGGGAGCGGGAAGGAGCGCCTCTTCGACGTCGTCCTCGACGAGGCCTCTGCCGCGAAGGTGCCGAAGCTCAAGATGCTCCTCGACCTCTTGCAGGGAGCTCGATCCATGTGACGGCCGGCGAAGAAGCGTCGCGCCCGATGCGCGTGATCGTCTGCATCAAGCAGGTCCCGCGGGCGCAAGAGCTCCAAGTCGATCCGGTGACGCAGACGCTTAAGCGGGTCGGCGTCCCGAGCGAGATCAACCCGCCGGACGCGAATGCGCTCGAGATGGCGTTGCGGCTGAAGGACGAGCACGCGGCCGAGGTCATCGTCCTCTCGATGGGGCCGACCTCGTTCGACGAGAGCCTGGAACGCGCGGTCGCGATGGGCGCAGATCGGTCCGTCCTCCTGACCGACCGGATCCTCGGCGGCTCGGACACGGTCCCGACGGCGTATGCGCTGAGCGAGACGATCCAGAAGATCGGCGGATACGATCTCCTCCTTTGCGGCGAGGAGACCACGGATGCGTCGACGGGCCACGTCGGTCCCGGGATCGCGGGTCACCTGGACCTCCCGCAGATCACCTATGCCTCGGAGATTCGAATCGAGGATGGCAAGGTCCGAGCCCGCCGGACGGCGGAGGACGGCACCGAGTGGTGGCAGACGACGATGCCTTGCCTGTGCACCGTCAACTTCGGTTGCAACCGTCCGCGGGAGCCCACGCTGACGGGGAAGATCCGCGTGGAGCGGGGAGGCCTGGTCACCCACTGGTCGTGCGCGGACGTCGGCATCGATCCGAAGAAGGTGGGGCTGTTCAACTCGCCGACGATCGTCGCGAAAGTCGACACGGTGAAGCTGCCCCGGCGGGCGGGACGGATCTTCTCCGGCGAACCGGAGGAGACCGTCCGAAAGCTCCTCGACGCCTTGATCGCGGATCGGGTGATCGCGCTGTGACGGACGGCCACGTCCTCGAGGACAAGTCCCATTTCCGCGGGGTGTGGGTGTTCCTCGAGCACCGGAAGCAGGGATTGCGAGACGTGAGCGTGCAGCTCATCGGCGAAGGCCGGCGCCTCGCGGACCTGCGGGCCGCGACCCTGACCGGTGTCCTGCTGGGAAACGGGGTCGATGACCTCGCGAAGCACGCGATCGGCTATGGCCTGGACCGCGTGATCGTCATCAACGATCCGATCCTCGAGATTTACCGTTCGCGGCCGTACGCCCAGGTGATGGCGCAGCTGATCCGGCGCCATAAACCGGAGATCGTCCTTTACGGCGCCTCGAAGAACGGACGGGACCTCGGAGGCCGCCTTCACGCGATCCTCGAGACCGGCCTGGCGGCCGACTGCGTCAAGTTCGACATCGACGCGGAGGGCAACCTCGACATGATCCGGCCGAGCTTCGGCGGGAAGAGCCTCGCCCACATCCTGTGCAAGAAGCATCGACCGCAGATGGCTTCGGTGCGGCGGAACGTCTTCGTCGCGCCGCCACACGACCCGAAGCGGACCGGCGAAGTCGTCCCGGAGACGGTCGAACTCAGGCCCTCGGACGTCGACGCGACGCTCGTCGACTTTCATGAATTCACGAAAGAGGGCGGCCTCCGACCCGAGGAAGCCGAGGTCGTCGTGAGCGGGGGCTACGGCCTCGGTGACCCGGAGCACTTCGCGATGCTCCAGGAGTTGGCGGACCTCCTCGGCGGTGCGATCGCGGCCTCGCGCAAGGCCGTCGACAGCGGCTGGGTACCGAAGATGCTGCAGGTCGGCCAGACGGGGATGACGGTCCGGCCGAACCTCTACCTCGCCGTCGGCATCAGTGGTGCGGTCCAGCATCTCGCCGGGATGCAGGAGTCGAAGAAGATCGTCGTCATTAACATCGATCCGAAAGCGCCGCTGTTCGAGATCGCGGACTACGGGATCGTCGGCGATCTGTTCGAGGTCGTCCCCGAGATGGTCCGCCAGTTGAAGGCGCTCAAGGGCGGCGCGACCGGTGCCCGGACGGCAGTTCCGGCAACAGCTCGCTGAGGTTGACCCGGCGAAACGTCACCCCGAACACGGCCTGGAAGTGGGCGATGACGGACGCTTTCACGTCCTCCAAGTCGACGGGGTGCCCGAGGG
>DATMDM010000009.1:0-23073 GCA_035557795.1 Thermoplasmata archaeon | reverse complement strand
CGCGATCGCACGATGGAGGAGTGGGACCGCTGGGCCCTCCTCGGTGCGGACGTGGTCCAATCCCATCCCGACTTCCCGGAACCGCTGACGGTCGAACTCGATACCTCGAAAGGCTGCGTGCGGTACATCAACAAAGGCTGTTCGTTCTGCATCGAGCCGATGTATGGCAAGCCGAAGTTCCGACCGGTTGCCGGCGTCCTCCGAGAGGTCCGTCGTCTCGCGGAGCTCGGCGCGGTGAACTTCCGGCTCGGAGGCCAAGCGGACTTCTTCAGCTACCAGGCGATCGGCCTGGGGTCCTCCGCGACGCCGCAAATCAACGGGCCCGCGATTCGCGAGCTGCTCGAAGGAATTCGGGCCGCGGCCCCGAACCTGAAGGTCTTGCATACGGACAACGGGGATCCGGCGATGATGGTCGCGCATCCGGAGGAGGCCATGGCGGCGATGCGGGACCTCGTGGCCTTCGCGACGCCGGGCACCAGCCTCTCGTTCGGACTCGAGTCCGCGGATCCGCGGGTCACGGAGGCGAATAACCTGAACATCGACGCGAACGGATGCCTCGCAGCGATCCGGATGGTGAATGCCGTCGGTCGGGAACGCGGCGAGAACGGCATGCCGCGGCTTCTCCCCGGCCTCAATTTCGTCGCGGGCCTCGATGGCGAGACGAAGAAGACGTTCGATCTGAATCTCGCGTTCCTGAAACGACTCCTGAACGAGGATCTCTGGGTCCGCCGGATCAACATCCGGCAGGTGCGCCCAGTGCGCCGCGAGTTCGAGCCCACCGGCCTCTATCGCGAGTTCCGGAGATTCAAGGAGGCCGTGCGGACTCTAATCGACCACGAGATGCTGCAGCGGGTGATCCCGGAAGGCACGGTCCTTCGGGACGTGTTCCTGGAGATTCAGGACGGCCACGTGACGTATGGCCGGCAGATCGGCACGTATCCTATCCTCGTCGGCCTCCCGTACGACCTGGGGCTGAATCGATTCGTCGATGTGCGCGTGACGAGCCACGGTCAGCGATCCCTCACCGCGATCGAGTACCCGCTCGACGTGAACCGCGCCCCGCTCGCCGCGATCTGCGCCCTCCCCGGGATTGGGGAGAAGCGGGCCGCCCGCATCGTCCGCGCGAGGCCGTTCGATTCGTGGCCCGCGTTCGCCGCCTCCTTGGACGATCCCACGGTGGCGCAACGAGTCGCGCCATTCCTCGGCTTGGCTGCCTGAGCGGTCGGAGGCCATCGGACGAACTTTCGCTTACCAAGAAGAGCAACCTTGTTTAAGGTTAACCTGAGACCGCGAAACTTTAGACCCACGCCGGTCTTCCTTCCGCGTCTACTCCATGTCGGTCCCGCAGAAACACAAGGAACATGCTCCGGCGTCCGTGAAATGCGGCGTCATCACGATTTCGGACAGCCGCATCCCGGAGACGGATGAGTCGGGGAAGCTCATCCGGGATCTCCTTCTCCGGTCCGGGCACACGGTCCTCTTCCACGTGATCGTGAAGGACGAGGCGAAGCAGATCGTCGACGCGGTCGAGCAGGCCTCGTGGACCTGCGATGCGATCATCACGAACGGCGGTACGGGGCTTGCCCCTCGCGACGTCACCATTGCGGCCCTACTACCTCTCTTGGAGAAGACGCTCCCGGGGTTCGGCGAGCTCTTCCGTTCGCTGTCCTACCCGGAGATCGGCAGCTCCGCGATGATGTCCGGCGCGATCGCGGGCGTATACCACGGTCGACTCGTTTTCTGCTTGCCCGGATCGCCGGATGCGTGCCGCCTCGCCTTGGAGAAGCTCATCGTCCCGGAGCTGGGACATGCGGTCGGAGTGATCGGCCATTGACCGCCCGCGTCCGTGATCACGAGGACCGGCCACACGGCGCGCATGGCATGCGCCCCTTGAAAGCCCTCATCTCCCTCGAGGAGGCGATGCGAATCGCGATGGATCTCGTCCGCCCAATCAAGCGGAAGGAAACGGTCCCGATCCTCGACGCCCTCCGTCGCGTCTCCGCGGAGGATGTCCGCTCGCCGATCGACGTGCCGCTCGCCGACCGGGCCGCGATGGATGGCTACGCCGTCCTCGCGCGCGACACGTTTCCCGCGGGAAAATTCAAGCCTGTCACGCTCCGTCGGATTGAGACACTCTACGCGGACGGCGTCCCGCGAAAACGGGTGGCCTCCGGCCGCTGCACGGAGGTGGCGACCGGCTCGACGCTCCCCAAGGGCGCCGACGCGGTCGTCATGGTCGAGGACACGGAACGCGAGCGCGATATCGTCAAGGTCTACTCGCCCGTCCATCCGGGAGAGCACGTCTCCGGCCGGGGGGAGGACATCGCCCGCAAATCGCTTGTCGTCGGCGAGGGAGAGTTCCTCACCCCCGCGAAAGTCGGCGCGCTCGCGGCGATCGGCATGTCCCGCGCCCGCGTGTACGCAAGACCTCGCGTCTCGATTCTCACGACCGGCGACGAGGTTGTGCCCCCCGGCAAACCGATCCGCGCGGGCCAGGTGTACGACATCAACTCGCACACGATGGCGAGCGTCGTCCGGGAGAATGGCGGCGATCCCGTCTCCCTCGGCCGCGTGTCGGACCGCCTCGACTCCCTCCGCTCCGCGTTAAAGAAAGCGCTTGCGAACGATCTCGTCGTCTTCTCGGGCGGATCCTCCGTCGGCGAGAAGGACATCATCGTCGACGTCCTGCGGTCGATGGGCGAGCTCCTGTTTCACGGGATCGCGGTGAAGCCCGGCAAGCCCACGGCCCTCGGGCGCGTCGACGGGAAAGCGGTCCTCGGCATGCCCGGCTATCCAACGTCCTGCCTGAGTAACTGCTACATGATCCTCGCGCCGATGCTCCGGCGGATGGCGCGCTTGCCGCCGCCGCACGAGCGGATCGTCGAGGTGCCGCTCGCGAAGCGCGTCGTCTCGACGATCGGTCGCGTCGAGTTTCACACGGTCCGCGTCGTCGATGGACGGGCGATCCCGGCGTACAAGGAGAGCGGCGCGATCACGTCGATGGCCCACGCGGACGGCTACATCGAGATTCCCGCGAACGTCGATTTGTTGGAGAAGGGAGAGACCGTTCGCGTGACGCTCTTCTGATCGACGCATGGCTTCGCCGCTTCCGGCAATCGCATCCATCGCACCTCCTCGCCGCCGCGGAGCAATCCTTATAGGCCCGCGGGATGTCGCCCGCGGCCGATGGTCCTCATCGAGCGCGCGAATCCGACGGACCGCCTCGATGTGGAACGGCTCATCGCGGCGTACCTCACCTCCGAAGGCGTCAAGCCGCGGCCCGAACGGATCACCTGGGCCGTCGAGCAGGTCATGCGCAACCGCGTGGGCGGCGTCTTGCTCGTCGCGCGGGAGAAGCGAGCGGTCGTCGGCGTGGCCCTCGCGGTGTACTCTCCTTCCGCGGAGGAGGGCCGGCTCCTCGTCGTGAACGACTTCTTCGTCGATCCCGTGATGCGCCGGAAGGGGGTCGGGCGGGCCTTGGCGACGCGTCTCCTGGAAGAGGCGAAGGCGATGCGCGTGGAGCGGCTCGACCTCGAGGTGACACCGACGAACACGGCCGCGGCTGCATTCTGGAAATCGATGGGTTTCCGGACCGGCGGTCGAACCGTGTACGGTCGGGATATCGTCTAGCGCCCGTGGACGACCATCCGGTGGGCGCGGAACGCTTCCTGTCCGAACTCCTTCCCGCATTCGGGGCAGCGGACCCGCGGGCGGCTTCGCTCAGGATCCTGGGCCTTCAACGCGCCGATGAGCTGAGCCATCTCGAACGCGATTTCCTCGGACTCCGCCTTGGATCCGTGGAACGCCGTCACATCCCGCATGAAGTCCACGTGCAGGTCGATCTCCGATCCCTTCGGGACGCGCTCGAGCCCGTGCGTCTCGAGGCGCATGTGGAAACGCTTGCCGTTGTAGAGCGCGCGGAACGCGACGACGTCGAACGGTTCGCGCTTCACGCGGTAGCCGAGAATCAGGACCGCGGCCTCGATCGCGTGGAGTGTCATCCGCCGGGGGAGGGACGCCTTCATCGGAGTTCCCTTCAGTTGCCGTACGAGACCTTTGCGGACACGAGCGAGTAGCCGAGCGGGCATTCGAGCTCCGGCCCGATTTCGACGACGCGAATGCGCATCCCGGGGTCGACGCCGACCGGATGGCAGAGGCGGAAGTTCGGGCACGCGCCGTTGGAGCAAACGATCTTCTCGTACGCCAGGACGGCTCCCTCGACGCCCACCCGGGCCGAGAGGCTGCAGTCCGGAGCGATCGGTTCGACCTCGACGACCCGCGCTCGTTCTTCGTTCAGGAGGCACGGGTGCGAGACGTCTCGGACGCGGGTGATCCTGTACCGATGCCCGAGGTCTTGGTTGAGGCACGCACTGCGGACCTTGCACGGCGTGCACTCGGGCTGCGGCCCGCGGTAGATGAATTCGTGGCCCGCGTGCGCTTGCCGCTCGCCGACGAGCGTGATCTGGACCACGACGAGGGCCTCTCCCGGACCTAAGGCGCGGTGCGGCTTAAGGGTCTCCGTTCCCCGGATCGGCCGCGACCGACCGATTCCCGCGCCGATATGTTGAAGGCCGAAGCGACCATGGCTCGGGACGGTCGCGTCGACCAGGAGGTTCCCGGCATGATGTCCTGCATCGTTTTCCGAACCGCGCCGGGAGCCGCATAAGACCGTTTCGGCGTCCCGGCGTTCGTGAGCCCGTCTTGTGAACGCCAATCTGGAAAGAACGAACCCAACCGATGCCGAACCGCCCCTACCTGGACGCCAGCGTCCAGTGGCGCATTAACTCCGGGCAGCTGTCCCTCGAAGAACCGGACTACCGGTCCGTCGTGGAGGCGATCCTGTCCGCCGGGCTTGCGACGGAAGTCGTGGGCCTGATCAGCGCAGGGAAGGAAGCGAACGTGTACTTCGCGCGGTACAACGGCGCGCCGCTCGCGATCAAATCGTACCGACTGTATCGGACCTCGCATCGCGGGGGAGGGCCTGTCAAGCAGGACTCCATGGGTTGGCGGGCCGCACACGAGTACGAGATGATGCGCCAGGCCTGGAAAGGCGGGGTGCGTGTGCCGACACCCGCGCGGCGAGTCGAGAACCGCTTCTCGATGCGATACCTCGGCACGGAGGAGGGGCCGGCTCCTCGACTCAAGGACGTCGTGCTCGAAGACCCAAGGGAATTCCTCGACCGGGTGCTCGATACGATCCGGCGTCTCATAGGGGCCGGCGTGGTCCACGGCGACCTGAGCGCCTTCAACGTCCTGGTCTATGAGGACGAGCCTTGGATCATCGATTTCTCCGAGGCGATCCGGGTGGACCGCGCGGGGTCGTCGCCGTGGGTCCGTCTGACGGAGGCTCGAGCGGCGCTGGAGAGCGGACTCGCGGCCCTCCAAGTGTACTTCCGCCGCTACGATCTCCGGATCGACATCGCGGCCCATGCAAACGAACTCGTGGAATCGCTCGATCGGTTCGGCGTTCTGCACTAGGGCGCAGCGACGCCTCAGACGACCTTCGTGATCTTCGCGAGTCGCTCCGCCGCTTCGAGCGTGAGGCCCTCATCACCGAGGATCGTGTACCGCTCCTTGTTGACCTCGTGCGCGTGCACCAGAGCCTGGACGACCTCATCGTCCGTGACGCCGAGCGCCCGCGCCGTCGTCGGCGCGCCGATCGCCAGGAGCGCGTCCCGGACTTCCTGCCAGTTCCCGGCATGGAGGTACATCATCATGATCGTCCCGACGCCGCACTGCTCCCCGTGGAGGCCAGGCTTCTTCGCGATGCGGTCGAGGGCATGGGAGAACTTGTGCTCGCTCCCCGACGCGGGCCGCGAGGAGCCGGCGATCGACATCGCGACCCCGCTCGAGACGAGCGCCTTGCACACGAACCACGCGCTCTCTTCGAGTCGAGGCTTGATCGTCGACGCGTTCTCGATCACGAGGTGCGCGGCGAGTTCGCTCAGCGCGGCGGCGTACGAAGAATAGTATTCGTTCCGGAGGTTCCGTGCGAGGGCCCAGTCCTTCACCGCCGCGAGGTTCGAGATGATGTCCCCACATCCCGACGCAAGCAGACGGAACGGGGACTCCGCAATCACGCCGGTGTCCATGATGACCGCGATCGGCGTCTGGGCCGCGAGGCTCACCTTCTCCCCGTCCTTCTGGATCGAGGCGCGCGACGACACCACGCCGTCGTGGCTCGCGGCGGTCGGCACGCTCACGAACGGCACACCCGCATTGAAGGACGCGCACTTCGCGACGTCAATCGAACGCCCGCCGCCCACACCGAGCGCGAACTCGATGTTCCCCTTGCGAATCTTCTCTTCTCCCTCGCGAACCTCTTTCATCGTCGCATCCGGGATCAAGAATTCCGAGGTACGGATCTTCCGTGCCGCGAGTTCCTTCTCGACGGTCATTCCGGCGATCTTCATCGTCGTCTCGTCCGCGACGATCAAGGCGCGTTTCCCCAGTTTCAGCGACTGGCAGACCTCTCCGACCGCGTGCAAGGCGTCATGGCCGACGACGACGTTCCGCGGGAGCTCCATCACCTTCGTCTTCGAGAAGGACTCTGTGTCCATCGTCGACAATGCGTCTCCCCTAAACCCGCTTCAAGGAACTATCTCTACTTAAATCCGACGACCCCGTTCTCGGCCTCCCGATCGGCGGCTGCAACCGGAGGCCGGCGGTCGCCGATCAGCCGCGCTTCAGAATCCCGTGAGTCAGTGGCGGCACGGTTCGTCCATGCGCCGAATCGTTAATCAGCTGTTCGAGGCGCTTGAGCTTCGTCGTCTCCGTCTTCGCGGTGACGACCCACCAAACGGCCGCCTTCTGGTACGATGGCGGTTGCGCTTGAAAGGACTCCCAAGCGTTCCGGTTCGCGCGGAATTTCCTCAATTGCGCTTCGTCAAGCTCCGCCGTCTTGCGTTGCTCGTACGAATAGATTCCGGATCGATCTTTCGTGCGCGCCTCGAACGCCTCGAGGCCGGCCGGCTGCATGCGCCGTTGTGCGCGGAGTTCCTCGACGCGTTTGACATTCGCGACGCTCCAGATGCTGCCCGGCTTGCGCGGTGTGAAACGGATCGCATAGTCCACTTCGTCGATGCCTTTCCGTTGGCCATCGATCCATCCAACGCACAGCGCTTCGTCGACCGCTTCCGGCCACGTGATACTCGCCTGGCCTGAGCTCTTTTTATGGAACCCGACCCATAATTCTTGGGTCTCGCGGTGTCGTTTCTCCAGCCAGTTTCGGAACTCCGGCGCAGTTGTGAAGAAGATGGGCTTCATCGGTCCTCGAACCATCGACGCGAACGCGATGTCCTCATCGTCTCCCGGTCATTGACAGTTCTGCGGAGAGGTCGGCGAAAGTACGCAAACTAACGCCACCGGAACTCACCGCGGAACCATTAAATCGGCGTCGACTCTGATGCGGCCCCGATGGCCCTCCCCCTCGCCTTCGCGATCTCGGCCGTGCCCGCCAAGGCGGACCTGGCTCGCGGGGAGGCGGAGTTCCTCCGCGGGAACGCGCACTGCGACGCCCGCGAGTTCTCGGACGCGCTCGCTTCCTACGACCGCGCGGCGGCGTTCGGTTACGAGGACCACGTTATGTGGAACAATCGCGGGGTGGCGCTCGACGGGCTTGGCCGCCATGAGGACTCGATTCAGGCGTACACCCGGGCGTTGCAACGCCACCCGAAGTACGAGATCGCCGCTTACAACCTCGGGAACGCGTTCGCGCAACTCGGGCAGTTCGAGGAGGCGCTCGTCGCGTACGACCGCGCCCTCGCCATCAACCCGGCCTACGCGGATGCGTTGTACGACAAAGCGCTCGTCTTGGCGCGACTCGGGCGCGCCAGGCCGTCGTTGCAGGTCTACGAAGCCCTCGTCCGCGCGGATTCCGGGAACGCGGTCGCGTGGACGCGGAAGGGGCAACTCCTCGAGGAGCTGAACAAGTTCGACGAGGCCGTCGACGCATACAACGCCGCGACCTCGCAGAATCCGGAGGACGGAGACGCGTGGACCGGACTCGGCGACGCGCTGTACGCCCTCGAACGATACGAGGAGGCCGTCGAAGCCTACGACCGCGCGATCGCGGCGGAGCCGAACAACGAGGAGGCGTGGAACAACAAAGGCTTCACGTTCTTCATGCTCGGGATTCACGAGGAGGCGCTCGCCTGCTACGAGAAGGCGCTCGCGATCAACCCGAGGTACAAGCAGGCGTGGTACAACAAGGGCTACACGTTCCACGGGATCAATCGGCTCGAGGAGGCCGTGACGGCGTACGAGAAGGCGATCGAGATGGACCGCGGCGACGAGGTCCTCTGGAACAACCTGGGAAACGCGCTCTACAACCTCGGGCGGTACGAGAAGTCGATCCCGTACTTCGAGCGGGCTCTCGAGGTGAACCCTCGATACGAGATCGCGTGGAACAACATCGGGAACGCGATGAACAAGATGGGTCGCCACGAGCCTTCCCTGAAGTACCACGACAAGAGCCTCGAGATTAAGCCCGATTTCGACTATGCTCTGTACGCGAAGGGCCACGCGCTCGATTCGCTCGGCCGCCACGAAGAGGGCCTCGAGCTGATCAGCCAGAGTCTCGAGCTGAACCCGAACTACGATCACGCGTGGATGGCGAAGGCGGAGGCCCTCCATCATCTCGGCCGGCTCGAGGAGGCCCGAGATGCGCTGAACAACACGCTCATCCTGAACGGATCGTTCGACGAGGCGTGGGTCTTCCGCGGCAAAATCCTCGAAGAGATGGGAAACGCGCTCGAGGCGGAACGGTGCTACGAGGAGGCGCTCCAGTGCTTCCAGGCTTCTCTGGAGATCGAGCCGGACAACGCCGAACTGCGGTATCATCAGGCGGTCCTGCTCGAGGACCTGGAGCGGGTCGACGAGGCGATCGACGGATACGCGGCGTCGGCGTCGAAGGCGCATGGAGCCGACGCGCTGCTCCGGCTTTCCGCGCTCCTGCTCCGAGTCGGCCGGCCCGGGGATGCGATCGTCCCCGCGGAGGAACTGCGCTCGCGCGATCCGTCGGATTCCCGCGGTTGGCTCGCGGCCGGCCGCGCGTTTCTCGCGGCGGGGCGGGCCACGGATGCGGAGGCGTCGCTTCGAAAGGCCGCGGACCTCGGGGCCACCGAAGCGCGACCCGAACTTGCGCGCGCCCTGCAGGTCCTCGGCCGAGCAGACGACGCTCTCACGGCCCTGGACGGAATCGAGGGGCCCAGCGGGGAGACATTTCTGCTTCGCGCGGAAATTCACGCGGGCCTCGGTCGCATCGAAGACGCGATTGCGGATTGCGACGCCGCGATCCGGGCGACCGCGATCGGCCGAGACCTCGTCTACCGGAGGAAGGGCGAGTTGCTATTGCGCCTGGATCGGCCGAAGGAAGCGGTCGCGGCGTTCGACGCCGCCATCGGACTGAATCCGACGGACCCCGAGACGTGGTGTGATGCGGCGCGCGCTTGGCGCGCCTTGGGGCAGGAAGCCCGCGCACGAAAGATGGTCGACGAGGCGCTGCGGCTCGACCCGACCTCATCGGAGGCCCTCGATCTGCGGTCCGAAGGCGCGGCATCGAGCTGACATCTATCGATCCGAATCGATAAATGTCGGGACGCGCAAACGAGGAGTTATCTTCCCCGGCCGCGTGCCGGAATCAATGGCCCTGAAGATCCGTCGGCGCTCGAGGCTACGCCGGAAGGAGACAACGGACTTCCTCGGTCGACTCGCGGACGAATTCGGCATGGCGGTCCCTCTGGACGACGTGCCTCTCGACGAGGCCGAAGCCGGACCGCACCGACTCTTGCTGCGGGGGAACGATGCGATCGCGATCTTCCTCGATGGCGGGATCGCGCCGACGATCCGCGGGCTGCTCGCCTTCCCCGCAAAGAAACGCGCCGTCACAGTCGACATGGGGGCGGTGCGTTTCATCTACAATGGCGCGGACGTGATGGCGCCGGGCATCGTGGACGCAGACCTCGGGATTCGTGCGGGCGACATCGTCTGGGTCCGCGACGAGAAGAACGGCCGGCCGCTTGCGATCGGACGGGCGATTATGGACGGACCCACAATGGCCCGGGAGGAGAAAGGCAAGGCGATGCAGACGATCCACCACGTGGGCGACGAAATCTGGCGGCTCGGCGAGGAGGAGCCTTGACGTGTCGAGGCTTCGTGCCGTCCTCTTCGACATCGACGGGACGCTCCTCGACACGCGCGAGGCGTGGGTCACGGCGTTCGATGCGGGTCTCGCGGCAATCCGGAAGGCGTCGATCTCCGGCTCCGAGGCGGCGCAGTGGATCGGCACGCCGATCGAAGTCATCTATGCGGAGCGTTGCGGTCTGGCGGGCGACGAACTCGTGGTGGCGGTTCGCGAATTTCAGCGGGTCGAGGCCGCGTCCGTGCACGAAGGCATGCACGCCTACCCCGGCATCCAGGAGACCCTCGGTTCCCTCGCCGCCTGGAAGCTCGCGGCCGTGACGAACAAACGCCACGACACGTCCGTCGAGGCCCTCCGGGTCACCGGTCTCCTCCCGTTCTTCGCCCTCGTCCTCGGGGGCGACTCCGTGCCGCGGAAGAAGCCCGCCCCGGACCCGATTCTCCGGGCGGCGTCGGGACTCGGCGTGCAGGCGCCGGAGTGCGCCGTCGTGGGCGACACGGAGAACGATGTGCGCGCGGGCAAGGCGGCGGGCGCTCGGACGATTGGCGTCACCTGGGGCTACGGAACCCGCGCGCGGCTCGAGGCCGCCGGCGTCGATTACCTGATCGAGACGCCCGAGGCGCTCCCGCCGCTCGTTCGGGCCCTCACGCCCAGTACGGCTGCTTGAGGTACTTGTACACGGACATGACGGCGGTCACGGCCTCGCCGCAACCCGTGACGATACGCTTGTCCTTCCCCGGATACGACACCATGTCGCCGCAGGCGTAGATCCCGCGGACGGAGGTGGACATGTCCGCCTTGACGCGGATCAACCGGTCCCCTTCGAGCTCGACACCCCATCGCGGCAGGGGCGTAATCTTTGGTTCGAAGCCGATGTTCACGATCACCGCGTCGACGTCGAGGACGGTCTTCTTCAGCGTTCGGTTGTCGTAGACGACCGCGCGTTCCACCTTCCCGTCCCCCTCGAGGCTCGTGACCTCGGCGTTGAACAGGACTTGGATCGGGCTCTCCATCACCGCCTCGACGTTCTTCTCCATCGCCCGGAACTCTTCGCGGCGATGGACGAGGATGACTTTCTTCGCGGCCGCGACGATCTCGAGCGCGATCTCGAGGGCGCTGTCTCCGCCGCCGACGACGACCACCCGTTTGCCTTTGAACTCCCGACGGTCCCGCACGCGGTACTCCACGCCGTTCGACTCGAACTCCGCTTCGCCGGGCACTCCGAGGCGCTTCGGCTCGAGCAACCCCATCCCCATCGCGAGGATGATCGACCGCGCCTCGTGCGCGTTCCCTTCGCGGGTCGTGAGCTTGAAGCCAGACGCCTGTCGCTGGACGTCGACGACCTCCTCCGCGCGGATCTCCGCGCCGCTCTCCCGCGAATGGAGGACGAACAGCTCCGCGAGTTCGCCGCCCTCGATGGCGATGTAGCTCGGATAGTCGTACACGGACTTCGTCGGGTACAGCCACTCCAGCTGGCCGCCCGTCGCCTGCGCCTCGAGGATCAGGGTGGAAAGCTTCCGGGTCCGCGCGTAGACGCCGGCCGTCAGACCGGCGGGGCCACCCCCGACGACGATGACGTCGTAGACCATGGGCGCCCAGCGACAAAGGCCCTTCCTTCTTAAACGTTGTCCCCGCCGACGTGGCCGTGTCACGAAGAACCACGGCTATCTTATGATTGAATGGATAATTATCGACCGTTCCGGAACCGACGGACGGTCCTCCGCGATACCTTTAAATTCGTGGTGTCGGCTATGGGGCGGCGCAGAAGGGATGTGGCATGGCCTTCATCAAAAAGCCATTCCGACGATTGTCCGAGGGCGCTGAGGCAGATACGTACATCGACCTCGGGGAGCTGAGCTTCGAGGGCGATGGCGGGGCACTGGGTGAGCCCGTCGAACACTTGGTCAAGGTCGCGGAGGTCTACCGCTACGAGGACATCGCCGACCTGACGACCCACGTGTACAACGGGAACATCTTGTTGATCGACTACACGAGCCTCGCGAGCGACGACCTCGCGCTCAAGCGGATCACGGCGGAACTGAAGAGCGCGGTCCGAGACTGCGGCGGGGACGTGGCCGTCGTAGGGAAGAACGTCCTGATGGCGACTCCCGCCGGGATCAAGATCGACCGGGCGAAGATCAAGGGAGCCTTCTGATCACGTCCGCCGACGCCAGCGGGACGGCTTCGGGGCCTCGTACGGTTTCGCCGCGAACCCTTTGTCGTACGTGAGGACGAAGTAGTCGCGAGAATGGTTCGTGTGGCGCATCTTCGCGCATCGGAATAGCAGTTGGACCCTTCCCTCTCCCGCGCCGCTGAACCGGAGTTCGAAAACGCCGTCCGCGAGGAACGACACGTCGTTGGCGACCCCGCCCCGCGCGGGATCGATGTTCGCGATCACGTAGGTGGTCACGCCCATCGAACGCAGGAAATGGAAGAAGTGGAACAGCTCGTTCCGCACGTCTTGCAGGTGGGCCATCGAAACGAGCACGTCCATCGTGTCGATGACGACGAGGTCGATCTTCTCGCGCGCATTTCGTCGGACGAGAAAATCTCTCAGGACGCGGAGCCAATCCCGGATCTCCTCGGCGCCCTCGTGCTCGACGCGGAGGCGCGCGATGTCGACGAGGAAGTCTTCCTCGGTCCCGAGCCCGTGATGGCGCATCGTCCGGAGGATCGACTCTCTGCTCTCCTCGACGGTCACGTAGACCCCGCGGCGACCCGCGGCGCGGTTCTTGATCAGGATGTACAGCGCGAGCGACGTCTTCATCGAGCCGCCCGGGCCGGTGATCGCGATCACGCTGCCTTTCGGGACCCCGCCCTCCAGGGACGAATCGAGCCGGCCGACGTACGTCGGGAGGCGTTCGTCCCCCGGCGCCGGTCGTGCGGACTCGACGGCCAATGCGGCCACCTGCTCCCTCAGCCGTCGGACTTCGTCCCGCAACTCCCGCAATTCGGCCTCGAGGTCTTCGGGCGGCTTCGAAGGCTCCCCGGGCTTCGCGGCCCGCACCCACTCCACGTCCACACCGTTCGCCATCCCATACATGCATGCGAACCGCGCGCGTTAACCTTTTGCCGGGGTCGCCGACGGATCGATCCGGTTATCAGGGGTGAGAGGACGATCCGCTCTCGCCCAGGATGCTGAGAATCAATGGAGGGACGGCGGCGCAGAACTCTTAAATAGCATAGACCCCCCATAGGAGCCGCCCGAGGCGACCCATGGCCGTGAAGACGAAGTCAGAGCGGGGACCGGCCGGGACGCTGACCGTCGACGACCTCACCCGGGCGATCAAGAACTCGATCGACCGGACCGGGATGAAGGAGGAAGAGGCGCGGGCGATGGCCCAGCACGTCCTCAACTTCTTCGGCTACTCCGAACGGATCATCGACAACGTCCTGGAGCCGGAAGACCGGGACGCCTTCTACATGCTCGAGGACTCCGGCATCCTGACGACGGAACGCGAGGAGACGACCCTCTACGACGGGCGGGAATGGCGGATCCACTACTGGATGTTCCGGAAAGAACGGATCGCCGAGCTCGTCGAGGCGCAGAAGGCGAAAGAAGAGGCCGAGAAGATCGGGTCCATCTACGATGACGTACCCGAAGATTTCTGGGCATCCCGCAAGGAGAGGCCCGAGGCGCCGAAATAGGCCTCAGGCGAAGGCCACCTGAACGGCGCCGCCGAGGCGCCGGACGAGATCCATCGCGAGCGAATGAGGGAGGGCCATCCGGCCGTCGCGGAACGGGAACGCCCGATCGAACTTCTCCACGGCCCGCAGGGCCTTCGCGCCCAGTTCGTCCGTGAGATAGGCGCTGTCCGAGTCCCCGGAGGCGACCAGGGTGAGGGGCAGCCGGAGGTCGTCCGCTTCTTCGCGGGTGAGGACGGCCGCGAGGCGGTCGAGGGCCGCCCGGTCGAACGGATGCGGGTCCCCCTCCCGCGTGCGGCACTCCGGCTCGGGCTCCCCGAGGAGACGAGTCAGGCTCTTCTTCTCGACGACGAGCCCGGCGTTCAGCCGGCCGAGTTCGAACGAGATCCATCGGTCGAACGGGCCGGCGGCCGCCATGCCGCTTTCATGGCCTCGGGCGGATTAAGCTTTCCGGGGTCCGATAGGATTTTCAACCCCGATTCTGTTCCGGATGGCGGAGGGGGAGATTGGCAACCAGCCTCACTTGTCCTCGCTGTGGCACCACGAACAAGCTCGGAACGATGTTCTGTACGAACTGCGGGAGTCCTCTGTCGGCAGGGGCGCCGCCGCCGTCCGGCGCTCCGCCGATGTATCCGGCGCCCGGACCCTACGGAGGCGCGATGCCCGGCCTGCCATCGGCGTGGGACGCGGAGCGGCGCAAACAAATCGACCGCACGAAGACCGGACTTCTCCTGCTCCTCATTGGCGGGCTCATTTCATGGATTCCGATCATCGGGTTATTGGGAGCGTTGCTCTTGCTCATCGGCGCCATCCTCGTCATCCTCGGGCGCAAGGCGTTCGGCTCGACCCACGCCCGGAACGTCGTCATCGCGATCGTGCTGTTCTTCGTCGGGATCGGCGTTGGGATCATCGCGGGAGTGCTCTTCGCCGCCGCCGTGTTTTCTGCGGTCGCTTCGCAGAACCCGGCCGTCACGGCGTCCGCACTCGCGAGCGCCTTCAATACCCTCCTTGTCGGAGCGATCATCGCGGCCGCGATTAGCGGCATCGCGTCCGTCCTGTTCACGTACGGCTTGCAGAAGCAGACCGGAAGGATCCTGCTATGGGCCGGATACGCGGCCAATCTGGCCATCTCGATCGCGATTTTCGCGATTATCGCGCCGCTCATCTCGAACGCGGTCAACCAATCCGTGTCCGGGGGAACGTACAACCCCGCCCCCCTCGCCGCGCTCCAGGGCCAGTTGACCGCTCTCGGTTATCTGAGCGTGGTCCCGGCTCTCCTGTTCGCCGCCGCGACCTATCTGGCGTGGTCCCGCGTGAGCCACGGGGAGATTCCGGCACCCACGGTTCCACCGGGGATGCCCATGTCGACGATGCCGCCGCCGGGCGGCCCGTTTCCCCCGCCCTAAATCTGCTCGGCGATCGACGTGGCAGGAAGCACCTGTCACGTTCACTTCTTCTTCGAAATCACGTGGGTCACGAAAAACTTCTGGCCGTCGTGGTTCAGTGCGAGCGCGTTGTGGTCGTGGTTCATCCAACGCATCTTGATGCACCGCAGCCGTAGCTGGACATCGGTCTCGCCGACCTCGACCTGCCGGAGGTTCAGGATTCCGTCGGCCAGGAAGTCCTCCCCCCATTGGGCGAGGCGCGTCGAGCCGAACGGTTGTTCCGCGATCAGGAACGTCGTGAGGCCGAGCTCCTTGATCGACGACAGGAAGTGAAACATTTCCCGCCGCGGCGTCTTGATTTCGGAGAGGGCGTAGAGGGCCTCGAGGCTGTCCAAGGCGAGCACGCCGTAGCCGCTCGCGCTCACGGCCTCCTTGATGATCTCGTAGAGGATCGTGAACCAGTCTTTCGAGGACTCCGAGCGCGCCAGCCCGCGCCGGAGCTGGCCCATGTCCAGGATGTACACGCTCGACTCGTGGAGGTTCTTCATCCCCATCCGCGAGGCCCCCGCCTTCAAGCTGTCCATGTCCTGCTCCAAGCTGACATAGAGTGACTTGACGCCGTTCAGGCGCGCGTTCTCGTGCATCATCCAGAGGATGAGGGAGGTCTTCATTGTCCCCGGCGTGCCGGCGACGAGGACCGTACTGCCCCTCGGGATCCCGCCGCCGAGGGCGCGGTCGAGTCCGTCGACATACGTCTGGAGCAATGGGACCTCGATGTCCATCGTAGGCCGCACGACGAGGTCTTCGTTATAAAGCGATGGCGTCCTCGTTATCGAGGGAGATATTCATCGGTGAAAGTATTCGTCAAAATCCGATTTCGGAAGGAATGCTTTTGTAGCCGTCTTCCGTTGCGCCCGGCGAGAAGGGATGGCCAAGCGGGATGACGCAGCCCTGAAGCTGCTCCGCTGGGAGCTCGAGGGCCATGGCAAGGTCGTCATGGAAGCGATGCTGCGCCACCCCGACAAGAGCTTGGCCGAGGCCGTCGACCTGATCGAGCAAGAGGTTCCCGCCTTGTCCGCGAACGACCGATCGACGAACGACCCGCCCGGCGAGATGCCGGCGCCAGTGGCGCTGCCGCGGCCCCGTTCCCCTCCGGAGCTCGACGCCTTGAGCCAGGAGTTCCAGACGTTCCGGCATCTCCTGCATCCGAAGGAGGCGAAAGAGGTCGAGGCGACCCTGAAGGAACTCGTGAGGAGCCAGGACCGGGCGGCGATGTCGGCCCTCCGGCGGCGGCTGCGGGCCCTCTCCCTCCAAGCCGCGTTCTGGTCCGAGCTCGCCGCGGGGCACAAGGAGTCGAACGCGCTCGCGCTCGTGATCCTGCGGAAAGGCCGCGAGGTCCTCGCGAAGGCCGGCGAGACGGCGTACCTCGACCAACCCGAGGTCGCCGAGATGATCCGCCGCGAATCCGAGCGGCGGGCGAAAGGCACGTACGTCCTGCATCTTCCGGTCGGCCGGCTCGTCGTGATGACGGGCGAAGGCGCGTCGATCGCCGCCCTGTTCCGGCGGGCGCCCGGGAAAGACGTCGTGCAGGTGCTGGTGAAGACGGTCGAGGCGATCGAGGAGAACAAGGCCGCGGCGACGAAGACGTTTGGCAACGAGAAGCTCGCGGGGAAGTACGCCGAGGCGCTCCTCAAACTCCTCCAGAAGACCTCACTCTGACGCCGCGCGGGTGACCTGGAAACGGCCGTCGTTCCGGCTCAGGGCGTAATATCCGCGCTCGTGCCGCGCGCGGCGCATCTTGACGCACCGGAGCCGCAGCTGCACGTCCGCGGCGCCTGTCTCGACCTGCCCCAGGTACAGGATGCCGTCCGCGAGGAACTCCTCTTCGAACGACGACAGTTTGCCGTGGTTCCCAGACGGGACTTCGGAGATCAGGAAGCACGTCGCGTGCAAGGACTTGAGGAAGCCGAAGAAGTGGAACAGTTCTCGGCGCGGGTTGTTCAGGTGGCTCAGGCTGTACAGCGCCGCGAGGCTGTCGAGGGCGATGAGGTCGAACGTGTTCACTCGAACCCGTTGATCGATGTACTTCTGCAGGACGTCGAGCCAGTTCTTCGTGGGCTCCTCGTCCTTGTGCTCCAACCGGATCCGGCCGACGTCGAGGATGTACAACTCCATGTCGTCCAGGCCGGTCATGCCGAGGTCCGTCATCGCGGCCCGGAGGTCTTCCTGGCTCTCTTCCAGCGTGATGTACAGGGCCTTCGAGCCGGCCTTCACGTTCTCGTAGAGGATCGAGAAGGTCAGGGCCGTCTTCATCGTCCCCGGGGTGCCGGCGACGAGGACGAGCGAGCCGCGTGGGATGCCGCCGCCGAGCGCCTCGTCGAAGCCCTCGACGTACGTCTTCAAACGGTCCATGGGAGGACCGTCGCACGAGCCGGACGGCGCTATAAAGGGGTGATGCGCAGATTATCATGCCTGAAAGGAGCGGGCCGCGCGATTCGCACACCTCACCGGAAGGTTCACGGTCTCGGGCGAACCTACCTCTAAACAGAGGTAGGTCTCATGCGGATCGGCTGTGGTCTCCGTGTCCACCGGATCGACGGGAACGAGTACCTGTACTTCTGGCACTACGAGCGGGAGGGCGGTCGCAGCCGGCGTCGGGAGGACTACGTCGGACCGGCTCGGGACCCTGCGTCCCGGCAGAACGGCGGGCGGAAGCTCCTCGCGTACTATCGCCGGATCCAAGCCGACGTTGCGTCGAGGATTGCCCGTCTCGAACGTTCGGCGTAGGCCGTTCGGACGTCTTCCATTCGCCACCGGGTTCTACCTCTAAACGGAGGTAGGTTGGAGACGGTGTCCCGGACCGTCGGGGCGGGATTACCTATATCCGGGTCACGAACCTACGCCGGCCGCGATGGCCCTCGAGGCGATCCCGCAGGCCTTATGGTTCTTCCTCCCCGCTTTCGTGGCGAACCCGATGGCGGTCGTCTTCGGCGGGGGCACGCCCATCGATTTCGGCCGAACCCTCCGGGATCGCGAGCGGCTCTTCGGCGACGGGAAGACGTGGCGAGGCCTCGTGGGCGGCACGTTGTCGGGGGCGTTCCTGGGTTTCCTCTTGACCGTGCCGTTCAACCTCTTCGCATCGAATTCCACGTGGTCGTTCGGATCGTTCGGCGTGGCGTTCGGGGCGTCCGCGATCCTCGCCTTCGGCGCGCTCCTCGGCGACCTCGCGGGTGCGTTCCTCAAGCGGCGGATGCACAAGCCCCGCGGTGCGAAAGCCCCCGTCCTCGACCAGTACGATTTCGTCGTCGGGGCGCTCCTCCTGAGCCTCACGATTCCCGGATGGTCGGTCCCGCGATTCTTCTCCGTTGACGCGCTGCTTGGACTCGTTGCCATCATCCTTATCACGCCCGCCCTGCATCGGGCCGTGAATGTCATCGGATTTCGGATCGGCCAGAAACAGGAGCCATGGTGAAATCGACCGGCCGGCCTTCGTCGCCGCCCTGAAGGCATCCGGGGCGCTCCAGTTCGGGACCTTCACCCTCGCGTCCGGCAAGACGTCCTCGTACTACGTCGATATCAAGAAGGCCATCACCCGACCGGATCTCCTGCGGATCATTGCGAAGGCGATCGCTCCGTTCGCCCGGGGAGCGATCCGGATCGCCGGCGTCGAGCTCGGCGCCGTTCCGATCGCCGCCGCCGTGAGCCTCGCGAGCGACAAGCCGTATGTCATCGTTCGGAAGGCCGCGAAGGAACACGGCACGAGGCACGACTTCGAAGGCGAGTTGAACCGGGGCGATCACGTGTTGTTCGTCGAAGACGTCGTGACGACGGGCGGCACCCTCCGGGGTGCGATCGATCGGCTGCGCGAGCACGGCGCGATCGTCGAGGACTGCGTGTGCGTCGTCGATCGAGAGGAGGGCGGGGCAATCCTCCTGGCGGAGATCGGTGTGCGGCTCCACGCGCTCCTTCGCGCGAGCGAGCTGGTCGGTTCGTGAAGGCGTCTCCTGCACCGAGCCCTCAACTCCGTCGTCGTCCACCGGCGGACCTTCGAAACACTTTCGGCTATCTCCCCTCGGTCGGTTGATAACTCCAGTCACGGGTACGCGGAGAGGGGAGAATGGATCCGATCGCCGTCACCTGCGAGAACCGACCGGGCGCGCCCCAGGCTCTCACCGTCACGCAGCTCGCCCGCGTCATCCGGGACACGATCCGGGCGAACCCGATTCTCTCCCGGATCGTTGTGCGCGGTGAGGTCAGCAACCTGCAGCGCGCGCCCTCCGGCCACGTGTTCTTCACCCTGAAGGATGCGACCGCCCAGCTCTCGTGCACCCTCTTCCGCGAGGATGCCGAGATGCTCGGATTCGATCTCGAGGACGGTATGGACGTCGTCGTCTCGGGCGACGTCGACGTGTTCCCGCGTCGAGGTTCCGTCCAATTGCTCGTCAAGGCCGCGACCCCCGCCGGCGTCGGCGCGTTTTGGGCCGCGTATCAGAAGACGCGCAAGAAGCTGGCCGCGGAGGGCTTGTTCGACGCGGCACGAAAGCGCTCACTCCCGGCGTACCCTCGGAAGATCGGAGTCGTGACGTCGGAGGTCGGCGCGGTCGTGCACGATATCGTCACGATCTTGCGACGCCGGTACCCCATCGCGCACATCGTCATCGCGCCTGCTCTGGTCCAAGGACCCGAGGCACCCGCCAGCTTGCGTCGCGCCCTCGCGTTCGTGGCCGACCGCGTGGATGTCGTCATCGTCGCTCGCGGCGGGGGATCACTCGAGGACCTGTGGTGCTTCAACGACGAAGGGCTCGCACGGGCGGTCGCGGCTTCGCGGGCGCCGGTGGTCAGCGCAATCGGCCACGAGACGGACGTGACGATCGTGGACTTCGTCGCGGATGTCCGGGCCGCGACTCCGAGTGCCGCGGCGGAGCTCGTCTCCCCGGATGCAACGGAACTCCTGGCTCGGATCAACGGGGCGGGCCGCTCATTGGTCGGGGAAATCCACGAGGCGCTTCGGGGCGCTCGGAATCTAGCGACGGCCCTGAGGGAACGGCTGTCCCCCAGGGGCCTGCAGCGGGGGGTCGAGGCGAACCGTGCGCTCCTGGAGCGGTCGTTCGCCGCGCTGTCGACCGTCGCACCTCGGGAGGTCACCCGCAATCGGGAGAGGCTCGAGGGGCTCGGCCGGCGCTTGGACGTGTTGAGTCCCCTCGCGACGTTGCAGCGCGGCTATGCCATCGCGGAGCGGGAGGACGGCCACGTCGTCGCGCACGCCGCAGAGGTCGGATCGGGCGACGCCCTCGCGGTCCGCTTCCAGGACGGCCGGATTCGCGTTCACGTCAACCAGGAACAGGAGGAACCATGACCGAAGAGCCGAACTTTGAGGAATCCCTCGCGGCCCTCGAGGCGACGGTGGACGCGTTGTCCCGCGGCGACCTGCCGCTCGACCGCGCCCTCGCCGTCTTCGAGGAAGGACTCGGCCTGTACCGCCGCTGCCACGCGATCCTCGCGGACTCCGAGCAGCGCGTGACGAAGCTGATCGCCGCGGCGGAGGGGCTCATCGAAGAACCGTTCCCCGTCGACTGATTTCGCCCGGGCTGCCGTTTCCGCTGCTCGCCGAGCGTCGCTCCTCACAGGTCCCCGGAGATTTCCGTGGCCATCTCTTCCTCGTCAACGACCCGCCACGGCTTCTTGTATCCGACGCCGCCACGGGCTCGGCTGCGGCTCTCCCCAATCGATTTGTAATCTTCTTGGATCGTGATCGCCTGCTCCGGCATGTTCGCGATTGAAATATCGGAGAGGTCTTCGCACATTCGGGCCAGTTTCTCCTCCGTGTACCCGAACGGCGCGAGGAGCGTCTGTCCGGACCGGCACAGGAGGCGGATGTACTCCCACGCGTCCGGCTCCTCGTCCCCCTGGAGGAACTCCGCGACGCGCACCTTCCGTTCGGAATCGCGGGCGCGGGCGTCCAAGAGGACGTACCGCACCGACTCGCCCGGCTCGACCGTGAAGCCGCGCTTCTCCATCTGCTTCAGAGCCGCCGCGGTCGCCGTCAGGACGACGTACTCCGTGAGGGTGCGCGAGACGCTCTTCGTGAGGATGAACTGGTGCACCGGGATCGTGCGGTCGAGGACGCACTTCGCGGTCCACCGCAAGATGTCGACGGCCATTGGGATGCGCTCGCGGAACTCCGCGGCGGTCGACGCGAGACTGAGCTCTCCGAGCATCGCCTCCTGGCAGATGTTGATGAACTCCGGGGTGTCGTGCTTGCGGAGTTCGATCCCACGGAGCTTGAACTCATCGTCTTGGAACAATCCGTAGTAGCGGTTCAGCGCGCCGACGCCGGTCGTCTTGCACGGGAGGAACACGATCCACTTGTACCGGCCTTCGAGCTCGATCGGGAGGCCGATGGAGCCCGCGATATGCTCGCGCACCTTCTCGATCGGATCTGCGTTCGCGGTGGGTCGCAACCAGACGGAATCAACGATGCCGTGGACGACCTCGTAGCCATGGGATTCGGCGATCTCCATCGTGCGGACGAGGATGTTCCGCGCGTACGCGTTGATTGCCTCGTGGCATTCGATGCGTCCGAATCGGGCATTTTTATATCCTTGATACCCGAACGAATTAGATACAAAGAGGTTGCCCTGCGTGACGAACCCATTGAGTTTCTCCTCCGTTTCGAAGCAATAGACGAAATCGGTTTGCGAAGCGACCTCATCGATCTCCCGAACGCGGAGGAAGGTTAGCTCGGATTGGGCGAGGTTCTTGCCTGTCCTTTTCGCATCGTGGATTGAGTGGGAATCCTCCAGCAGATCGGTGGCTGCAGTAAGATAGTCTCCAACGTACAGTTCATCCGCTCTCCTGACATCCAGACCGTCTTTGTCATTGAGAACAAAGAACCGATGATTCGCTGTGGCGACGATTTCCTGTCCTCCTTGGAGCCCAATCCGAAGCATGTTTGGCGGACTTTTAACTTTCAAGACCTTTGCTGCCTTCTTCTCCGTAAGACGCAGGTTCGAATCGAATCCAAACAGCCGCAGTTCGTCGGGAGCATCTGCCATGCCGCCATCTGGCAGAAGGGGATCGATGATTTCAGAAATCGGTTTCAGAAGACGCTGGCCATTCATTTTGTAGGGAATCACCGTGCGTCCATCGAGGCAAGTCACCAGGGTCCACTTGAGAATCGTGTCGCGGCCTGTGTAGATATCTTGGAGCGGGCCCGGTTCTTTCTTCATCTTCTTGTAGTACCGTCGCCGCTCGATCAGTGGCTTCAGCACACGACCGACAATCCCGATTCGTCGCGTGCAGAGATGGTACCGCAACTCCGGGACGGGGAGGCCGTCGGTCGTGCAGCAAGAACAGTCGAGCGTTTCCGCGGAGATGTTGTACTTCACCATGATGCTCGGATAAAGGGACGAAAAATCGAGCTCGTAGAGGCCTTCGTGCACCCCGACTTCCGGCTCGAACGTGAAGCCCCCGCGGTCGCCGCGTAGCAGATTCTCCGCGTCCTTGAAATCCTCGGGTCGATTCTTCTTCCACACGACGAGACAGCCGTCGTGGTACGCCTGATTCACCTGCATCGCGGAGAACGCGGTGCCCGGCGTGAGCCGCGCCTGCTCCTGCGGTGTCAACGTCGAGAGACGCGACAGTTCCGCGAGGCCCGCGAAATCGCTTTCGCGAAACGCGAAGTGACCGCGATCCAGATGTAGCCGACCGCGCAGGATGTATTGCCCCGGTTTGTAGACGATCTTCCCGTACGTGAAGTAAGATTTCGCTTTCACCCCCGCGAACCGGTCGGGGTCCCGGCCCAGTTGCAGACTCACGCCGAAGTCGGAGGCCTTCGCGGCGAGGTACGGCATCAGGAACGCGTCGCCGCCGTCCGTCATCAGGACGTCCGGGTCTTTCGAC
>DATMDM010000008.1:0-32110 GCA_035557795.1 Thermoplasmata archaeon | reverse complement strand
CCTCGGACGCGACATCGGGGACGGCGTGCCCGTGCGGGAGCGGATCGGATACATGCCGGAGCACGACTGCCTCGTCCCCGACATGACCGGGGTCGGCCTCGTCTCGTACATGGGTCGGATCAGCGGATTGGACCGGGACACTGCGATGAGCCGTTCTCACGACGTCCTTCAATTCGTCGGCGTCGAGGAGGAACGGTACCGCAAGATCGCGGAGTACTCGACCGGCATGAAGCAGAAGATCAAGCTCGCGCAATCGATGGTCCACGACCCGCAGCTGTACATCTTCGACGAGCCCACGACCGGACTGGACCCGCGCGGCCGGACGGAGATGCTCGACCTCGTGCGGACGATCGCGAAGTCGCCGGGCCGCAACGTGATCCTGTCGAGCCACCTCCTCCCGGACGTCGAGACGATCTGCAAGTACGTCGTGATCCTGGACGGCGGCCATCAGATTGCCGCCGGTGAGCTGAGTCAACTCCTCACGGGTTCCACGGACCGCCTGCGGATCGACGTCCGCGGCGATCAAGCTGCGTTCGCGCGGCTGCTCACGGAGGCGGGCTTCGAGGCGGTCGCGGGGCCCACCGGACTGCATGTGACCCGGAAGCCGGGGCTCGAGACTGCCGTCTTCGACACCGCGAAGGCACTCGCGGCCGAGGTCCGATACATGGGCAAAGAGATCCGGAGCCTCGAGGATCTGTTCCTGGAGCTCGTGGCACGGACGGAGAAGAGGGGTGCGTAGATGTCGATCTCCCTCCCGACGTACTCGCGGCTCGAGCTCCCTCTCCTCGGCCGCCGGGAACGGGTCCGGGCCATCATCGCGACCGGACTTCGTCGCGAGTTCCGGCGTCCCGCGGCGATTGTCGTCACCGTGATCGGAGCCGCCTTCACGACGATCACCTCGATCGTCCTCCTGTTCTTCGCACCGCTCTTCCTCCCGGGCCAGCCGCCCGACCTCACCTTCTTCGCGGTGCCCGCATCGAACGGATTCGTCCTGTTCTTCGTCTCCTTGATGGCGGCCGTCATCGGCGCGGGCCTCATCGCGGACGACATGCAATCGATGGCCTTCACGCTCTACATGAGCCGGCCGATCACGCAGACGGATTACCTGCTCGCGAAAGCGGCGATCCTCGCGCCCCTCGTGGCGATGGTGACGATCGTGCCGCTCCTCCTGACGGCCTTGGTCGCCGCGTTGCTCGGCCGGGTCTCCTGGGCGATCGCAGTGGAGGCGATGGGCATCTCGCTGGTGATTGGCGGGCTTCTGACCGCGTTCTACACCGCCGTCACGCTGTTCCTTTCGAGCCTCACCCGCCGGAAGGGCATCGCCGCGGCCGGCGTCTTCGCGGTGAATTTCGGGTTGACGGTCCCCGCCGGAATCTTGGCCACGCGAATCGGGAACCCATCTCTTCTGTACCTGTCGCCCTGGGACGACTACGTGGCCGTGGCGAGCGTCGCGTTCGGCGCGACCCCGACCCCAATCGATTGGCTGGCGGCGCTCGCGGTGTTGCTCGGCGTGACGGTGCTTGCGGCTTTCGTCACGTACGTCCGGATGAAAGCCGTCGAGGTGATCACCGGGTGAACGGCGTCGTCGAGGCCGCGGCCGTCTCGAAGTGGTACGGCGAGGTGCTCGGCCTCAACGCCTTCACGGCGTCCTTCGGCAAGGGAATCACCGGGCTCGTGGGACCGAACGGCGCCGGCAAGAGCACGTTGTTCAAGCTCCTCATCGGGCAACTCCATTCCGACCAAGGCAAGATCACGCTGCTCGGCGAGGACCCGTGGAACAACGTCTCCCTGAAGCGGCGTCTCGGCTACTGTCCGGAACAGAATCAGCTCTACGGATGGCTGACGGGACAGCAATTCGTCGAGACCCTGTTGCGGCTCGATGGGATGCCTCCGGCGAAAGCCCGCCAGGAGGCCACCGCGGCCCTGAAGGTCGTCGGGCTCTCCGGCGCGGCGCAGCGTCCGACCCGAGGATACAGCCGCGGCATGCGCCAGCGCGCGAAACTGGCGCAGGCCCTCGCCCACCATCCCGAGATCCTGATCCTGGACGAGCCCTTGTCGGGTGCGGACCCCGCGGGCCGTGTCCACATCCTCCGGACGATCTCCGACTTCGCTCGCGACGGCGGCCACGTGCTCATGTCGACCCATGTCCTGTATGAGATCGAGCGGATCACGAACAACATCGTCCTGATTCACAACGGAAAGGCGATCGCGGCGGGCGACATTCACGCCATCCGCGCGCTCATCGACGAACATCCGCACGCGGTGCGAATCGAGACGTCGAAACCCCGGCAGCTCGCCCAGGCCCTCGCCCGGATGGAACACGTCGTCTCGTTCGAGTTCCCCGCGACCGATACGCTCCTCGTGCGCACCCGCAAGCCGGACGCGTTCTACCGAGAGCTTCCCCAGATCGTCTCGGACACGAAGCTCGAGGTCCAAGGGCTCGAGAGTCCGGACGACAGTCTCGACGCCGTCTTCCGGTATCTCGTCGGGTGATCGAATGGATTGGACGGAATCCTTCCGGAAGGCCTGGGTCGTCACCGGCCTGACGTTCCGCTATCTTCTGGGGACCCGCCGCGTCATCGCGACCGCACTCCTGGCGGCCGTCCCGATCATCTTGACGCTCTCGCTTGCCGCTGCCCGCGTCGAGAGGTTCAATATCCTCCTGTTCCAGGACCTCATGATCCCGCTGTTCCTCCAGGTTGTCCTCATCTTCATCACCCTTGTGAACGCAACGGCGCTGATCCGCGAGGAGATTGACGACAATACACTTCCGTTCCTCCTGACGCGTCCGATTTCGAAACCCGCCTTAGTGGCCTACAAGTACGTCGGCTACTTGATCGCGGTCCTGGTTCTGGTCCTGCCACCCGTCGTCGTTGCGTATGGGGTGACGGAGGCCTACGGAGGCCTTGGATTCATGGAGGACGCCGATGTACTTTGGGGTTTCCTGGCCGCCACCATCCTCGGCACGGCCGCCTACGGCGCGTTGTTCCTCTTCATCTCCGTCCTGGTCCGGCGGCCTCTGGCGGTCGGCTTGTTGATCGGCTTCGTCTGGGAATCGGTCGTGGACTCGATCCCCGGAGACGTGCCGAAGCTCAGCGTGATCCACTACCTGAAGACGATCCTGAAGGACGTCGTCGCGATCGGACCGCTCGGCGGGTACCCGTCGGATCTCAGCGCGGGGGCGGCGGCCGGGATCCTGATCGCCTTTTCGATCGCGATGGTGATCCTGTCGGCGTTCGTGTTCCAACAGATGGAATTCCGTCAGAAGGCGTGAGGAGATTCAGAGGTCGACGGCCTCGAAATTCGCGAACATATCCTTCGATTCTTTCAGATTGAGGAGCGGCTCGTAGGTGCACGCTTCCTCAAAGCGGACCCACATCGCTTGGACCGCCGAATTGCCATGGGCCGCTTCGACCGCCGCGGCGGACTTCCATTCGAAGACCTCGACGAATGTGCCGTCGGCGGCGCGCATCAGATACGGCGGGCGGTCCGTCACCAACTCCTCCTTCCGCAGGATCGGCAGGTGATCCTTCAGGACGTCCCGAAGCAACCGCTCTTTCCCCTTTTTCGGTCGATACGCCGCGATCACAAAGACTCCCATGCGTCCACCCGACCTCGGATTGCGGGACGACAGCTAAGAGATTGTGGTGGTCGCGGCCGAATGGCCTACCCGCTTTCCACCTTGGCTGGATCCGTGAACTTCTTCAGGACCGCGCTGAGTGCGGCGGCTTCCTTGCGCATCCCTTCGATGTCCTTCTCGAGGGCGCCACGCCACTTCCGCTCCGCCGCTTCCCCATGGGTCGCGTACAAACGCGCCGCGGTCTGCAGCGACTCGAATCGGCCATCGTTGAGCGATGCGACGAGTTCGCGTCCGCGGTCCGCCGCATCGTTCATCTTCCCGAGCCGTTCGAGGAATGCGACGACTGAAGGAACGCGCCTTCGGAGCATCATGGCGTCTTCGCTCCATTGGATCTGCAGGGAGCGCCGCTCGTCCTCGCGGATCGCCTTAAGCCAGGACCACGACTCATCCAACGCCCCCCGGATCAGGCGGGAGTCTCCATAGATGTGCGTCAGTTTCGCATCCGAGTATCCGGGGAGCTCGAGCAGGCCGTAGAACGTGCGGCCTCGGAACGCCTCGACCTGAGGCGTTGCATTGCTCAGCAGCCGCATGAGGGGATCCGGATCGGAACCGGGGGGCGGCGCGGGCACGCCGATTCCCCCGCCCTGGCCGGCGTCGAGGAGGAGGGGGATCGCAAGGTCCGCCCGGGCCCGTGACAGGAAGTCCAGGTACGCCGCGGTCGATGCCTCGTTGAATCGGTCGACCGATTCGTTGAACGCACGTGCCTCCTCGGGTGATGTCGGCGGCTTCGGGATTTTCTCGAGGCGCTCGACCTGCGTCCTCAGCTGCCGGATCCGGGACTCGATGGATCGGTACGCCTCGCGGTATCGGCCCTGCAACCGTCGGACTTCCGCGCCCTGCTCGGCGATCCGGTCGAGACGCCGCCATGCCTTCCGCGCCCCGTAGAAATCTCGACGGCGGGCCTTCCGAAGGGCCGCATCGAGCCAAGCGACGAGCCGCGGCGAGAGACGCTTCTCCTTCGACGCTTTCCCGAGGTCCGCCGCGATCGTCTCGACGTCGCGGGTGAAGATCCTCACCTGGCGCCAGTTGTCGACTTCGCTCTCCCGGATGAGGCGATCGATCCGCTCACGATATCGATCCAGGGTGCCGTCGAGGACGCCCGCGATTCCCTCGACTTTCTTGCGGGCCCGCCCGATCGATTCGAGGAGCTCCGTGGCCTCCGACTCGAAAGACTCCGCGGTCGGCGCGTCGCCGGGAGGCATGAGAGTGACGCGATGGAACCTCGGGCCTATTTAGGTTCCTTTGGACGGCTTTCGAAACACTGTTCACGGCGGTTTCATATATCTCCGGACGACCATCGCGGGTCCGTGGGAATCGTGCAAGACATCGGTCACATCCTCCTCCCCGTCGATGACATGGAGAAGGCCCTCGCTTTCTACCGCGATCTCCTCGGGTTCCGCGTGGTCGGCAAGGGCAGTCCGGTCTGGACGGTGATCGAGACGAAGGGAGGCCAGCTCACGCTTTGGCGGACATCCGAGATTCCGAAAGTGGCCCTCGGCCCGAAAGGCGACTCGAGCCCGTTCGAATTCCATGTGGAGAACTTCGAGGCCGCCGCGTCGACGCTGGAGTCGAAGGGAATCCGCGTACGACGCAGCGGAGCGCACGCGGGAACGATCTGGGACCCGTTCGGGAACGTCCTGCGAGTACACGACCACGTCGAGTGAGGTTCATCGCTCGACGTCGAAGTAGATCCGGACCGTGACCCGGTACGACTTCACCTTCTTTCCGTCGAGCTCCATCTCGAGTTCGGACACGCGGGCCCATTTCAGGTTCCGGACCGTCTCCGCGGCGGTCGCGACCGCATTGTCCGCCGCCTTCGCAAAGCTCGCCGGCGAGGAGCCGGCGACATCGATGATCTTCTGCACCATGTTGACTACCCGACCCCGAATGACGACACGGCCGTATGGACATATCCGAAAGGCCGCAAAACCTTAAGACGATGGACCCGCTCCGCATCCTTCGATGCAGATCCGCCTCCTCGAGAAACAGAAAGATTCCGTTCGTCTGGAGATCGTGAACGCCGACGACACGGTCATCTATCCGCTGATCACGGCCCTTTTGAAAGACCCGGATGTCCAGGATGCGTTGTACTACACCGGCCACCCGCAGCTCGACAAGCCCGTCCTGACGGTCAAGGTCAAGAAGGGCAACCCGCAGGCCGCCCTCAAGCGGGTCGCCGAAGGGCTCGCGGCGGACTTCGGCGGGGCGAAGGACCTCCTGGAGAAGGAGCTCGCGTAGGCCCATGGAACGTGACGTCGGGATCGAAGGCTACCTGACGTCGACCCCCGGCCTCGGGGGCACCCTCAAGGCCACCGCGGAAGACTTTGTTGTCGAGGAGATTTCCTCCCCGCCGGCGACGGCGCCCGATGGACGGTACACGATTGCCTCGCTCCGCGTTCGCAACTGGGAGACGAACCGCCTGGTGCGGGAACTTGCGCGGGCCTTGCACATCAGCCGCCGCCGGATCGGATTCGCGGGCACCAAAGACAAACGCGCCCTCACGACGCAACTCTTCTCCTTTGAGAACGTCCCGCCCGAGGCGATCAAGGCCCTGCCGATGAAGGACATCGAGGTCCTCGATCTCTCTCGTTCCGACCGACCCCTCGAGATTGGGGACCTCGTGGGAAATCGGTTCCAGATCGTCCTGCGGGATCTTGCAGTCGCGGCGGATCGTGCGATCCCCATCGCGGAGGAGACCGCCCGCCAGATCCGTTCGTTCGGCGGCTTCCCCAATTTCTTCGGCTTGCAGCGGTTCGGCTCCGTTCGCCCGGTCACACACGTCGTCGGCCGGCATATCGTCCGTGGAGAATTCAGGGAGGCCGTCGAGACGTACGTCGCGAATCCGCTGGAGGGCGAGGGCCCGGAATCATTCGAGGTCCGCGCCGCCCTGCGAGACACGGGAGACATCCACGCGGCCCTCCGGTCGTATCCGAAGTCATACGGCTTCGAGAAGGCGATCCTCAATCATCTCGCATCCCGTCCCGATGATTACGTCGGCGCGCTGCAGCAGCTTCCGTTCAATCTCCTCCTCATGTTCGTCCACGGGTACCAATCGTACCTGTTCAACCGGGTGATGAGCGAGCGGATGCGCCGTGGCCTGTCCATCCACGAACCGGTGGCAGGCGACATCGTGCTCCCGGCGGACAGGCGCGGGCTGCCGGACCGAGATCGGACGATCGACGTGACGTGTGACAACCTCGATCGGGTGGCCGAGCGCTGCCGCGAGGGCAAAGCGTGGGTCAGCGCGATCCTGTTCGGGTCCGAATCCGAGTTCGCAGGCGGAGAAGTGGGCCAAATTGAGAAGGAGATTGTGGCAACCGAGGGCCTCCGCCCGGAGGATTTCATCATCCCGGACATCCCGCGCATTTCCTCGAAAGGCTCTCGGCGCGAGATCCTCGCACCCCTCCACGATTTTGCCATCCGCCCGGACGACCATGGGCTGAATCTATCGTTCGCATCGAGTCGGGGAAGCTACGCGACGTGTCTCGTCCGGGAATTCACGAAGGCCGAGTAGCCGCGGGCCGTCAGGTGCGGAGCTTCGTCCAGAGGTCCGCGAATCGGTCGACCGCATCGTCGTGGAAACTGGACTGGTTCGCGAGAAGGAGCTTCCGGACCTCCTCCAGGTCCTTGATCGTGAAGACGCTCTCCCGCTCCCGTTTCGTCCGGACGAGGAGGTCCCGATGCATCAGCTTCTGGAGGTGATAGGACAACGTGGACTTGGAGACGCCCACGGACGCTTGGAGCTCCGCGAACGTCCGGCTTTCGTAGGTCAGGAGCTCGACGAGGATCTTCCGCGGCACATCTTGGCGGAGCACGGCCAGGATCCGACGCTGCGCCTCGACGAACGCGCGGGCGATGAAATACCGTTTTCGATGGCCGTCCTCCTCCGCCTTCAGGACGCCGTTGCGCTCGAGGTACCCGAGGTGATACGACAGCATGCCGGTCGACATCCCGAGCGCATGTCCGATCCGTCGCAGATGCGTACCCGGGTTCGCAACCAGGAAGTCGTAGATCCGGCGGCGGCTTTCCAGTTCGAGGCCTTCCGACATTCGATCACCGTAGCAGGGCGAGATACAGAGAGATGAGGACGGCGAGGTTCAGCGCGAGCCATCCCGAGCCCACGGACGACACGGCCATCGTCGCCATCTCGATCAGCAACCACAGGCCTTGGGCGAGGAAGATCCCGAACGCCGCGGTCAACAGGAGGAATCGTCGCTCGCGGTGGCGCGTGTACGACTGCACGGAGACGGTCGCCAGGATCGCGGCGAACCCGGCGAACGAAACCCTGAGGAACACGTCCAGAGGGCCCATTTGTCCGCGCAATGAGGCTTCCTCGGTAAGATACTTTGCGTACGCCGGTCGAAGGATGGCCTTCGAGGCGGGGAACGTGAGGGTTCGAGACGCGTCCTAACGAGTTCCCCGTCTGGACCAAAATCCCCTTATGCGGGAAGCGACACTAGTTGGTGGAGGGAGGACGGCACGGACGCGCGCGCATTTCTCGCGAAGGCGGCGGCGACCTTTACGGTGCTTTCGCTTCTTCCCGTCGCCCTGAGCGGATCTGCCCCCTCTCACGCGTCCCCCGTCCTCCGACCTATTTCGGATTCGGATCTGGGCGGCGTGCCCGTCGGGGACATTCCCTGGCCGAACGCGCTCTTCGCGGCGTTCACCTACGACCGCGGCCTCGTCCTCGGGACCTACGTGCGGTTCGCGTACAACTCCACCTCGGGCGGCGTCGCGTACCTCTTCGGGGGCGTCGTGGGCGAGACGCCGGTGCCGTACCTGAGCTCGATCGCGATCGATGGCTTCCTTCCCGCGCGCTCGGCCGCGGCGCGTGGGCCGATCTTCGAGGCGGACGGCTACCTCGTCACGATGACGGCCCACGACGACCCGACCGGCCTCATCGAGATCCGCTCCGAGATGGCGCGCGTCGTGACGATCGAACTCCCGGCCTCGGCGACGAACATCTCCCTCCTCTCCGCATCCGGACGGGCGCGCGCGTCGACCGTCTCCTTCACGATCCAGGGCGAGGAGGCGCGCTTGTTCCTCGGTTCCGGCTCGTTCAACGTGACGGGCACGCGGGTCCTCGCCGAGATGGCGAGTCCCGACCTCCTGGTGTTCAAGTCCGTGCCGGCGGCCTCGACGAACAAGGCGGAGTGGCGGGCCGTCCTCGACGCGATCAGCGCGGGCCAGGTCGTCGCCGAGCTGGACCTGGTTGCCACGGCGGACGGCCGTTGGATGCAGAACCCGGCGCGATACCGGATCGATGTCGCGGCGTGGCCTCTCGCGGTGCGACCGCGCGCCGCATCGGCCCAAGTCGACACGTTGCGCCCCGGGGGCGCGATCGTCCTGTTTGCGTTCGACCCGGACACGATGCCCACGGGCGGATCCGCCCGGCTCAGCGTGAGCGCGAACGGAGAGGCCGTGAATCGCTCGGACGACACGCTCACATTATTCTACACATTCGATTCGGTCGCGCGGAACGCATCGTACACACTCCTTCCACTCCCGGGGACCGTCGTGGCGGTCTACCTGCCGTCGCTCTCGGCGGTATCGGTGGACATCGTCAGCCTACCGCCGCCGGCGCCGCGTCCGGCGTTCGATCCGGGATCGGAAGCGGCGATGGTCGCCGCGCTCGCCATCGTATCCCTCGCGGCCGCGCGCATGCTGCGCCGCAAGGAGCAATAGCGAGGATCGAAGTTCCGCCGGCGACCCGCGAAAGGAACGCGTGGACCGCGCACGTACAAATATCCCCGCTGGCATCGCCGCATCCATGCCCACGGACGAGGTCTGCGGGGTGCAGGGTTGCGGGAAGGAAGCGAAGCGGTCCCTCTCGACGAAGAAAGTGAAAGAGGTCCTCCCCGAGCTCAAGCTGATCGGCGAACCGCGGCGCGTCCATCTGTGCCGGGACCACTACAAGCAGTTCCGGAAGAAGACGAAACAAGAACGGGAGCTCGATCGGGCCGCTTGGCAATAGGCCTGCGAGTGCATCAGTCGAAGACGAGCTCCCGCAGGCCAGTCTTCTCGTTCAGCCGGCGATTGAAGTGGATCGTGTCGAACCGCGCGAGCTGGATTTCGTTGACCACGGCGGTCTTCGCGCGGAACAGATGGCCCCCGATCGCGCTGTGGTCACGTCGGCCGAGCGTGACGTGAAGGTGGAGCTTCGGGTCCGCCCGCATCGCGATGCTCCCGTGGAGGGCCAGCAGCTCGTGGCGCTCCGCGAACGGGGTCTTCTCGTAGCCGTTCGGTCCGAAATACCCGATCTCGAAGTCTTGGAGCATCCCGATCCCCCAGATGACCGAGCCGCTCTCGATGCGGTGCTTCTGCGCGGCGGCCTCGAGGCTCGGGACGAAGTCCTCCCCGTCAGACAGTTTCACGATGACGCTGTTCCCTTCCTGTTTTGTCTCCATTCGCTCACCGCGTGAGGAGCGCCTCGGCCCGGATCTTCAGGCGTCGCTCGACGGCCTTCGCGAGGTCTTTCGCCCCGCTGAACGCTGTGTACACTTTCCGCGGGTGGCACGCTTCGATGAAGGTCATCACGTCCTCGAAGTCCCCGTGGTCGCTGAGCGGGAACTGCGCGTCGAGGCCGTAGCGGCCGGTGTAGTCGAAGAACGCGCACCAACCGCTCACGTACGCGGTCTTGAGGCCGATCGAGCCGAGCCAGGAGACGCTGTCGTCGAGGGGCGGTCGCAGCCAGCCCGGCGGCAAGATGTACGCGCGCGGATCGCTGCGCTCGCTCTCCGCGAGATCGGACAACCGCCGGTACCGGAGATTGATCCCGTACGGCCCATAGAGATCCGCGAGGTCCGCGATCTTGTCCGAGACGGCGACCTCCACGCCGAGCCGGTTCACGAGCGCGATCAGCTCCTGGCTCTTGCCGAACTCATACCCGCCGAGGGCCACGGGGCCGTTGGCGAGTTCCATCTCGAGCCAATTCAGGAGGTCCGATTCCACATCGTGCTTCGGAGGGAAGTTGTACCCCGGACGACCGTACGTCGCGTCGACGATCAGGTCGCGGACGAACTCCGGCTGCGCGCGACCGCAGGTGGCCCCACCTTCGGGATTGAAGTCGCCGGTGTACAGCAGGTCGTCGACGCGCACCATCGCGGAGCCGAACACATGGCCGGCGTCTTTCAGCACGACGCGGAAACCATTCAGATCGATCTCCTTGCCGTACGGGAGCGGCTGTCCGGTTCCGCCGCGGCGGACCTTCAGGACCGCGACGGTCTGCGGCGTCATGATCCCTCCGGACGTGAGGTGGTCCATGTGCCCGTGGCTCACGATGCTGCCCGGCGTCTTCCGCGCGGGATCCAGGATGGCCTCCTTCAGGGCTTCCTGGACGAGGATGCCGCCTTCGTATCGGACGCGCATCACGATCGCCTCGTGAAGATGTATCGGGTCGGCACGCGGCGCTTGAGGCCCGTCCAGTATTTACAACGCTCGCAGCGATAGCCGAGGGTCACGGTCCCCCCGTACACGGTCATGTTACGCACTTTCTTCAGGCGGGCGCCGCAGACGGGACACTTGATGAGGGACCGCATCTCCTCCGTGTCCCGGCACCGGATCTCTAGGTCGACGATGCCGGATTCGATTGCGAGATGTCGAAGTCGCGGCTCTCCGACGCGATACTTTTCGTCGCCTTTCAGGTCTTTTTCGACGAGTTGTTTCAGTCTGCGCTGGCTGTCGACCATCGGCCGGGTGCTCAAGACGCGGACGAGGGAATCCCGGACCCGATCGTCGCTCGGGATCCGGTACGACGGCATCGGAATCGCGGAAGGGCCGAGCCCATACTAAGGTTTCTGGAAGGGACCGCGGACCACGCCTACCGGAGATCCGCGGGGAGTCGCGGACCGGGTTTGTGGATCGCGGGCGCTGCAAGTAGTGCGGGCCCACCACCAAGAGCGATCAACGGAGCTCCCGCGACGATCGGCGGTCCGGCGAGGAGACGATAGATTGCGGACGACGTCGTCACCCAGAGGAATCCGTCCCGGCCCATTTCGACGTCGAGGATCCCGGATGGTGCCGTCAACAGGGTCGTCTCGTTCACGACGGTCGTCCCATCCGCAGAGAGCGTCAGTTCCCGGAGTCGCGCATCGTTGTACGCACCGAACATCAGGTGATTCCGAGATTGCGGGAGCAGGGCGCCGGTGTAGAATGCCGCGTTCGTGGGCGCGATCGTTGGCGTCCACCAGTCGAGGGGCATGACCGGGGTCGGACCATCTCGGTTCGTGTCCGCAGGAGGCGTCAGGCTTCCGCACGAAGCCGTCGGTCCCCATCCGTAGTTGCTCCCAGCGGCGAGCAGGTTCACTTCGTCGTTGCATGTGGGGCCGTTCTCCGTGACGTACGCGCGACCGGTCACCGGATGCCAGGCGATGCCGAACATGTTCCGATGGCCGTACGTGTAAACGCGATTCTCCCAGGAAAGGCTGCCGTAGAACGGGTTGTCGGATGCGGCACTTGCGTCGGAGTTCATCCGGAGGACCTTGCCGAGGAGGCTCATCCCGTTTTGCGCCAGAGACGGATTCGCGTTCTCGCCGACGACGGCCCAGAGCTTTCCGTCCGGGCCGAATGCGATGACGCCGCCGTTATGATTCGTCGCGCCGCTCAAAGGAGGCATCGTCAGGATGACGCGGTCGAAGGTTCCCACGTTTCCACTCTCGGAGATGCGGACGATGCGATTGTAGATCGTCCCGTTCGCCCCATCGTTGTAGGTCTGGTACGCATAGACATAGGGAGTCGAAGGGAATCCCGGGTCGAGGGCGAGACCGAGGAGGCCGCGCTCACCCGCCGTTGCGGTGTTCGTGAGCGTGTAGAACGGCGTCGGCAGAAGCACGCCGCCCTCAATGATCCGGATGTTCCCCGTGTTCCGCTCCGCGAAGAAGATCCGGCCGTCCGAGGCGAACGCGAGGGCGATCGGCCACGCCATGCCGGTTTGCACCGGCCCGAGCCGCACCGCGGGGTTGTTCGGGCTTCCCCCTCCCGGGCGATTGACCCAGGACCAGACGTATGCAAGGGTCGCAAGGGTCGCGATCGCCGCGATGACGACGGCCGCAATCATCAACCGGGCCCGCGGGTGCATGAACCGGAACACCCCGCCCGCCTAAAGCGTCTTGCCGTGAGGTCGCTCACTCGGCGAGCGCGACGAGGCGGATCGGTGAGCCCGACGTTCCCTGCAGGTTCAAGGGCAATGCTAAGAGCCAGAAGGCGGAGGACCCGAGGGCCGATAGATTCGCGACGTTCTCGATCACCGGGACGTTAGCCCCCAGGAGCGCATGATGCGCCGGGTACGTCGCGTCGTCCGGGTGGTCGATACTCGCCGTGTCGATGCCGACGAGCCCCACTCCCAAATCCAGGAGAAAGTTCGCCCCGGCTCCCGTCAGACCGGGACTGTCAAACAGGTAGGCGGGCGTTCCCCGATGCCGCTCCCACCAGCGGGTGCGAAGCAGGATCGCATCGCCTTTCCGGATGGAGCGGCGCGCCGCGGGCATCGAGGTCCGCAGGTGCTGGGGCAGGATTCGGCCTTTCTTCGGGAGGCCGCGAAGGTCGAAGACGTGACCTGGTGCGATAAATCGATCGAGCGGCATCTCATGGAGCTTGCGGCCCTTCGGCTCGAAATGGAACGGCGCATCGACGTGGGTGCCGGTGTGGCTCACCAGCCACATGGACTCCGCGAAGAACCCGTGGACCTCGCGCGTCGTCCACTGCGTGAAACTCGGAGGCGGATAAGCGGGGAACATCTGGGTCTCCGGCCCGACGGCCAGGGAGAGGTCGACGACGCGCGAGAATTGGACGGTCCGAGATTTCGATACGATGATTCCCTCCTTCGGCGGCGGAGGGCACCCGGTGGACTTAGTGGTTTCCTCGGGCGCACGCTTTTGCCGCCGGAGTGAATCCGGATGCCCGGTGTCGTCCGACAGCCTGGAACGCGTGGTGGCCGAGGTCGTCGCGTGCCGCCGGTGTCCGCGCCTCGTGCGATACCGCGAGCGCGTCGCCCGCACGAAACGCGCTGCGTTCCGCGATTGGGAATACTGGGGTCGTCCGGTCCCCGGGTTCGGGGATCCGGACGCGGAAGTCCTGATCATCGGCCTGGCGCCGGCGGCCCATGGAGGCAACCGCACCGGGCGCACATTCACGGGAGACCGGAGCGGGGAATTCCTGTATCGGGCCCTGCACCGCGCCGGCTTTGCGAATCAACCGACTTCCACTTCGAAAGACGATGGCCTGGTCCTCCGGGATTGCTACATCGCCGCCGCGGTGCGCTGCGCCCCGCCACAGAACAAGCCGACGCGGATCGAGTTCGCCCGATGCCAGCCGTACCTGGAACGCGAGGTGGTGCTCTTGAGGCGCCTCCGGGTGGTCGTCGTCCTCGGGGCCTTGGCGATGCAGGCGTTCCTCCGCGCGTGGCGCGCGACGGGTCACGACGTTCCCTCCCCTGTGCCGAAGTTCCGTCATGGAGGGACCTGGCTCCTGCCACCGATTACGCTGATCGCGACGTACCATCCGAGCCAGCGGAACACGCAGACCGGCCGTCTCACGCAACCGATGTTGGATCGAGTCTTCGAATCCGTGCAGACGGTCCGTTCGAAAGACCATTCTCGATAATGCCAGAGACACCGGGAATCAACCTTATTTAAGGTTAACATGCCCGAACGGCGCGAGAAGTCCAAAAAGGCTTTACATCCCCGGCGGCTCCCCGACCCATGGCGGAGCCGCGCAGGGTCATCATCCTCGGCGCCGCGGGCCGCGACTTCCATAATTTCAACGTTTGTTTCCGGGACGATCCCGCGTACCGCGTCGTCGCGTTCACCGCCACACAGATTCCCGGGATCGAGACTCGGAAGTATCCAACGTCCCTCGCGGGCGAACTGTATCCCGACGGAATCCCGATTTTTCCCGAAGAAGAGCTCCCTCGGCTCATCGAGAGGTTCGGTGCGCAGACGTGCGTCTTCGCCTACTCCGATGTCGACTACTCGTACATCGGACATCGAATCGCCCTCGCGAACGCGCATGGGGCGGAATTCCTCCTCCTCGGCGCAGAAGAGACGATGTTGAAGGCGAAGGTGCCCGTCATCGCGGTGTGCGCGGTCCGGACGGGAAGCGGGAAGAGCCAGACGTCGCGCCGTGTCGCGGGGATCTTGCGGGCCCACGGCAAGAAGGTCGTCGTGGTCCGGCATCCGATGCCGTACGGCGATCTGGCGTCGCAAGCGGTCGAGCGCTTCGCTACATACGAGGACTTGGACAAGTACGAGACGACGATCGAGGAGCGGGAGGAATACGAGCCCCACATCGACAAGGGGACCGTCGTTTACGCGGGCGTCGACTACGAGAAGATCGTGCGGCAAGCCGAGGTCGAGGCCGACATCCTCCTGTGGGACGGCGGGAACAACGACACCCCGTTCCTCAAGCCGTACCTTCACATCGTCGTCGCGGACCCGTTGCGTCCGGGCCACGAGCTCTCGTACTATCCGGGTGAGACGAACGTCCGCATGGCCGACGTCATCGTGATCAACAAGGTCGACACCGCGACGCCGGAGAACGTCGAGCTCGTGAAGCAGAACATCCGGAGCGTGAATCCCGATGCCGTCGTCATCGAGGCGGCCTCACCGATCACACCGGACGACAGCGTGCAGATCCGCGGCAAGAAGGTCCTCGCGATCGAGGACGGCCCGACGCTGACCCATGGCGGCATGGAGTACGGCGCGGCGTACATTGCGGCACAACGGTTCGGCGCGGCGGAGATCGTCAGCGCCGTGAATCACGCGGTCGGTTCGATCAAGGAGACGTACAAGAAGTATCCGAACTCCCGCAAGATCTTGCCCGCGATGGGCTACGGGCCGAAGCAGATCAAAGAGCTCGAGCAGACGATCGACGCGACCCCGTGTGACCTCGTCCTCAGCGGCACGCCGATCGATCTGAGCCGCGTCCTCAAGACGAAGAAGCCCGTCGTCCACGTGCGGTACGAGCTGGACGAGATCGGTCATCCGAATCTCGAGGACGTCCTGCGGGATTGGCAGCTCATCTGAGGCGAATCAGGTCCGGGACCGCAACCAAGGGACCTTCTCCGGATTGAGGCGGTAGTAGTCCCACAAGATGGCGATCGTCAGGAATCCGAGACCGAGGAGCCACTCGACCGGATTCGTAATCGAGAACACGTACCCGACGGCTGCGGCCGGGACGAGGACGATGGCGAGGAACGAGGCCCAGACGATCCCGCGGACGAACGCGCTCCGGGGATTGTACCCGCGTCGTTCGAGGAGTTCCGGGACGACGAGGAACGGGACGAGGACCGCCACGATCGTCGCGGCGACAATGATCGCTTCGCGCCAGAGGTCCACGGCGGTCCCGGTTCTCCATCACGCCCGCGGCGCATAAACGCTTTCTAAGGGTGGCGCACCAGACATCTTTAATGCCGTCTGGCCCATCCACCGGATGGAGCGGCGCAGATTGCGGATCGCGGTCATTGGCGCGGGGGAGATGGGTCACGGAGTCGCAGAGCTGGCCGCCCTCCACGGCCATGATGTCCGGCTGCGGGACCTCAAGAAGGAATACATCGACCGAGGGATGGAACGGATTCGCTGGTCTCTCGGCAAGCTCGTCGAGAAGAAGCAGATCACGCAGGCACAGGCGGACGAAGCCCTGGGCCGGATTCATGCGACCCTCGAGTTGCGGGAGGCTTGTCACGACGCGGACTTCGTGATCGAGGCGGTCTTCGAGGACCCGGAGCTCAAGCGGAAAGTGTTCCGCGAACTCGATGAGGCCGCGCCGGCGAAGACGATTCTCGCGTCGAACACGTCCGCGTTGCCGATCACCGAGATGGCCTCCGCGACGAAGCGACCGAAGAAGGTTGTCGGGATGCATTTCTTCAACCCGCCGATGCTGATGCCGCTCGTCGAGGTCATCCGCGCCGACACCACGAGCGACGCGACGCTCCAGGCCGCGGTCGACCTGGCGAAGTCCTTCGGCAAGACGGTCGTCGTGGTCAAGAAGGACGTCCCCGGATTCATCACGACGCGCGTCCTCGGACCGTACTTCGAACAGGCCGCATGGATCCACGAGCGGGAAGGCGTCTCGATCGAGACCATCGACGCGGCGATGCGGTTCCGCGCGGGATTCCCGATGGGTCCGTTCGAACTTGCCGATCAGGTGGGCGTCGACGTGCTTCACCATCTCACCGTGAACGCGCACCGCCCGATGCCGCGGTCCGTGCAGGATCTCGTGGACCGGAAGAAACTCGGCCACAAGGTGGGAGAGGGCTTCTACACGTACCAGGAGGGCCGCCCGAAGCTCACCCCGGAGATGGGTCAGGCGTTCGACCCGATCCGCATCCTCGCGCCGATGATCAACGAGGCGGCCGAGCTCGTCGCGATGGACGTCGCGAGCCCGTCGGAGATCGATGAGGCGATGCGCCTGGGAACCGCATTCCCGAAGGGGCCCCTCGCCACGGCCGATGACCTCGGCATCGACATCGTGGTCGCGGCGCTGAGGGACATCAAGGACGCGAAGCCAGCGAAAATCCTCGAGGAGATGGCGGCTCGCGGGGACCTCGGCGTGAAATCGGGGAAGGGCTTCTACGAACACGGTTCGGGAGGCGACACGATGAAGTACGAGACCCTGCTCGTCTCCCAGGATGCGGCGACCCATGTGGCGACCATCACGATCAATCGGCCGGATCGGCTCAATACGTTGAGTCCACAGGTCTTCGAGGAGCTCGACAAAGCGCTCTCCGTCCTCGCGGAAGACGAGGGCGTGCGCTGCGTCGTCGTCACAGGTGCGGGAGATCGCTCGTTCAGCGCCGGAGCCGATCTCACGTCGTTCGGCGACATCTCGAAGGCGTTCAAGGTGTGGCGTTTCTCGCAGCGGTCCGAGGCGGTCGTCACCCACCTGGCGAATTTCCCTAAGCCGACGGTTGCCGCGATCAACGGGCACTGTTTTGGCGGCGGTCTTGAGATTGCCCTCGCATGCGATTTCCGGATCGCTGCGAGTCGGGCGAAGGTCGGCCAGACGGAGGTTAACCTGGGTCTCGTTCCCGGAGCCGGCGGCAGTCAGCGGCTCGTCCGCGTCCTCGGTCAAGCGAAGGCGAAAGAGCTCGTGTTCCTCGGCTCTCGACTCACCGCGGACGAAGCTGCGACGATTGGCTTGGTGACGAAGACGGTGCCGAACGAAGCGTTCGCGGCCGAGGTCCGCGGGTTCGCCGAGAAACTCGCGAAACAAGCGCCGATCGCGATCCGTCTCGCGAAAGTCCTCCTGAATCGGAGCAGCGACACGCCGATCGATGCCGCGCTGGAGATGGAGGCCATGGCGTTCGGGCTCATCTCGTCGACCGAGGACATCTACGAAGGCCTCCAGGCGTTCATGGAAAAGCGAGAGCCGAAGTTCAAGGGCGAGTGATTTCGCGTTATGCGCAGTTGCGCATAATCCGATCACTTTGCGACGACGTTCTTCTTCGCGAGCGCCTCGATCCGCCGCGAAGTGTATCCGAGAGACCGCAGGATCGTCTCGGTGTCCTGGCCTTTTGTTGGGACCCTCGCCGGGTTCCGCGTCTCCGTCGTCGTGTGCTTCGCGGGATGGGAGATGACTTGGAGCTTTCCGACTCCGGGCACGTCGACCGTCGGGAGGAGCCCGCGGGCTTTCACCTGCGGGTCAGCGACGACCTCCGGCACCCGCTTCACCCCGGCGATGGGAAGCCGTTCCGCGAAGAATAGCGGCTCCCACTCTGCGAGTGTCCGTTCTCGGAATCGGGCGGCGAGCGATTGCGCGACGGCGGGCCGGTCGGCCGGGTCGGCGAATTGCTTCCCCGACAGCTCCGGCGCCCCGATGAGTTCGCACATCCGCTCCCAGAACTTCGGTTCGACCGTGGCGACGGAGAGCCACTGGCCGTCCTTCGTCTCGTAAAGGCTGTAGAACGGGAACGATCCGGTCAGGAGGGTCTCACCCGGCATCGGTTCCTCGCCCGTCGCAAGATATCGCGCGAGGCCGAGGACCAGCAGCGTCACGGCGGTGTCGTAGATGGAGACGTCGATGAATTCGCCCCTTCCCGTGCGGTCTCGAGTCCGGAGCGACGCGAGGATCGCCAACGCCGCGTTGAAGCCGCCCGCCAGATCGGCGATCGGCACACCCGGGATCGCGGGTCGCCGTTCGTCGAGGCTCCGGGTCACGGACAAGAGGCCCGCGAGCGCCTCGAAGTTGATGTCGTGCCCCGGGAGATCTTTGTACGGACCGTTCTGACCGTATCCCGAGAAGGCGCAGAAGATGAGCTTCGGATTCCACATCGCGAGGGCATCGTAGTCCGCTCCGAGACGGGCCATGACGCCGGGCCGGAACTGCTCCACGACGATGTCCGCCCGGCCGACGAGTTTTCGGAGGATCTCTTGCCCGTCGGACGTCTTCAAGTCGACCGCGAGCGAACGTTTTCCGCGGTTCACCATCGCGAACGGATACGAGACGTCGTGGACGATCGGTGGCACCGATCGCATGTAGTCGCCGAGCTGTGGGTCCTCGATCTTGATGACATCGGCTCCGAGGTTGCAGAGGAGCTGCGTGCAGAACGGCCCCGGGAGGAGCCGCGTGAAATCCAGGACCGTGATTCCGTCGAGGGCCGCAGGCACGGCGGCGGCAAGTCGCGGTTGCGGTATCAATCTTCGCGCGAGGGTGTCCCGCCCTCATCTCTGGCGGCTACGGAACCACGGGCGGGGCCGGAGCCGGCGTCTTGCGGAAGTCGAAGCAATCCATCATGTCATCCGTGGCTGCGTCCCGTTGGTTCAGCATCGGGAGGCCGAAGTTCACTTCGCAGAATTTCACGAGGCTCACGTGGGAGTGAAAGACCTTCGAGACGTACCCGTTTCTCGCATACGGACCCAAGACGATGCATCCGACCCGTGGACCGAATCGAAATTGGCTGCCTTTGTAGCCGGGATGCGAGTCGCCGTTCCACACTTCTGCGGCCGGAGGCTCGACGTGATCGTACCATCCTCCCCAATCGTCCCAGGTGATGAACACCGCGACATCGGGCCAGAGCCCGCCTCGGACGATCGCATTCACCTGATCCACCGACCACTGCATGCCCTTTGTAACGTTACCCATCGACGCCCCCTGAGGATTGGAATACGGCGGATGCTCGTCGAATTCGAGGGGCGCGTAGACCCAGGACACGGATGGGAGTCGTCCCGCGGCCGCGTCCACCTCAAACTGATTCGAGGTGAGTTTCCATTTCGGGTTGACGCCCTGCATGTAGTCAATCGCATAGCCGCCGTAGCTCCGCCACGTCAACCGAGACTCTTCCAGGCTTTTCGGGAGCGACGAGTGGATCTGGATCGTCGGCGGGTTGCGCCGCGGCGGATTGTCGATGACCGGTGAATCGGCGCACAGGAGCATCAGGTGATTTGGCGTCGATGGGCCCGCCACGTCGGTGTAGTAGTTATCGCAGAGGGAGAATCTCCTCGCGTACGAGAAGTATGCCGGGATATCCCGTTCGACGAACTGCTCGCGAACCGCGGTCGTCTCGCGGGTGAGCCACGCGCCATGGCTGTGCGGCGGGTCCCTCGGAGGCGGGTTCGAGGATTGCGGCATCCGCCCCCCACTCGCGTCCGGGAAGGTGCCGAAGTAGTTGTCGAACGTATGGTTCTCTTTGACGATGATGACCACGTGGTTGATCTTGCTCACGGGAACCGCTCACCCAAAGTACGCTCTTCCGCGAAGGTCCGAAAGGGCCTCCGTCCTTCAAATCCGAGCCGCTTATCTCGCCTTCGCAATTTCCAAGTAGAAAACCTTCTTATTCCGCGCGGGCCATGGTCTACGCGGAGCCGAGCAAATGCCTGAGGCGGTGATCGTCGGAGCCGTACGGACGCCGATCGGGAAGCGCGGCGGTTCTCTGAAAGACTGGCGGCCGGACGACCTGGCCGCGTTCGTCCTTCGAGCACTTGTGGACCGTACCGGGATCGAACCCAGGATCGTCGAGGATGTCGTCCTCGGGTGCGTCACCCAGGTCGATGAACAGGGCCTGAACATCGCCCGCCTCGCACCCCTGATCGCCGGATTTCCGGAGTCGGTGCCGGGCACGAGCGTGAACCGGATGTGCGCGTCCGGCCTGCAGGCGTTCAACTTCGCCGCGATGGAGGTCATGACGGGCCAGAACGACGTCGTCATTGCGGGCGGCGTCGAGGTGATGTCCCGCGTTCCCCTCGGCTCCGACGCCGGAGCGCTTAGCCCGAAGCTCCTCGAGAAATACGAAATCGTGCAGCAGGGCATCTCCGCCGACCTCGTCGCGGACAAGTACAAGATCAGCCGGGAGCAGATGGACGAGTTCTCGTTCTGGTCCCATCGGAAGACGATCCGCGCGATCGATGAAGGCCGCTTCAAAAAGGAGATCGAACCCGTCCCCGTGTTCGAAGAGAGCGGCAACAAACGGATGTTCGAGACGGACGAGCACCCGCGTCGGACCACGTCGCTGGAGAAGCTCACGTCCCTCCCGGCCGCGTTCAAGCCCGATGGCCGGATCACCGCGGGCAACTCGAGCGGCATCAACGACGGTGCGTGCGCGATCCTCGTGACGACGCCTGACAAGGCGAAGGAGTTGAAGCTGGAACCCCGCGCCCGATTCGTCTCGACCGGCGTCGCGGGTACGAATCCGACGATCATGCTGGACGGCACGATCCCCGCCATCCGGAAAGCCCTGGCACGGGCCGACCTCAAGGCGGACGACATCGACATCTGGGAGGTCAACGAGGCCTTCGCCTCCGTTCCGATTGCAACGCGGGACACGATCGGCTTCGAGGACGCGAAGCTGAACGTGAATGGCGGCGCGATTGCGCTGGGCCACCCGCTCGGCATGAGCGGCGCTCGGCTCGTTACGACGATGCTCCACGAGATGGAGCGGCAAGAGCTCCACTACGGCCTCGCGACGCTCTGCATCGGATTCGGAATGGGCCTTGCGACGATCATCGAGCGGCCGACGTAGCGAATCCGAGAGACCGTTGCCGCCCGAACGCCTCTCGCGAAGGAAGAGAATTCCGAGAGACCTCGATCCGGGTCGGCAGACTTCAACTGGTCGTCAGCTCAATCACACGCTCATCGACGATGAAGCGGTCGACCGCATTCACCGTCAGGACGACCGTGTTTCCGGAAATCCCAAAGGTCGTCAGGGCACCGGTGGAGCGGAACGCATCCGTGAACCACAACGCCCAGGCTGCCGCGCTCGGGCTCTGGATCGTCAACGTGATCCCGTCGTACCAGTTCGTCCATTGATCGAGCAGACAGGCGACGAAGAAGATCTGGTCTATGGTCGACTTCCCGAGCCACGATTGCATGTTTCCCGCCGAGACCTGCTGATTGGTCGCCGTCACCGCGGCGGACAGTTGGGACTGAGCGCTGTCCACGTTGAACTTCGCGAGCGCTAGCTTCCCGGCGCTCGCATTCGCGTTGGCCCAATTGAGGCGGGCCTGCGCTTGGTTCAGGGGCTGCCGGACCGCTGCCGCAGCGCCGGGCGTCGCAGCGCCTTGGCTGGCCCAGTACTGTACGTACGCCGACGTGTTGCCCACTGCCGTTGCTTGGTCGCCGAGATTCGGCCGGATGATCGTCTGCGTGTTCGTATTGGCGTAGAGGAACTGCGCGTTGATGAACGCGTAATCCGAACCCGAGGCCCGGAACGGGTCTCCCACGAACGTGATCATGGTGAGCCGGAGGCTGCCGGTTCCCTTGTCCCGCGGGGTGTATTCGAACGGGATCCCTTGATGGATGACGGCCCCGCCCGCCTGGGAGAGCGTGACCCCGCCCGCCTCGAGGCTCATCGTTTGAACCGGGTACTGGCGGTTCCCTCGGTTCAGGATCAGGGACCCGCTCATCGAGCTCGCGGTCGTCAGGGTGCCGCAGGACACCGATCCGGAGTAGTGGTTCGCGATCTCCAAGTAGATGAACTTGATCGAATCCGCGGTCGGGGCCGCATAGTATGTGCCGCCCGTTGTCTGCGCGATCTGCGTCAGGATGACCGCGTCTGCACTGGCCCCTAGTCCGATCGTGAAGACCGTGATGTTGTTTGCCTTCGCGCGTGCCGCCTGGGCCAGCGCCAGGGTGTCCTGCCAGGGGAAGTTGTTCTGGCCATCGGTCAGGAGGATGACCGCCCACGCATGGCTGCGGATGCCATACGTGATGAGCTCGTCGTTCGCGATTTGAAGCGCCGACCCGAAGTTTGTGCCATCGGTCTGACCGATGGTGTCGAGGTCGCTTTGGGCCCCAGTGTAGTCGGGGATCCCGTTGTTGTATGGACTAAACAGGTGGTGGGCGGGTCCGCCGACGTTCTGCCGAATGAGCCAGGCCGTGCCCTGGAACTCGATTGAGGCGACCCGGTCCGGGCGGCTCAGATGACCGATGTAGTCCTTGGCCCCGCTAACCCGAAGTCGCGTTGGATCGTTCTGTTGCATGGAACCGGATCCGTCGATTGCTAGGATGACGTCCTGGTCCACGTGCGTGATCCGACTGTCGTGGATCGTGGGGACGTACTGCATCGTGATGTTCGCAGGCGCCACGGTGCCGGTGTTGAACTGAAGGGTTCCATCACTCGGAGTCGAGAAGGCGGAAGAAGAGGGCGTTCCGAGCGGGATCGTGAACGAGAACTGGCCGCCGGGGACCGCGGCTCCGAGCGCGGCGTACCGGAGATAGTCAAGGGCCTGGAGCGCCGCGACGGAGCTCGAGCGCTCGGCCGCGTACTCGCGAGCGGGGATCACGGAGATGACGGCCGCCTGGAGGAAGAGCACCGCCGCCAGCAGAGCAAAGAGAGTCGCGACTGTCGACGCGACTCCTTCCGAGTCATCTCGGAACGAGTTCGCCATGTAGAACAGTTGCCCACGGGAAGCCCGCTTTAAATACTTGGTTCGTTCAAAATCTTTCGTGATAACCATCCGGAGGAACGGTTCCGGGAATCGATTCCAGCAATGGCGCGGGACGAGCTTCGATGGAGGCGGGGCGGTTGGATTGTCTCGAACTCTCGGGCCAGACTCGATGTGGACTTAGGACAATCCTTGACCTTAACACAGGCCTTATGGGCACGTCGGCATCCGATCCCCGATCGCATGTCGGCGGGACGACTCGCAAGGCAGTATTTAGACCTCGAGCCATTGCCGCGCGATGCGGCCGCGCGGTGACGGCAAGGGCACGGGCGCGTCGGCCAAGCTGAACACGTTCGACGTGACGAGCCTCGTCGTCGGCTCGATCATTGGGGCCGATGTGTACGTCGCCACGGCGATCGGGGCGCGGCTCGTCGGCCCGTCGTCTCTGCTGGTGTGGGTCCTGGCGGGAGCGATGGCGATGGTCATCGCCCTCTCCTTCTCCTACTGCGTGATGATCTTGCCGAAGGTCGGCGGACCCTATGCCTATGTGAAAGCAGTCGCCGGTCCGTTCCCCGGATTCATCGTCGGGTGGGGTCTCCTGCTCGCGGAGTGGTTCTCCCTCGCCGTCTTCCCCGTCGCCTTCACCCAGTACTTCGTGGCGTTCGACCCTGGGATCGACGACCTGGGCAAGGCCGTCTTGAAGGCCGTCTTCATCGCGATCATCCTGGTGACGAACCTCATCGGGATCAAGGCCGCCGGCAGAGTGAATGACGTCTTGACGATCGCGAAGCTGTCGCCGCTCGTGTTGATCGTCCTCGGAGGATTCGCCTTCGTGGCCCTTCGGCCGGGCCAGTTCGGAGGGAACCTCGTCCCGTTCTTCACCGGCGATGTCTCCGCGTTCGGCCGGGCGCTGGTCCTCATCTTCTGGGCGTACGCGGGATTCGAACTCTCGACCCTGCCGACGGATGAGGTGATCCAGCCGAGGAAGACGATTCCGCGAGCGATCCTCGTGGGCATGGTGATCGTGATTGCCTTCTACTTCCTCACGAACTTCTTCGTCATCGGTACCGTCGGCGGAAGCGCGCTCGGCGCATCGAGCAGTCCGCTCGTCGACGCGGCTCGGGCGACGTTCAGCTCGCCCGCGCTCTTGACATCCGTGATTGTCCTCGTCGTCGGTGTGGGCGCGCTGTTGTCGATCACGGGAGCCGATGAATCGGGGACCGTCGGCACATCGCGGTTGGCCTATGCGATGTCGCTCGATGGACTGCTCCCCGCGGTGTTCAGTCGGAAACAGAAGCGGTCCCACACGCCGTACCTCGGCCTGATCATCCTTTGCGTGACGGCGTATGTCGCGAGTCTGATGGGCACTTTGTCCGATTTGATTAGCTCGGCCGTCTTCCTCCTCGCGTTCGTCTACTTCGCGACCTGCCTCTCGACGATCTTCCTCGAACGCATGCACCCGAGGCTCTCGAACGAACTTCGCTGGAAGGTCGCCATCCCGGTGGCCGGCATGTTCTTCTCCGTCGTCCTCATGGGACTCGTCAGCCCGCGGTTGATCGGGATCTCGCTGGTCCTTCTCGCAATCGGCGTCCCGATCTACACGTTCTTCTCTCCGCAGAAGGAGCTCGTGGAATTGAAGGACGCGTTCTGGTCCGCGGACGCGATCTCCCGGAGGGCGTATCTGCAGGGGCAGCGCTTCCTCGCGTATCCGTTGCGGGCGATCAAGCGGCTCCTGCGGAGGCGTTCCGCCTTCTAGTGGACCTTCAGCTTCGGCCAATCCTCGAGGACCGCATGGGCCCCGTTGTACCCTGGAGCGCCGCTGACCCCGCCTCCGGGATGCGTGCCGGCGCCGCACAGGTAGAGCCCTGGGACCGGCGTACGGTAATTCGACCAACCGGGCACCGGCCGGAACGAGAAGAACTGGTCCGGTCCCATCTCCCCGTGCGACTGGTGCGCTTCCGTCAAGCCGAACCGGCGCTCGAGGTCGAGGGGCGTGATCACGTCGCGGGCAAGGATCGCCTTCGGGACGTTCGGTGCATACTCGGCGAGCGTCTCGACGACGCGGTCCCCATAGGGCTCCTTGAGCTCGTCCCAAGAACCCGAGGCGAGGTGGTACGGGCTGTATTGCACGTAGATCGACAGCGTGTGTTTCCCCGGAGGCGCGACAGACGGATCGAGGACGCTCTGCGTCACGACCTCGAGCCAGGGATGCTCGGAGGGTCGGCCGTACTTCGCATCGAGAAACGCGTCCTCCACATAGTCGATCGAGGGTCCGATGTACGTGCTTCCCCGAAGATGCGGACCGGGCGTCCTGTACGCCGCAGACCACCGGGGCAGCTCCGACAATGCGCAGTTGACTTTCATCGCGGCCCCGTGCATTTTGATCGCGGCGACGGCGCGGCGGAATTCGACGGGCAGGTGCTCCGGTTCCACCATCTGGAGGAACGTGCGTTTCGGATCCGCGGTCGAGACGACCGCCTCGGCGTCGATCGTTCGCCCTCCTTCGAGTCGCACCCCGACTGCGCGTCCTCCCCGCACGCAAATCCTCTCGACCGGAGATCGAAGAAGGATTTCCACGCCGCGGGCGCGTGCGGCGGCCGCGAGGGCGTCGGGCAGTGCGCCCATCCCGCCCAGCACGAGCCCCCAGCCGCCGACCTGGCCGTCGATGTTCCCGAGGAGGTTGTGCGCAAGCGTGAACGCAGTCCCTGGCGCCGACGGCCCGGAGAAATGACCGATCACGCTCTCGTTCGCGAAGGCGGCTTTGACCTCATCCGACTCGAAATATTCATCGAGGAGTTCTTCCGCGCTGTAGAAGAGCAAGCGCCGCAGGAGGTCCTCCGCTTCCGGGCCACGGAGAAGCGAGACGAGTTCGGCGATCGGGACCGGCGGGGCGAGGAGCATTGGCTCGACGAGATCGTAGACCTCGTCCCACATCGCCTCGTACTTCGGATACGCCGCCGCGTCTTTCTTCGAGAACTTCGCGATTTCCTTCGCGGTCTTCTTGCCGTCAGACCAGAGGAGAAGAGATCGTCCATCCGGAAAGGGGCAGAAGCCCTGTGGGTCGAAGGCCACTTGCCGCAGCCCGAACTTCGCGAGCTCGAGATCATCGATGATCTGCGGGCGGAAGAGTCCCGACACGTACGCCGCGGCGCTGACCTTGAATCCCGGCGCGATTTCGTCGGTGACGCACGCGCCGCCAATGCGATCCGACCGCTCGACGACGACGACGCGAAGACCCGCCTTCGCGAGATAATTCGCGGCGACCAGGCCGTTGTGGCCCGCCCCGACGATCACGACGTCCGACGCTACCATCGTCGCCGCAGGAACGCTCGGTCTCGTATCTCCGTTTCGTCGTCGGCAGGGAGTCCTCAACCGATTCCGTGTCGCTCGCTCATCGACGCCGGAGCCTCGGGTTCACGACGTCTTCGAGCCCGAAACCGACCATCGCGAACCCGAGGACGACCAATGTGATCGCCAATCCGGGAGGCAAGAAGTACCACCACATCGGCGGGTTCGAGATGAGCGCCAACGAGGTGTATGCCTGGTTGACCATCGTTCCCCAGCTCACAGTCGCCCCGGATCCGGGCGGCGGCCCAAGGCCGAAGAAGGAAAGGAACGCCTCGGTGAATACGGCGTTGGAGATCGTCAGGACGGCCTCCGCCCACACGAGAGGCATGACGTTCGGGAGGACGTGTTTCCAGATGATGTAGGGAGTCCCCGCCCCCGCGGCACGGGCGCGCTCGATGAAGAGTCGCTCCTTCACGGTGAGGACTTGGCTCCGGATCACGCGGGCGGTCGTCGGCCAGCTCACGACGGCGATCGCGATGATCGTGGTCTGCAGACTCGGCCCGAGCACCAGGCTCAGGACGATCGCGAACGGGAGCCACGGGATGACGAGGAAGAAATCGGTCGCCCGGGCGAGGACTTGGTCCGTGATCCGGCCGTAGTATCCTCCGACCAGACCGACCAGTGTGCCGAGGATCATCGCCACCGCGGAGGCGGAGAAGCCGATCAGCAGCGAGATTCGTCCTCCGTACAGGAGGAGCGTCAAGATGTCCCGCCCTTGGTAGTCGGTCCCGAGACGATGGGCATCCGACGGCGGCTGCAGGGTGGCGGAGCCTTGCACGGGAGTGGGATACGCGCCGACGAGGACCGGCGCGAGCGCCGAGAGGGCAAAGAAGACGAGGATGATCCCCAGGCCGGCGAGGGCCAGCCGATTCTTGAACAGAATCCGGAGGAAGCTCTGCAGCCGCTTGAGATCGTTCAGCAACTTCTCCCTGAGGATCGACGCCTCCCCTCGGTGGCCCAAACCGATTGCCGTGCTCACGCCTCCCGCACGCGCGGATCCAGGTAGATGTACAGGATGTCCGAGAGCGCGTTCGCCACGACGACGCCGAGCGTCGCGATGAAGAAGATCGCGGACATCAACGGGTAGTCGAGGGCGCGGGTCGCATCCCACGTGAGCTTCCCCAAGCCCTGGAAATCAAAGACGACCTCGATGACGATGGCGCCGCTCACGATCCACCCGAAATAGATCGCCGCGGCGGTGACCACCGGGAGGCGGGCGTTCGGCAACGCGTGCCATCGGAGCTGCTGGTCCTGCGTGAGACCCTTGGCGGCCGCGGTTAGCATGTAGTCCTCCGGGAGGACGTCGGTCAGCGAGTTGCGAAGCGTCATCGAAAACCAGGCGACGTTCGTGATGGCGAACGTGAGCACCGGGAGGGCGAGATGGTACAACCGATCGAGGAGCTGCGACGCCGGGTCGAGCGTGTCGTAGTTCGGAGAGAACTCTCCGTGGACCGGGAAGATGTTCAGTTCGACCGCGAAGAAGAAGATCAGGACGAGCGAGACCCAGAACGAGGGCATCGAATACCCGAAGAGGGAGGTCATCGTGATGATGACGTCGGTCCGGCGGCCCCGCCTCCAACCGGACACGCGCCCGAGGACGATGCCCAGCCACATCGTGACGACGGTCGCGAGTCCGACCAGCACGAGGGTCGTCGTCAGCCGAGGCCCGATCACGTCCATCGCCGAGATGCCGGGCCGGTACGTGATCGAAGTACCGAAGTTTCCTTGGAGAAGATTTCCGAGATAGATGACGAACCGGGTGGTCACCGGCTGGTCGAGCCCCCATTGATGGAGGAGCTCCTGGCGCAACGTCTCGCTCCCTATTTGCGAACTGCCGCCCCTCGGCAGCAGGACGCGCGTCGGATCGCCGGGCAAGACTTGAAAAATGAAAAAGTTCAGGGCCGCGATGAGGAAGACGGTCAGGACCACGTAGGCGGCCTTTCTCAGGAGGAACCTACGGAGGTTCATGCCTGGGGGTTCGCCTCCCGCTGCCGCAGCATCGTGTGAGCGACTCCGTCATTGCCTCGGGGGTACCTCGATCTTCGATTGCTCGTCCGCCCTTCGGCGCCGGGCCCGCAGGAAGATCGCAATCGCAGCGATCGCGACGATGACCGCCAGTCCGATCCCGACATAGACCGTCGCCGAGATTCCGGTGCCACCCGCGGGAATCGGGGTCAGCGCGAAATCGACCACGGTCGTCGTGCCCACCGAGGCGGTCTGGCCGGTCTTATTCACCGCGGTGTAGCCGTTCGCGCTCGCCTGGACCGAGTACGTTCCGGGTGCGACGGTCTTGTTGTACTTGCCTTGCGCGTTCGTCGGCAGGGCGAACTTCTGTCCGTTTCCGTAGATCGTGATCGCAGCGCCCGAAATCGGACCGCCCGCGGTGCTCGTCACGGTGCCGCCAAGCCAACCGAAATTCGGCGTGAGGGCGAAGTCGACGACGGTCGTGTTGCCCGGTGTCACGACCACGTTCGACTGCGATTTCGTCACGTAGAGTCCGGCCGTGACCGTGACGGTGTATGTTGCGTTGGCCACCGAGATCGAATACCTGCCCGCGGCGTCCGTCCCCTGGGTGTGGCCTCCCGGGGACGCGCTGACGGTCGCGCCGCTGATTGGCTGCGCGCTCGCCGCGTCCGTCACCGTCCCGTTGATCCACCCCGCGCCGGGCGGTGGCGTGCTCGCGATGACCCGGACGTCGGCGGAGGTCTCCGTGCATTGACCATCGAACACGGCGAGGGTGATGTTGTACGTGCCGGGCAACGTCCACTTGTGAGACGCGGTGTCTTGCGTGACCGCGGTCGTGGAACTGTGGACGGTCTGCTGCGCGTCCGCCCAGCTCCAGGTCCACGTCAGGTTTTGCCCGACATCCGGATCCGAAGCCGTTCCGGTAAAGGTCTGCGTCGTGTTCGTGAAGGTCGAGACGGGCCCGGCCGGCTGAATGACGGGAATCGTCGGGCAGGTGTTCGTTGCACCGCCGGTCGGCGCGAGCTCAAGGAACAGGGGGTTCGCTCCCCAGAACGCATCCATCTGCCGGTACGGGTGCGCGTTCCAGTCGCCCCAGCCGGTGAACCGGTCGGTCCGGTACGCCCACGTCCCGTTCTGATAGATGTAGATGATGTAGACCGCGCTTTGGTAGTTCAACTTCTCCGCGTCCCGCACGATCTGCTGGCGCTGGGTGACCGTCGTGGCCGCGAGCTGGTTCACGTAGAGCTGGTTGTACGTCGTGTTGTCCCAGTAATTGTCGTTCCAGCCATCGAGCGTGAAGCCGGACTCGATTGATAGGATGTAGTTCGGATCCGGGTCGGCGGACCAGTACCAAATGTACGTCTCGACCGCCCCACCGTAGACGTCGTTCGAGAGGGCGGATTCGAGTTCCACTTTGATGATCAGCTGCACTCCAACCCCGGCCCACTCCTGCTGAAGGTACGCGGCGGTGTCTTGCTCCTGCTGGAACTCTTGGCGGACGGCCATCGTAAATACGAGTTGCGTGCCCGCGGGCACCGTGACGACCTGTCCGTTCGTGTTCGTGAACGTGATGGCCTGGGCGGCCATCCGGACGCCGCTCCCCGGGGTTCCGCCACTCCACGCCGAATAACCGGCGGAATCCAGCAGCTGGTTGGCCTTTGCCAAGTCGAACGTCAGGTTGACGCCGAGCTCCGACGTCGGATCGTACCACCAGTCTCGGGTGATCGGCGAGACCAACGTGTCTCCGCGCGTCCCGAACCCGAGGTACTTGTTCGACACGATGAAGTCCTTGTTCGTCGCCATCGCCAGGGCGCGGCGTACGTGCTCGTCCCAGCGGGCCGGGTTCAGTTTGCCGTTGACCTTGTTGTTGGAGAGCTGGGTGAACCCGATTTCGTTCCAATATTGGGTGCTAAGCAGCGAGGTCTGGCGTTCGATGTTCGGGGTCCCCGCGACGGCCCGGTAGCCGTTCGGCGTGAGCTTGGCCAGGTCGATCGCCCCCGCCCTCAAGGCACCGACGAGGGTCGATTCGTCCGAGAACTGCTCCAGATACAGGTTGTCGATCTTGGGAGCACCGAGGTGATAGTTCGGGTTCTTATGAAGCAGGAGAGGACGCGAGTTCGCCCATTGCGTTCCAATGTTCGCGTCGGCGATGAACGGGCCGGTCCCGATTGGATTTAGATTCTGGAAGCAGCATTGAGCCTGGGTCCCGCTGACTCCCTGCCACTGGGCCTTCTGGATGATCGGGAAGAACATGATCTTCCCGGGGGCAAATGGCCGGTCGAAGTACACGGTGACCTGCCATGGAGCCGTGATGACCCCACCGCATCCGGTGGTCTGGTGAGCCGCGCAGCCCACGATCCGGTTCACGTACGGCTCGAACGCCCAGAGATGCGTGAATGACTGGATGTTGTAGTTGACGGAGAAGGCCACGTCGTCTGCCGTGAGGTCGGTTCCGTCGGACCACTTCACGCCTTGCCGAATGGTGTAGGTCCAATTGCGACATGTCGCGTCACAGCTCGCCGCGGTGGCGATGTTCGGAATTGGATTGCCGTCTTGGTCGAGTGAAAATAGATAGTCGTAGACGAAGCCATAGAGTTCGTACGAGGGATCGTTCAGTCCGCGGAATGGATTGAGATAGTCAACGGCTTCTAAGAAGCCCATGTGAAAATCGACCTGTGCGGCCTTGGCGTTCGTCGTGACGGGCAGCGAAAAAGCCGTCGATCCGAGCACGACCAAAACAACGAGCCCACTAATCACGCCTAGGCGCATCGATCGAATACGAACAGCCTCCCCGGAGGCCGTGGACTTCGGCCCCTTGTCCCCGGCTTGAGAAAGGATGGCACGGTTCCCATATGAAGATATCTGCAAATCCATGATCAATTCGGGTAATTCGCGCGATTTCCTATGGAGAGTTCATCAATTCTCGACATCGAGTGTATCGCCGATTCGACGATTTTCTTGCAGGAACCCTTTTGTAAAACCTCGAACTTCGGCTCTGTCGAACCCTTCGTACGTGCGGCAACGCGCGGAGTGGGCGTTCATGAACGAAACGGATCCAGACCAACGAAGCGAGGCGAGAGATGGAGCTCTGGCTCGTCTGCGCCCTGCTCACGGTCGTCTGCTACGGCGTGGGCGAGGGCCTGTCCAAAGAGCCGACAGTCCGGCTCGGTTCAGCTCGCATGCTCGTCCTGTACGCGGTCTGTAGCGCGCCGATCTACGCCGCGTGGTTCTTCCTCGGATCCGGCTGGGGCCGCCTGACGCCGATCGGCATGGCCTTGGCGATCGCGAGCGCGGTGTGCGGGTGCTTCGGGACGATCTTCTGGTTCCGCGCGATGGAATCCGG
>DATMDM010000007.1:0-1605 GCA_035557795.1 Thermoplasmata archaeon | reverse complement strand
GCCCAGTAGTTGAGGTTGATGCGTAAGGCGTGACCATCCACCTCGCCCTCCTCAGGGGCATCAATGTCGGCGGCCACAAGCAGATCTCGATGGCCGATCTGCGCGATCTTCTCATGCAGCTGGGCCTCGCGGACGTCCGGTCGGTGCTCCAAAGCGGGAATCTCGTCTTTGGCGCGACCGGGCGAACGTCGGCCCAGCTGGAGCGCCTGCTGGAGACGGAAGCCGAGAAGCGTCTCGCGCTCAAGACGGATTTCTTCGTTCGCACCGCGAAGGAATGGCAGGGCGTCGTCGCGCACAATCCGTTCCGCAAGGAAGCCGCGCGCGATCCGGGCCATCTGGTCGTGATGTTTCTCAAGCATGCGTCCAGCGCCACGGGCGTCGAGGCGCTGCAGCAGGCCATCAAGGGTCGCGAAGTGGTCGCCGCTCGGAGCAAACATCTCTACATCGTCTACCCGGACGGTATCGGCCGCTCGCGCCTGACCAACGCCGTCATCGACAAGCAGCTTGGCACTCGCGGTACGGGGCGCAACTGGAACACGGTCCGGAAACTCGCCGCCCTGGCCGCAGGGTGATTAAATTGCAGCCGTGAGCGAGTTCGTCTTCGGCACGCATAACGCCGCCTTCGTGCAGGTCATGTACGAGCAATACCTGCGCGACCCCGCCTCGGTCGGGGAGGAATGGCGGCAGTTGTTCGACAACGGGAAGCTTGCCGAGCTCCCGATAATCCCGACGAGCTCCGCCGACGTGCTTCGGGAAACGGGAAGCGGGAGGCGGGAAACGGAGCCCATCGGCGCGCCGACATCCACGTCTCCCGTTTCCCGTGTCCCGTCTCCCGGCCTTACGCCGATCACCGGCCCCGCGGCCCGTCTCGCGCAGAACATGACGGACTCCCTCTCCGTCCCGACGGCGACCTCGTTCCGCGAGATCACCGTCGACGTGCTGGACGCGCGGCGCCGGGGGCTGATCGCCCAGCTCGCGGCAGCGGGCAAGAAGATCTCCTTCACGCACCTGATCGGATACGCGATCGCCCGTGCGGCGCGTGAGCTCCCGGTCATGACGCACGCCTTCCAGGACGTCGATGGGAAGCCACACCGCTTCGATCCGCACGCCGTGAACCTCGGCCTGGCCGTGGACGTGGAGAAGAAGGACGGCAGCCACGCCCTGGTCGTCCCCGTCATCAAGCACGCCGAGGGCATGGACTTCGCCGCCTTCCACACGACGTACGAGGCTCTGGTCGACAAGGCGCGCACCAACAAGCTCGTCCCCGACGACTTCGCGGGTGCCACGATCACGCTCACGAACCCGGGGACCATCGGGACGGTCGCCTCGGTGCCGCGCCTCATGAAGGGACAGGGCTCGATCATCGCGACCGGCGCGATCCGCACGATCGGTAGCGCGAAGGTCATGACCATCACCTCGACCTACGATCACCGGATCATCCAGGGGGCAGAGTCGGGAAACTTCCTGAGACGGCTCGATGGCCTGCTTCAGGGTGAGGAAAACTTCTACGGTGAGGTGTTCGAGGGCCTGAGACTCAAAGGGAGAGGGGAGACGGGAGAGGTGCTCTCCGTTGCACCGTCACGTCCCTCTCCCATCTCCCCTCTC
>DATMDM010000006.1:0-4158 GCA_035557795.1 Thermoplasmata archaeon | reverse complement strand
GTAGGCGCGCGGCGTGTCGGTTCGATCGAGGAGCGTCCGCAGCTCGTCGCGGGTGACGACTTCCTCCGAGCCGTGCAGGACGGTCTGGAGCCGTTCCTCGGGGGACATCCACCACCGAACCGGGCGAAACAGGATAAAGGTTTCAATCCGCGCGCACGCCGGGTTGCGGCAATCCGACCATGGCCTTAAGTCGGGGAGCGGGCATCCTGCCCGGGGGAAGTGGTATGTGGGGACTTCTTGGGCTACTCGACCTCGGTTCGGTGACCGCGCTCCAGGGCGCCGATCTCATTGGCGCGGCGGTTGGCGCGTTCGTCTTCGTGATCATTGTCCTGATATTGCTGTTCGCCAGCCTGAAGGTCGTCAAGGAGTACGAGCGAATCGTGAACTTCCGCCTTGGGAAGGCCCAAGCTGAAAAGGGCCCCGGGATCGTCGTCGTCATCCCCGGCATCGACAAGCCGGTCCGCGTGGACCTGCGGGAACGATACCTGCAAATCCCGCACCAGACGTGCATCACGAAAGACAACGCCCCGGTGGACGTCGACTTCTTCGTGTACTTCAAGGTCGCGAGCGCTGCCGACTCGGTGATCCGGGTGAACAACTTCGAGGGAGCCGCGATGGGGATCGCAACGACAACGCTCCGCGCCGTGATCGGCGACATCATCCTCGATGAGGTGCTGTCGAAGCGCGAGGAGATCAACGCAATCCTCCGGACGAAGCTCGACGAGGTCACGACCCGCTGGGGCGTCAAGGTCACGAATGTCGAGATCCGGGAGATCCTCCCGCCGAAGAACGTCACGGACGCGATGATCCTCCAGATGTCGGCCGAACGGAGCCGGCGTGCGGTCGTCATCGAAGCCGACGGGCGGAAGACCGCGACGGTCACCATCGCGGAAGGGGACAAGCAGTCCGCGGTCCTCCGGGCGGAAGGCGCGCGACAAGCCGCGATCTTGAACGCCGAAGGCTACGCGCAAGCCCTCTCCACGATCTTCGGAGCCGCGAAGGGGGTCGACGAGAAGACCCTCATGCTCCAGTACCTCGACGCTCTAAAAGCGCTCGGCGCCAGCCCGGCCACGAAGTTCATCCTCCCGCTCGAATTTACCGAGCTCATCCGGCCGTTCCGGGGTATACTGTCCTCGGCGGAGGGAGCCGCGAGAGGGGATGACAAGTAAGAGTCCGGACGTGCCCGTATCGACTCTGATCGATCGGCTCTTCCTGTACGGCATCCGCTCGGTCCTCGTGGTGCTGGCGGTCGTCGCGTTCGGAATCTTCCTGATCGTCCACGGATGGATCGTGAGCCGGTTCGACTACCTCGCCTCGGGCGTCTTGATCGTTATGATTGGGGTCGGACTGGCGTTCGCCTTTCAGCAGACGACGACGAAGGTCATCACCCAGCGCTATTTCTCCGGGGACACGCTGGTCGGCAAGACGGGGCGCGCCGTGGTGGCCATGAAATCCACCGGCAAAGGGGTCGTGCACGTCGAGCACGAATCGTGGAGCGCAGTCGCGGAGGACGACATCGCCCGCGGGGAGCCGGTCATCGTGACCGCGGTCGATCCGGACAATGTCACCCTGAAAGTTCGGAAGCACCGGATTTGAACGCGTGACCTACGGCGAAGAGGGCGGCGCCGCGGAGGGCTCGTTCGACTTCGGAGGTTCGGGTCCTTCCGGCGTGGCGACCGTGACCTGGATTTTTCCGTCTCCGTACCCGGTGACGCGGATCAAGGTGCCTTTCGGGATGAACCGATCCGATTGCGCGGTCCAGTCCTCAGCGCCGACGTTGGCGACGCCATCCTTTCCCGGAACCAGGTCCGTCGCGGCGCGCCCGGTCATGTTGACGATCCGCGTGGGATCGATGAGCTTCGGTTGAGCCATGAGTGCCTTTCGGATCCGAGTGAGGTACAGGAACGCGACCACAAGGGCGGCACCCGTGCCTCCCAGAATCACGTACTGCGTGACCCCGTATGGGGAGGGGGAGTACTCGACATTGTACGCAAGGAGGTAGGTCCCCGCGAGGCCGAGGACGATGCCCGTGATCGCGAAAAGTCCGTGGCCCGCCTTCACCTCTAAGATGACGAGGGCCGCCGCGATGATCAGGATCAGGATTCCGACGACCGACGCCCCGATCACCTGCGCACCGAGGAACCCGAGCGCGATGAAGATGACCGCGACGACACTCAGGAAGAGCGTCCGGTGGAAGAGATCGAGGACGAGCGCGATGATCCCGATGAGGATGAAGAGGCCGTCGACCGTCGGATCGCTCAGGAAGCTGAGGAACCGGTCGTACAGCGGTTCTTCGAAAGGTGTGACCGGTGCTCCGTTCAAGCCGACCTTCATCAGGAAGTCATTCAGGCTCTGGGCCATCCCGGTCACGAGGCCGATCGCGGCGGCTTCGGAGCCGGAGAAAGCCGTGTTGTTCTGCGCCATGTCGATCGCGGCGGTCACGTTGTACCCGTGCGCCTGGGCGAGGGATGTGATGAGGGCCTTCGCGAAGTTCTGCACGTGCTGCACCTGACTCGGGTCACCGCCGATGATGTACGGGGTCGACGGCCCGATGACCGACGCATTCCCCATGTAGATCGCGTTCGACGCCAGGGCGATGTAACTCCCGGCCGACGCCGCGAACGCCGCAGGCGGCACGAACGTATAGACAGCGAACCCGTAATTCTGGACCTCCTGTGTCGAATTGATGATCTGGACCATGTTCGAGAGCAGGCCACCGGGCGTGTTCATTACGATGACGAGATCCTGTTTCGATGCGATCGCGGCTTGTGCGGCGCGGTGCACGTAGTCGGCCGCACCGGCGTCGACTTGTATGTCGAACGTCACCAGAAGCGCCCCCGCCGGACTCGCGAAGGGCCGCGGTGCGACCGCCGTGGCCGTTCCGGCGGAAACGGTCAACGCCATCAGCAAGAGCGTGAGGACTCCACAGAGTCCAATCGCAGCGGTCCGACCCACGCATCCACTAGGCCCGGATGCGTAGAAAACGGTTTGGATGGGACTCCCGGGATCGTCAGGGTTCCCTGCCGGGTCGGACCTTCTCTCGGATCTTGTGGACGGCCTGTCCCGTCCGTTCGGTGGCCTTCGTGACCGCCGGTTTCACCGCCGCGATCGTCTTGTCCGCGACCTCCCTGGCGACCCGTACCGTGGCCTCCGCCGCGGGCGTCATGGCGACGACCACGTCGTTCGTCGCTTTGCCGACGGCCTCGACCGCGGGCCGCAAGGTCTGGACCGCCTTGTCGAACGCAGGCTGGAGGTCCTTGGCCGCACGGTCCAATGCCTCGGTGCCGGTCGTCAGGGCCAGGATCACGGCCCGTTCCGTCTCGCGCACGAAGTGGTCGATCTCGCTGCGGGGCGCGCCGCACGACGGACAGTAGGCCGCTTCCGCGGGCAGCAGCGTTCCACATTTGTGGCAATTCATTCCCATCACCGACGTCCCGAGGAAACTCATCCCCTATCAGTGTTTCGGTCGCTCAGGGTCGACTCTGGCGTGTAACCTCCACTTCTGCTCGGGAGTGGACGATTCCCGGGGCGTACGACTTCACGATCCGGGTGCGAATCGCGCGGACATTCATCCAGTGAGCCCGTGCGGCCGCGGCGAGCCTGCGAGCCAAGGCGTCCGGATACTGCTCCTTCGGGCACAGCTCGTGGTAGACGATCGTCCCGCTCCCTCGGAGCGTCCGGAAGGCCACATCGAGGTATTCCCGGGCGTCGAAGTGGCCCATGATGACCCAGTCCGCGACCCGAGGCGGCGCCACGTCCCGGCAGTCACCCTGGAGAGGCACGAGATTGGTCGTGCGGTTGAGGCGGGTGTTTTCGACCAGGTATGAGAAGCTCACCGGATTCAGCTCGCATGCGTACACCGTTTTCGCACGGCTTCGAACCGCAATCGGGAGCGAGAAGTAGCCGATCCCCGCGAACAGGTCCACGACGACCGCGCCCGGACGCACGCGGTCCGCGATGCCGATTCGTTCCGCGAGGTTCCCGGACGAGAACATCACGCGCCCGACGTCGAGCGAATATCGGACGCCTCCTTCGAGATGGATCGTTTCGGTACCGTTTCCCCACAAGACGCGAACGTCGGGGATCCGGAGAGGCCCGTGAATGCCCGAGACGTCCTGAAGGACCGTTCGGGCGCGGAGGACCGTGCCGAAGATCTCC
>DATMDM010000005.1:0-13537 GCA_035557795.1 Thermoplasmata archaeon | reverse complement strand
CATCTTCGAGAGCGCCCGCGAGACGATTTCCGCGAGGCCGTCCGCGATGCTGTCCGGGTGGCCGATCCCCTTGCGCTCGACGATTTCCGAGCTCTGCTGCTCGATCGGCGTGTGGATGAGTTCCTCGACGTAGATATTTCGCGCCACGGAAAGCCTCCGACGGCTGTACGGCGTGGATGCGGAGGTGCATATATGGCTTTTGTCGCCGGGCTGCATGACGTCGACGGCACCTCTAGGAACATGGTGCCCTCCTGGCCGCGGCCCATCGGCCAATCATATGCAATGGTTCTGAAAATTCCGGCAGGAATATGTACCGCATGCCCATTCCCCGTCCGAATGATGCCAGACTTGGAGGAGGTCCCCCGCCTGCGGAAGGCCCTCGGGCTCACGCAGACCGCGCTCGCGCGGCTCGCGAACGTCAGCCAGTCGACGATCGTGAAGATCGAGAAGAAGCAGATGAACCCGTCCTACGACGTCGTCCGGCGGGTCATGACGTCGCTCCAAGCCGAGCTGAGGCGGCAAGAGAAGAAGGCGCTCGTCGAGCAGATTCAGACGAGGAAGGTGCAGTACGTCGAAGCGAAGATCCCCCTCGCGACCGCGGTCGACGAGATGCGCCACTGGAAGTTCTCCCAGATGCCCGTCATGCACAACGGCCACCCGGTCGGCTCGATCTCGGACAAGGTGATCAACAACCTGATCCTGTCCGGCAAGGACCCGAAAGACCTCGCGCGGATTCGCGTGGACGAGGTCATGGAGCCCGCGTTCCCTCAAGTCGACACAAAAGCGCCGGTCGAGCTCGCGGCGAGCCTCCTGCGACACTACAACGCAGTCCTCGTGACCGCGAAAGGCGAGGTTACAGGGATCGTCACGAAGTCGGACCTCATGAAGCTCCTGTGATAGGAGATGAATCGGCCCAAGAACGGGTTCGCTCACCTCCCCGTTATCGTTAAATAACGATAACACTTTCATCGATACAACTTCGAGCGGTGAGGCCTGTGATGATCGGTTGCGGGTATTGCATCAAGACGGTGCGTCGTCGGCGGTATCTGTATTTCTGGCACTACGAAAACCGCGGCGGGCGGCGCGAACAGGTCGAGGAATACGTCGGCCCGGCAAACGACTCGGAGACCCGTGAGGCGGTCGCTCGCAAGGTCGCGGCCTATGCGGAGCGAGCGAGGGTGGAGATGGGACGGTTCGTCGCGCTCACCCGATCGGAAATGGTCACGCGAAGCTGATCGGCGGCGCCTCGGCGTTATCGTTATCCGACGATAACATTGCCGCGGAGACGGGAGCTCCGCCCTCGGCCTCACTCCGGGTATGGGACGTCCACTTCGAGGAAGTCCTCGGCCACCCGGACGTTCGCGAAGACCGTCTTCGCATCCTCCAGGATCGACGTCGGGTCCTCGTACCGCGGGCTCAGGTGGGTCAGCACGAGCAGCTCGACCCGGGCCTCCTTCGCGGTCTCCGCGGCCTGGCGCGAGGACGAATGTCCGTAGCGGTTCGCTTTCTCCTCGAGCGCCGCATCCGAGGTCGCGTCATGGATGAGGAGGTCCGCGTGGCGCGCCATCTCGACGAGCGCCTCGTGCGGCATCGTGTCGCCGGTGTACACGATCTTGCGTCCGCGTCGCGAAGGACCCAGCACGTCCTCGGGGTGGATCGTCCGACCACCGATCGTCACCGGTTCGCCCGCCTGGAGCTGACGGTACAGCGGACCGCTCGGAATCCCGAGGGCTTCCGCCCGCTCCACGCTGAACCGACCCGGCCGCATCTTTTCCTCCAAGACGAAGCTCACGCAGGGAACGGTGTGGACCGCCTCGAACGCGCGGACGACATATTCCCCGCAGTCGATCTCTCCGCCCGGCGGCAGCTCCTTCGCATGGACCGCGAATCCGGGCGTGAAGTAGCCGAGGGACAACAGCTCGCCGACGAGCCGCTCGATGCCCCGCGGACCGTAGACCTCGAGGGGCGCCTCGCGTCCGTTCATCGACATGCTCTGCACCATCCCCGGCAGGCCGAGGAAATGGTCCCCGTGGAAGTGGGACACGAAGACGCGAGAGACTTGCATGAAGCTCAGCTTGCTCAGCATGAACTGCCGCTGGGTGCCCTCGCCGCAGTCGAACAGGATGACCTCGGGACCGCGCTTGATCGCGACCGCGCTCACGTTCCGCTTCGGCGTCGGCCACGATCCGGAGGTGCCGAGGAACACGACTTGCATGGACCGCTCCCGAACGCCCGCAGGGGCTTAACGCCTTTGGACTTCGCGCGAAAGCTATATCGCGGAACCGGGATGCCGCGGCGGTCCTCCATGCGTTCGATCGACGGCCGGTCGCTCGACCTCGATGACGTGATCGCGGTGGCACGCCAAAGCGAACCGGTGCGACTCGCCCCGGCCGCGGCGAAGCGCGTGGATGCGAGCCGCCGAGCCCTCGAGAAAGTCGTCGCGAAGGGCTCCCTCGCCTATGGGATCAAGACGGGCTTCGGCGAACTCGCGAACGTCGCCATCTCCGACGCGGACGTCCGGGCGCTGCAGCTCAACCTCCTACGGAGTCACGCGATCGGCCTGGGCCCTCCGCTCCGACGGGATGAGGTGCGGGCCGCCCTCTTGCTCCGGGCGAACACCCTCGCGATGGGCTACTCCGGCGTCCGTCGGATCCTCGTGACGCGCCTCTTGTATTTCCTGAACCGCGGCGTCCATCCGGTGATCCCGTCCCGAGGGTCGCTCGGCGCGAGCGGCGACCTGGCCCCCCTCGCGCACCTGGGCCTCGTGCTCGTCGGCGAGGGCGAGGCGGAGGTCGGCGGACAGATTCTTCCCGGGGAGAAAGCCCTCGCGAAGGCGAAACTCGCTCCCCTCGTCCTCGAGTCTAAGGAAGGCCTCGCGATCATCAACGGCACGTCCGTGATGGCGGCGGTCGGTGCCATCGTCGTGAACGATGGCTTGCGGTTGTTGAAGGATGCCCAGGTGGCCGCCTCGATGTCCTTCGAGGCCCTCCGAGGTTCGCCGAAGCCGTTCGACGATCGCCTCGTCGGGCTGAAGCCACAACCGGGTACGAGGGAGGTTGCGGCCAACCTGCGACGTCTCCTCCGGGGAAGCGAGATCATCCCGTCCCACAAAGGTCCGCACAAGGTGCAGGACCCGTACACGCTGCGGTGCATCCCGCAGGTCCTGGGGGCCGTCCGCGCGACGCTCGAGGACGCGGCCGCGTCCCTGCGGATCGAGATGAACGCTGCGACGGACAACCCGCTCATCTTCCCGGAGGGGACGAGCGTCAGCGGAGGGAACTTCCACGCGCAGGCGCTCGCGATGGCCCTCGATCACGTCGCTCTCGGCATGGCGGTCCTTGCGGGCTTCTCGGAGCGTCGGATCGCCCGTCTCGTCGATACGCGACTCAGCGAGCTGCCGCCCTTCCTGACCGAGAAGAGCGGCTTGAATTCCGGCATGATGATCGTGCAGTACGTCGCCGCGGGCTACGCGAGCGACAACAAGGTCCTTGCCCATCCCGCGTCGGCCGACTCGATCCCGACCTCGGCGAACCAGGAGGACTTCGTGCCGATGGGCATGGCCGCCGCCCTGAAGGCGCGGCAGGCCCTCGAGAACGCGGCGCGGGTCGTCGCGTTGGAGGTCCTCGCGGCGGCCCAAGGCCTCGAGTTCCTCAAGCCCTTGCGTCCTGGCTTCGGGCCCCGCGCCGCGCACGCATTCGTGCGGTCCGGAGTGGAGCCGCTGGTCGACGACCGCTCCCTCGCGCCGGATGCCAATCGGATCCTGGAGTGGATGGCGACCGGCGAGCTCCTGAAGGCCGTGGAAGGGGCCGCGGGTCGGCTTGCCTGATCATTCGACGGCGTTCTGCAGGGAGCGGAAGCAGACGGGGCAGCGACCCACGCGGCTCGCGCACAGCTCGTGGAAGTCTCGGCCGCAGCCGCACCGGGTGACCTTGAAGCCCGCCTTGATGAGTCCCTTGCAGATTGGGCACCGGCTCTCCAGGTCCGCGGTGAGGCGTTTCGCCTTCTCCTGGACGCGCTCGGAGACGTCGATCTGCGCGATCATCTCCTGGGTGTATTCCTTGTTGTCGAACACCCGGTGGGAGACGATCTGGATCGCTAGCGGCACGGAGCCGGAGGCGGTCATCTTGAGTCGGAGCCTCAGTGCCTCCGAACGGTGGGCCCCGACCGCGGGGATTTCGCTCAAGCCGTCCGTCTCTGCGTCCCCGAGGATGCGCACGCGGACGTCTTTCGCGAGCCCCTTGCCGACGTTCTCGACGGTGACTGTCGCGTCCGCCCATTCGTTCAATCGGACCGGGCCGACGTCGACGTAGGCTTTCATGCTCGGCGCGAACTCCTCCGTGGCCTCCCAGGCGACGCGGTAGGCTTCCTCCGCCGCCCGGATCGCCTCGGGGAGATCGGCCCTGCGCAGTTGCATCGCCTGGGCGAGCTTCCCTTCCGCGACCTTCATGTCGATGCCGAACTTCCGGCCGTTGCGGATCGTCGTCTCTGCCTTGAACGTCAGGTCGATGAAGCGTTTCTCGATCACCTTCGCGGATTCGATCCGTTCCAAGGCGTTGTTGACCACGTCCATCGCCTGGGTGAATTCGCCCTGGAGGATCTGCTCGTTCGCTTGCCGCAAGAGCGCCTCGGCGTCCCGGGAATCGGATCCGAATTTCTTCGCGTGGGCGACGTTGTCCGCCGCCTCCTGGAGGGCGCGGTTCAGTTTTCCGGCGAGGGCCGACTGGGCCGCGTCCCGCCCGGACTGGATGAGCGCCAAGGCTTCGCGGAAGTTCTCCGCGTCGGCCAGGGTCCTCGCCTCCGAGAACTTGTTCTGGACCGGGGTCGGATCGATCTCCATCTTCCGGCAGGTGTCGACGAGGGACTCGCCTTTCGCCAGCTCCTCGCGGACGTGTGACTTCAACAGGCCGAGGCCCCAATCGATGCTGCCCGCGAATGCAGAGCGCGAACGTTCGACTTCGCCGGCCTCGAAGGCGACCTCGCCTTCCTGGAAGAACTTCTCGAACTTCGTCGAATCGGCGCCGACCTCGTACGCGGTCTGCAGGAGCCCCTGGGCCTGGTTCCGAACGTCTTGGACCTCTTCGAGCAGGATCCGGAGATCGGCGATGGCATCCGACGCGCGGATCGCGGTGTCGAGCGCCTTCACGTAGTCCCCGTCGTTGTACATCCTCCGGGAATCGGAGACGAGCGAGGTGACGGCGAGGGGCCCTTTGCCGATCGCCCGGAGCTTCCGCTCGACGGACTCGACCGCTTGCTTCGACATCCCCTGCTGAAGGCCGACGCGTTCGGCCTCCTCTTCGCTCTGCTCGGCGGCCGCGATCGCCTGGCGGTACTTCTTCGCCCGGAAGAACTCGCGCGCCCGTTCGAACAGTCGCTCGGCGGATCGGGTGTCCGTTCCGTCCATGCGGGCCCGGAGGAGGCTCTCTTCGAACCCTTTCATCCTCGAGGCGATCCCACGGTCCCGTTCCTTCGATGCTTCCGCCTCGGCTTGCGCGACATGGTCGAGGGCTTCCTCGAACTGGCCCATCCTGTACGCCCGGTCGGCCCGCTCGAGCAAGCCGGTCGTCGTGGCCAAGGGCAAGCTCATCGCCTCGGCGTCCGTCACGATTTCGCGGAGCCGCCGGAGGGCCGTCGCGGCTTCGTCTCCTTGCCGCTTTAGGACGTCGAGTTGCTCCCGCAGCCGCAGCGTGAGGTCCGCGGCCTGCTCCAGCTCCCCGGCGTCGAGGTGCTGGCGGGCTCGCACGATCGCGTCGCTGGACTGCGCCAGGTTCACGCCCTCGACCGAGCCGAGGACGGATTCCGCGGCCGTCAGGGAGGAGGTGAGCTTCTCTTTGATGAGCGAGGTGAACTCTTCCTCCGCGCGCTGCGCCAGCGCCAGCGCCCTCTCGTACTCTTTCGCCTTCATCGCCTCCTTGGCGGCTCCGAACACGTCCCGCAGGTGGGGTGCGTCGATTCCCATCTTGCCCGCGAGCTCGAGGCGGCCCCGCGACGAGAGGATCCGTTGGGCCGATGAATAGAGGACCGTGAGCTTGTCCGTCTCCGCGCGCGCCGACGACGCCATCTGGAGCGCCTGCTCGTACTCGAGCCGCTCGAAGGCCTTCTTCGCGTCGACGAGCATCTCGACGACCTTCGACACGTCGACGTTGCGTTTCTTCGCCTCGGCGACGAACGCGGCCCCGCTCGCGATCGCGTTGTACGCTTGGCGATGGAGCGCGGTCACCTTGCTGGCCCGCTCGTTGGCTTCGTTCAGCAAGCGCAGTCCCTCGTGGTAGTTCTGGACCCCGAAGGCGAGGCGCGAGCGGCGGACGAGATCGGACATCTCGTCGACGTCGATCTTGAGACCCTCCGCGGTCGTGATGCGCGCTCGGACGAACGCGGCCAGCTCCTCGGAGGCGTTGGCGAGGATGGCCCTCGCTTTCTCCCGGGCGGCGACGATGTCTCCGGCCTGGCCCCGGGCGAGGAACCCGTTCAGATTCCGGTGGATCGCCTCGAGGGGAGCCACATTGGCGCCGACGTCCACGCCCATCCGCACGGCGAGCGCGAGGTCTCCGACGATCTCCTCCGCGTGCGCGTGAATCTGAATCTCGACGAACTTCTCTCCTTCGGCAAGGGCTCGGAAGGTGTCCTCGAAATCCCGCGAGGCGATCGATGCGTCCGCGCGGTTCAGCATGGCCTTGAGGCTTCCCGCGTCGTCCCCGAGGTGGGGCAGCGCTGCCCGCAAGGCGACGATCTTCTCCCCGGCGCGGTCCGACAGGATCCGCTCCGCCTTCGCTTGCGCGTCCCCCGCGAGCTGCAACGCCTTCCGGTGCTCGTCCGCCTTCGTCGCGACGATGGCCTCGTGTAGGAGCTTCGAGGCGTCCGCGAGGTCTGCGCCGGCCTGCTCTCCGAGGGTCAGGACGAACTCCGCGCGTTCGATCGATTGCATGACCCGTTCGCGTTCGGCCTTCCGCAGTTCCTCGGCCGCGGCGTCGACCGCTTTCGCGACGTCGGCCAGATTGCGCTCTTGATAGGCCTGGCGGGCCACCTCGGCGAGCTTCCGCGCGCGGACCGTCTGCACCCCGAACGCCTCCGTTTCGGCGAAGGCCCGGTGCATCTCCTTGAGCCGCCCTTCCACGGTGCGGTATCCCTGGATGATCGTGTCGACCGCCCCGTCCGCGCGCTTCGCGGAATCCAGGGCGTCACGGAACGCGCCGCGTTTGAGCAAATCTCGTGCACTCGTCAGATCGGCCATCGGGCCTTGGATGTCGATCCCCATGTTCGCCGCGGCGGTGAACTTCTCGCGGGATGTGGCGATCACGCCGACGACCCGCTGGAACTGGGCCTGCTGGAGCGCCTGGAACCCCTGCTTCGCGAGTTGTGCGCCCTCCCGGTAGTTGCCCTTCTTGATCGCGGCCTCGGCTTTGTCGAAGCACTCCTGCCCGGCCGCGGGGTCCGCACCGAGGGCCCGGGCTTCCTGCACGAACTTGGAGAAGTCGCCGGCCCGCCCGTCGAGCGACCGCTGGAGGGCCTTCTCGGATTCCGCGCGGCTCTGTCGGATTGCGTTCTTCGCCTTCTCGAAATCGAGGTTCCCGATGTCGCCCCGCGCGCGCTCGATCAGGGTCGTGGCCTTCGTCGTGTCCGCGCCGAGCTCCGCGGCGGTCCGGACGAGATCTTCGACGTCGCGGACCTCTTTGTCCACCGCGGACGTCATGTCGTCCGTGATCGTCTCGAGCGCTTCGTTCGTGAAATCGAGCGCGCTCTGGAAGTCGTTGTTCTCCATCGCCGTCCGAGCCCGAGAGAGGAGGTCCTCGACCGGGGCGACGTCTCGGCTCAGGTTCTTGGCCGCGAGGATCAGCGACTGCGCCTTCGAGAACGAGGAAGACAAGTGCTCCTGGAGGATCTTCTCGCTTCGCTTCCACGCTTTCTTCGCGAGGTCGATCGCGGTGCCGAGATCCTCGGACGCAAGGGAGCCTTCCGCTTTCGCGAGGGCCGCCTCGGTCTCCGCCAGATCTCCGCCGACGCCTTTGGCGAGCCGGCCCAGGGCCGCGCTCGAATCGACGATTCCGCGCGCCCGTTCTCGGTAGATGCGCTTCCCTCGTTCGAGCGCCTCGCCCGCCTTGTCGGCCGCGACCTTGTAATCCTTTGACGCCATCGCCGCGTTCGCTTCGGCGAGGGCCTTCTCCGCTTCGACGACGTTCGCATCCGTTCGGCGGGCTTGATCGATGAGGTCCTGCGCCGCCTTCAGGCCTTCTTCCGCGGCCTGGCGCGTCCGCGTGGCCTCTTTGACCTTCTCCTCGAGCTGCTTGCGCAGCTGGCTGTCCCGCAGGTACCCGCTCACGGTTCGTCGGCTCCGCTGCCTCGGGGGAACGGCATCGGCCCTCCCCGAGGAATCGCGAAATTACGACGAAGTCGAGCTTATAAACGGCTTAGCCCGTGATTATCACGAGTGATTTGCCCAGCGGACGGAGTTGGGTGACAGGCCACGGGAGCACCGCGCCCTGCCCTGTCGGCGTCACTCGTTCGCCGCGGCCGCGGAGGACACCGCCGGATGGGAGATGGCATCCCCTGGGGGCGGGGCCGGGAGCGATGCCTCGGGGCCGGGATCGTCGGCCGGTGTCGCCTCGCTCCGTTCGGTGAAGGGCACGCCGGCCTTCTGGGCCATGAGCCTTCGAATCCCTTCGCGGTCCGTCGACTTGAGTCCGAAGAACTCGGCAAAGTACCGCGTGGTCGCGAGGGCGAACGAACGTCCGGAGGGTTTGCGGGAGATCAGCCCGAGTTCCTCCAGGCCCTTCGTGTGCTCGTACACCTTCGACCCGATCATGTCGAACAGATCGCTCTGGAGGATCGGCTGGTGGTACGCGATCAGGGCGACCGTCTTCAGGATGTCGCGATCGATCTCCGGGGGCGCGAACGCCCGAGCCCTCTCCGAGTACGCCTCTCGAATCTGCATGGTCCACTTCGTGCCGATCTGCGCGACCTCGAGCGCGCTCTCCCGTTTCGTGTACTCGCCGGCGAGGGCACGCAGGTGAGTCTTGATCGCCTCGGGGTCGACGCGCGTGGTCCGGGCCAGCTCGTCGATCGTCAGGGCGCGGCCCGCACTGTACAACGCGGCTTCGACGAGGGCTCGCTCCTTCAATGGACCGCCTCCTGGGGGACTTCGGGTTTCGGACCGAGAGCGGGGATTGCGAGGAGCTCCTCCATCGGCAGTTCCGCGGTCATCGCGAGTCGCTTCACGTAGATCTCGCCGTAGGGGAAGTCTTTCTGCCACAGCTTCACCTTCTCCAGATGGGCCAGGAAGAGGAGGGACATGAACACGGTCACCTCGTCCCAGACGCCGCCCGCCGTCAGCTGGCGCAACGGAATCGGCTCTCCGTTGAATTGCGTGAGCCGGTGCCACGTCAGGGCGATGTCCTCCGTCAGGTCTTCCCCGTGCACCTTCCGATGGAAGTTCGGGGCGAACTTTCGGATGGCCTGTTCGCGCAACGCATTCAGCTGGAGCTGGATCTCCGATTCGCGGCGGGCCTCATCAAAGGCGTCCATCAGCTCCATCAGCGTGACGGCCCGACGTCCTTCCCGACGGATCGCTTCCGTGAGCGGGGTCGCCGTGCCCGCCAGGACGACCTGGTTGTAGTCGAGGTCCGCGGGATCCCGGAACATGTCGAGATCCCAGCCGCCCACGTCGGTCTCGGGCTCCGAGGGCATCGCGTCGAGCAGGACCTTGTCGCTCTGCATCTTCAGGATGGACCACGCCAGGAAGACCAGCTTGCCGGCCGTCACGAAGTTCACGGCGCCGTCTTTCTTCACCTTGTCCAGGAAGAGCTTCGTGAACGGCACGAGGTTGATCTCCCACGGGTCGAGGCGCCGCTCGAGCGCGAGTTCGAACGCCGCGACGACGGACTTCTCGAACGGGTCTCGGACGGCGACGTGCATCCCCTGATCGATCTCGTTCAGCATCGCGAGGTAGCGATTGATCCGCTGGCCGCCCTCCGTCTCGCTGATCAGCGCCTTGTGGAAGAGCAGGTGGTTGAGGATCGCCTGGTAGTTCTCGCTCATGCCGGGATCACCTCCGCGGGCTTCTCGTCCTCGACGTCGGCCAGGTTCACGCGCATGATGACTTCCGACAACGATTCGGGCGTCATCGTCACGCCGACCAGGTGATCGGCCTCTTTCAGGCTCACCTTGCGGAGGGAGATCTGGACGAACTGCGCCGTCGCGCTGTTCCGACGGATCATCCGGGCGACCTTCTCCGCGTTGACCGCGTCGAGGTTCTGGTCGATCTCATCGAGCAGGTAGAACGGCGACGGGTCGTACTCCTGGATCGCGAAGATCAGGGCCATCGAGGCGAGGGATCGCTCGCCGCCGGACAGCGCCTCGAGCCGGAGCGCCTTCTTGTGCGCCGGTTTGACCTTCAAGAGGAGTCCGGCTTCGAACGGCTTCTCCGGATTCTCGAGCGCGAGTTCCGCCTCGCCGCCCTCGGTCAGCTCCGCATAGACGCGACCGAAGTTCTCGTTGATCGAGGTGAAGATCTTGGCGAGGCCTTCTTTCTTCTTGTCCGTGAGCTGGTCGACGAGATGGATGAGTTCCTCGCGCTGTCCCTCGAGCCGCTTGAATTCGTCATTCAACTCGACCGCCCGCGTCTGCTGCGCATCATAGTCCTCGAGGGCCCGCAGGTTGATTGGGCCGAGGGCATTGATCGCTGCCTCGCAGTCCGAGATCGTCGTCTTCAGTTCCTCGAGGCTCGGGAGGCGTCCCTCCTGCAGCTCGATCGCCATCTCCTTCATCACGCGTTCGGCCTCGGCGAGTTGCTCCTCCTGGACTTTGAGCTCCGTCTGCATCTTCAGCAGGAAGTCCTCTTTCGTGTCGATCTTGTGCGTCACCTTGTCGAGGTCCGCCTCGCGGTCCGTCTTCTCCTTGTACGCGGCGTCCCGGGCGTCCTGGAGGTCCTTCACCTTCTTGCCCATCTGGGCCTCCGTCTTCTCGAGGCCCCGGATCTCCGTCTCGAGCCGGCCCAGAGACTCCTGGAATGAATCGATGCGCTTCTCGTGATCCTTCCTCTGACCGTCCAGCGCGGTGAGGCGCGACCCGACCTCCGTTCGACGCTCCTCGAGGAATGTCGTCTGGGTCGCCATCGCCTCCAGCTTGGACCGCAGGCCGCTCAACTCCTCGGCGAGCGTCGCCCGCCGGTTCATCAGCTCCTTCATCCGCGAGGAAATCTGCTGCGGCGTCGCGGCGATCACGGCTTTCTTCCGCTCGTCCCGCTTCCCTTTCAGGGCTTCGAGCGCCTTCGTGAACTTCGTGAGGTCCTCTTCGATCCGAACCGCCGTCGTCTGCGCTTCCCCGAACCGGTCCTTCCGGTCCCGGAGGTCCTTGTCCGCGGTCGCGAGCTTCGCGGCGAACTCCTTTCGTTTCGCCTCCAGGGTGCTCGTCTTCACCTCGACGGCCCCGCTCCGGCCTCCGGAGTCCTTGATCTCTCCTTCGAGGTCGAGGAGGGTCTTCCGCAGCTCGTCGAGCCGGTTCGCGACCGTCTCGCCGTGGGCTTGCGCCTCGCGCAACTTTTCCGCAATCTTCTCCATCTCGCTTGCGACGCTCGGGCCGAACTTGACCGTCGACCGCTCCATGTCGCCGCCGATCATCGCACCGGAGGCCTCGATGAGCTCTCCTTCGATCGTCACGAGCCGCACGCCGCCCATCCATTTGCGGGCCTCGTCGAGCGTCCGGACGACCAGCGTGTCGCCGAACACGTAGAAGAACGCGTCGCGGTACTTTTCGTCGAAATGGCAAAGGTCGATCGCGAAGCCGAGGCACTCCTTTGCGACGAGGATCGCCTTGCCCCGCGGCTTGCCGACGAGCATCTTCGTGAGCGGCAGGAAGGTCGCGCGGCCGATCTTCCGCTTCTTCAGGTAGTCGATGCACTGCGCGGCGACCGAGTCGTCGTCGACGATGATGGCCTGCATCCGCGCACCGGCGGCGGTGATGATTGCCGTCTCGTACTGGGTCTCGACATGGGCGAGCTGCGCCACCGTGCCGTGGATGCCCTTGATGGAGCCTGTTTCGCGGCACTCGAGGATCGCGGAGACCGCAGACGTGTAGCCTCGCTTCATGTTCTCCGCGACGTCCGCCTCGGCCTTCAGTTGGGCGTATTGTCGGGTGAGGCTCAGGATCGCCGTCTGAAGCTCGGCCTGCTCCTTCGCAAGCTTCGCTTCTTCGGCCCGCTTCTCGTGAAATTCCTGTTGGAGCTTCTGGAGGCTCTTGCCCGATTCCTTCGTGGAGGTCCGCAGCTCCTTCAGCTGCCAGTCCGCGTCGTCGTGCTCGACCTGATACGCCTTCCGGGACTCCTCGATCTGCGTGATCTCGGACTCCAGGCGGGACATCGCCTCTTTCGTGCGGTCCCCCTCGAGCACGATTCCCTTCACCCGCTCCTCCACCTGGTCGATCTCGTTGTTGAGGGCGATGATCTGCTTCTGGATGCCGAGGACCTTCGCGTCGCTCTTCGAAGCCAGCTCATCGACTTCGTGAAGGTCTTTGTCGGCCGACTTGATCTGTTCGTCGAGTTCGCCCACGCGGGCGTCGACCTTTTCGCGCTCTCGGGCGAGTGCGTCCGTTTCCTTCTCGATCTTCGTTTGTTCCCGGCTCGCCTCTCCGGCCTCGACACGGAGTTGCTTCAGGACCTCCTTCGAGGTCTCGGTTCCGTCCGTCGCCCGCGCGCGTTCGATCCGGAGGCCGTCCAACTTCTCCTTGAGCTGTTTCGCCTCTTCCCCGCCTCGCTCCGCCATCTCCTGTTCGAGCTCGTTCAGGCGCGCGACGGCCGCGTCGAAGAGCGTCCGGAGTTCGGCCTTCTGGGACTCCAGCTTCGCCTTGTCGGCCTCGTGTTTCCCGATCTGTTCCTTCGTGCCGACGATCTGCCGTTCGATCAGTTCGCGGTTCTTATACGCGAGTTGGGCTTTCGCGGTCGACATCCGCCCGTTCAATTCCTTGTACTTCAGGGCGCCGTCGCGGTCCGCCTCGAGCTGCTTGATCTGCTTGTCGATCTCATCCAGGATGATTCGGATCCGCTCGAGATTCTCCTCCGTCTCTCGGCGCTTCCCTTCCGCCTGGGTGATGTCGTCGTCGAATTTGGTGATCCCCGCGATGTTGTCCAGGATCCGCCGGCGTTCGATGGAGGACATCGAGACGATCTTCTGGACGTCCCCCTGCTGGACGAGGTTGTATCCTTCCGCGGAGATCCGCGCGTGGGCGAGGAGGGAGTCGAACTCTGATAGCGAGGACTTTCGGTCATTGATGTAGAAGTACGAGTTGTAGCCGCCCTCCACGGATGGGCTGAGGCCGACGTACCGGGTGAGCTTGACCTCGTCCGCCTCGACCGGGATCTGGCGGTCCGAGTTGTCGAAGAGCAGGCTGACCTGACAGGAGTCGGCGCCTCTCTTGTCCTTCCCGCCGTTCCAGATGAGGTCGGTCAGCTTCCCGGCGCGGATCGCCTTCGAGCTTTTCGGCCCGAGGACGAACAGGATCGCGTCCGCGATGTTGCTCTTGCCGGAGCCGTTCGGACCCGTGATCGCCGTGT
>DATMDM010000004.1:0-4803 GCA_035557795.1 Thermoplasmata archaeon | reverse complement strand
GGCGAGGCGCGTCGCCGTCTCGTAGTCGCCGCCTTCGAAGGCGGCCCGGGCTTGCTTCAGCACCTTCCGGATCTCGCTCACGTTCCGCCCGACGTCGCGGGCCCGCTTCGCGGTCTCCAAGGCCTTCGTCATGTGCTCCAGCGCATCGGCGCGAGAGACTCGCGGCTTCGCCTCACTCGGCTCCTCTTCGAAAATCTCGTCTCGCAACGGCTCCATTGGATGGGCCGGAGCCGGAGGTGGGGCTTGGGCCTGAGGCGGTCGCGGAGGCCTCATCTCGGCGGTTGGGGGCGGAGGCGGGCTTTTCGTCTCCGGTTCGTCGGGCATTTCGATCCCGCTCGCCTCGAGCGCCGCGGTGATGTACTTCTCCGCCTCGAGAAGGCTCTTCTCCTTCACCGCAAGCTTCTCGCGTTCCGAGGCGAGGTAGTACAGTTCATCCTTGAGCGTGGTCTGCAATTCGACGAACGAGTCGTGTTGCGCCGCGGACTCCTTCTGGCGGGCGTACATCTCTTCGCTGATTTTCAGCATCTCCCGATCGCGAGCTTCGAGCGCGTTAAGCCGCTCGTTCTGGAGCTTGATGAGTTCCTCTTCGCGCTTCGCCAGCTTCCGGTCGCGCTCGGCCATACCGCGCTCCATCACGGAGAGCCGATCGATCGTCTCCGCGAGCGCGCGCTCCCGCTGCGCGGACAACTCTTCGCGCTCGACGAGCGCCTGGATCTTTCCCTCCGACTCTTTCAGGTGGTCCGTGAGCTCGTGCTCGAGGCGCTTCACCTGATCCTCGCGGTCCTTGATCGACTTCTCCCGGTCGTTCAGCGTGCGGGCCCAGTCTTGGACGCGCCGCTCCTCGGCGGAAGATTTGTCCCGTTCCATCCGCATGCCGGCGATGTCCTTGTCCATCGATGATCGGGCCGCGATGACCTGGTCCCGCTCTTGGGCGAAATCGTCCCGCTCCGCCTTCAGCCGGGCGGCCTGACTCTCCAGCGCCGCGTTTCGGGCGTCGAGCTCCGCTCGGAGCGTGTCGAGCTCCTTCCCGCGGGCATCCAAAGCGTTCTTCGTTTCCCTCAGTTTCGAGGCCTGAGCCTTCACCGCGTCGAGGAGGGCGGGGGAGGGCTTGTCACTGGCCATGTTCGGTCACCGCCTGTTTCCAGGCAAAACGAACTGGTGCATCCGACTCTATATAAGCCGTCGTCCGCGGGAATCAACCATGAGAACAAAAGTCGTATCGGAGTGGGAAATCGGGTCGAGTTGGCCGACCGAGACGCTCAAGCGAAACATGCACATTCCGTGCGCGCCAGGCCAGCCTCGCGAATCGTGAAGCGACCCCGTCGGCGACCCTCCATCCCTTTGTCAACAATGTCAGACAAACGAAAGACACTTATAGCATTGTTGTCGTACAGCCGTCAGCACGCCTCCATGTGGATGGCGCGACGAAGGGATGGAACATGCCTGCACTCAAGCAGATCTCGTTCGAGTACGCGCGGCAGATCGCCGCGGTGAAGGGCCTCCAGCCGAGCAAGGTTCGGGGCACGAACACGCTGCGGTTCACGAAGGGCGGCAGCGAGAAACTCCAGGTCATCACCTGGGATGAGTTCGAACGGACCGCCGGCGGCCGCGATCTCGCCGTATACGAGAGCGGCGGCTGGATGAAACTGATGCGAAGGCACTAGGCCCCCGTTCGTTTCAGGGACGACCATGGTGGACTTGGCGTTCGGCGCCACCGCCATGGCCTCCATCTTCGCAATCGTCGATCCCCTCGGGGTCGTCCCGTTCTTCTCGGTCCTCACCGAGGACATGGACGCGGCGCAGAAACAGAACATCATTTCGAAGGCGTGCCTGACTGCGACGATCACCCTCGGCGTGTTCGCGGTGTTCGGCCAATGGATCTTCGCGGGATTCGGATTCACGATCCCCGCGTTCCGTATCGCGGGCGGCATCGTCCTCTTCGGCGTCGCGTTTGAGATGTTGCGCGGCGAGCGATCCCGCACGCGCCTCACCCAGCAGGAACGCGAGGAGACGCTCGAGCGGGATGAGGTGGCCGTCGTCCCTCTGGGCATCCCCCTCCTGGCAGGGCCTGGCGCAATCACGACCGTCATGATCTTGATGTCATCTCCCGTCACCGCGCCGGAGGACAAGCTGTTCGTGTTCGCCGGCATCCTCGTGTCGGTCCTCGCCACATACCTCTTGTTGCACAACGCCGACCGGATTTTCCGAAGGATCGGGCGCGCGGGCACACGCGCAGTCGGCCGCGTAATGGGGCTCCTGATCGCCGCGATAGCGGTGCAATTCGTCATCGACGGCATCCTCGAGGTGGCGCGGACCCACGGAGTCCTTCTCTCGTAGAACCCCCATGTGCTTTTATGCGCGACCAGCATGCGGTCCGCATGACGGTGGAGGAGCAAGTCCTCGCACGGATCCGACCGTCCCCGGAAGAGGAGGGCCGGATTGAGAATGTCGTCCGGGAACTCCTCGAACGTCTCCGGGCCACGCTGAAGTCGAAGGGCTGGGAGGCGAAACCGTTCCTCGCGGGCTCCGTCGCGAAAGGCACGCATCTCACCGGCACGGAGATCGACGTGTTCGTCGCCTTCCCGCCGGATCTCCCGCGCGCAGACCTCGAGGAACGCGGCCTGGCCCTCGGGAAGATCTTGGAGAAAGGCACGCATCGCTACGCCGAACATCCGTACACCCGCGGCTGGTACGGCGGCTTCGAGGTCGAGATCGTCCCCTGTTACCGGATCACAGACGCGACCCAGCGGATGAGCGCCGTCGACCGCACGCCGCTCCACGTGGACTACGTCCTCGGACGTGTGAAAGAGGGCCAGACGGACGAGATCCGACTTCTGAAGGCGTGGGCCGAGGGAATCGGCGTCTACGGCGCGGAGGCGAAGATCCTGGGGTTCAGCGGCTACCTGTGCGAGCTGCTCGTCCTGAAGTACGGGACATTTCGCGGCGTCCTCGAGGCGAGTCTCTCCTGGCGGCCGGGGATCGTCCTCGAGCTGGATCGTGCGCCCGGGCGGACGTTCCCGGAGCCGCTCACGGTCGTCGACCCGGTCGATCCGAATCGCAACGTCGCCAGCGCGGTGAGCGTCGAACAGCTCGCAACGTTCGTGCATGCGGCCCGCGAGTATCTGCAGAGCCCGAGCGAACGATTCTTCTTCCCCCGGCCGCTCAAACCGCTGTCCGTGTCAAGGTTGCGCGCTGCGGTGAAACGGCGCGGCGGTGGCCTCCTGGCCATCTCGATTCCCGCACCCGCCGTCACGGACGACGTGCTGTACCCACAGCTTCGGAAAGCGCATCGGGCTTTCCTCGACCTCTTCCATCGACACGAGTTCCAAGTGTTCGACTCTCGCTTCGACCTCGCCCTCAAGGAAGCGATTTTCCTCTTCGAGTTCGGCGTGGATTCGCTGCCCCGCGTCTCGCGTCACGTGGGCCCTCCCGTCTGGGTGAAGAACGCGAAGGAATTCCTCGACAAGTGGCGGGGGAGTCCGAAGACGATCGCGGGTCCGTTCGTGCAGGGGGAGCGGTGGGCCGTCGACGTGACCCGGGATGTAACCGCGGCATCGGGCGTCGCGAAGGCGAAGTGGCGGGAGCTCAGCATCGGCAAGGACCTCGAGAAGACGGCCCGCCGAGCGTTGCGAATCTACCAGGGCGCGAGCGCGCTCCGAGCGGGATACGCGGAGGCGTGGACGCGCCTCTTCGACAAACGGTTTCCGTGGGAACGCTAGGGTGTCAGCAAGACGGAGAAGGCGACGCCCGCGGAAAGGCCGCTGGTGTCGGTCGCGACGATCGTAATGTCGTACCCGGTGGCGTACGGCAGGGTGGCGTTGAAGGTTCCCCCGAGATACTTCTCTTGGCGGTGGCCCGCACACTGAGAATTCTGCCCCGCGACGAGGGTCGGGGTCGCGACGAACGCCATGCTCCCCTGGGGCGAGGCTCGCACTTCGACACTGCGGAGGCCCACATTATCCGACGCGCGAAATAGGACGTACAGGGAGTCGTTGCCCGCCCCGAGGCTGACGGATCCGATGGTGGCTGGGAGGCACACCAGGTCCCCGGGATACCCGGCGTGGTAAGGCGCCACGGAGACCGACTGAATCGTCGGGGGGGTGTGATCGCTGAATGGCGGGTTCAGGAGGATGATCCAGAACGCGAGCCAGCTGAAGAAATACGTGATCCCGTGGCCGATCCAATCGCGACGTTTGAAGGACTCCGTCTTGAAGCCGAGGAGAGGGAAGATGAAGTACATCCCGAATCCCACGGCGATTCCGCCGAAGAACGCGAGGACAGGGAGGACGGAATAGAGGGCGAACCCGACGAGGGCTCCGAGGACGGCCCAGGCGATGGTCGCGACGGCGGCACGAGCCCCTTCGATCTCCCGCCGCATGAAGCCGACTTCATCGAAGTCGGGCGCAACCCAAGCGGGGGTGTCGTCCTTGCGCTTCCGGCGGGCCATTGGGCGGTCGGAAGCAGGGGGGGCTTCAAAAACCTTCGCTCACCCCAAGCGTCGGCCACAGATTGCGCAGCGCGAAACGCATTCTGGAATCAGGTCTGGCCCTTCGCCATCGTCTCGAGCACGTGAAGGGCCCAGCCATGGTGAGCGACTTCGTTTCGAACCGGCAATTTCCGCAGCTCGAACCACTCCGCCTCCGCAAGGGCGTTCGATGGCTGGAGTCGAGGCATCCGGTCGAGGTCGAGCTTGTTGTGGAACGACATGTGCCAGGCGCCGCTGTTCCCCTTGAACGATTCGATGTGATCGAGCCGCGGCTTCAGACCGGGCAAGCCGAGTTGCTCCTTCAAGATCCGCGTCCC
>DATMDM010000003.1:0-9447 GCA_035557795.1 Thermoplasmata archaeon | reverse complement strand
GAGGCCCGAGCCCAACCGCGGGACGCCGCGGCGATGCCGAGTCCCAGCGCCAGGACCGGCGGCCCCGGGATCTTCCCCATGCCGGTGTCCGCGGCGGAGCCCCACACCGTGAGCGCGATTCCGCCGAGGGCCACGAGAATTCCCGCGACGAGGACGTCCCGCGACCGCTCTTGCGTCCCGGGTTCCGGGAGATCCCGGATCGCCCGCACGATGTTCAGGCGGCTCACCCGCCAGGAGGCGAGGAGGATCGTGATCCAGGTGAGCGCGGTCCCCGCGACGAACGCCGTGAGGACGGACGCCGGGTCGAAGTGGAACGTCACGGCGACGTCGCCGTGGGGAACGAGCTTGTCGAAGAAGTACACCATGACGTACCCGAGGCCGAGACCCGCGAGGGCGCCGAGCGCCGCCGCGACGACCGCGTAGAAGGTCCCCTCGAGGGCGAAGGTCGTCAGCAGGTCGGACCGCAAGAAGCCGACCGCGCGAGCGACGCCGAGCTCCGGCTTCCGTTCCTCGGCGAGCATGACGAAGATGTTCACGATCAGCAGGACGCCCGCGAGGATGCCGAACGCCCCCATGACGAGGAAGAGGTCCGTCGCATCGCGACCGACTTGGATGGCCTGCGCGGTGTCGTCCGCCTTGACCGCCTCGACGCGCAGCAGGAGGTGGCGCGTCGCGATGCTGAGCCGCAGGTCCTGCGTCACCCGATCGGAGTACGCGACGCCGTCGGCGACGCCTCCCCGGTTCGAGACCCGAATCAGGTTGATCGCGGCGCTCTCATTGAACGCGGCCTGCGACCGGCGAAGGTCCATGAACAGCATCGCGCGGCTCTCGTACGCGGCCTTGCCCGTGTCGCGCACGATCCCCGCGACCGTCGCGTGGACAATCGTCTGGTTCGTGGTGCCGTAGAACAGGGTGAGATCCTGGCCCGCTGTCGCGTTCAGGTCCGCCGCCGCGCGCTCGTTGGCGTAGAGCTCCGCCGGCAACAGCTGGTCCGTGTCGACGCTCCGGCCGTCGAGCAGGGTCAGCGGTCCGAAGCCGCTTTCGTGCGAGGCGTTGAGGCCCATCACCGTGATTTGCTGATTCCCCTTGTTCCCCGCGACGTTTCGGACCGGCATGACCTTCAGGAGAGCCGGCGCGATTCCGTCAATCGGGGTCGCGTTGGCCGCGAGGTCCCCTGCGATCTCGGTGAAGTTGGTCTCGGCGAAGGAGAAGAGCTGTCCATTGAACGAGTTCGACACGACCTCGTCGATCGCATCGAGGCGCGCGTAGACGTCCTCCAGGAAGATGTAGCTCAGGGTGTCGCCGACGACGAGGCTCGACGAGATGATCGCCGTGCCGACGAGCAGCCCGGCCACGACGATCAGGACGCGCGACTTCCGTCGGCCGATGTTCCTCGCCGCCAGGCGGGCCAGGAGCGGCCGGAACCCGATGACCGCGGCGACAAGGACGATCCCGATGACGATCGCCCACGCGGACGCCTCGGGAAGGGCCATCCTACCCGCCCCGCGTCTCCTCGACGATCTCGCCGTTCCGCATGCGCAGGATCCGGTGCGCCCTCGAGCTGACGGCGGCGTCGTGGGTTACGAGCACGAGGGTCTGGCCCTGCTGTCGATTCAGGCGGACGAGGAGGTCCATAATCTGCGCCGACGTCTCCGAATCCAGGTTCCCGGTCGGCTCGTCCGCCCACACGATTGCGGGGTCGTTCACGAGCGCCCGAGCGATCGCGACGCGCTGCTGCTGTCCCGCGCTCAGCTGCGCGGGTTTGTGGTCCGCCCATCCGTCGAGCTCCACGGCCGTCATGAGGGCGAGCGCTTTCCGACGGGCTTCCTTCGCGGGCACCCTCGCGACGAGGAGCGGCAGCTCGACGTTCTCCACGGCGGTGAGAACCGGCAGCAGGTTGTACGTCTGGAAGACGAAACCCATGCGGCGCGAGCGATAGCGGCTCTTCGCGTTGTCGTCCATCGAGGCCAAGGAGACGCCTTCGATGAGGACATCGCCCGACGTGAGATCGTCGAGTCCGGAGAAGCAATTCAGCAGGGTCGTCTTTCCGCAGCCGGACGGCCCCATGATCGCGACCATCTCGCCGCGAGGTATCGCGAGGTTCACCCCGCGGAGCGCGTGGACCTTGACGACCCCGGAGTTGTACACTTTGTGGGCGTCCACTCCCCGGATGATCGGCTCGGCCGCCATGCGCCGTTTTCGATGAGCCGCGGCTTATTTATGGTTTCGTTACGACCCGTCTACTCGGAGCGCGCGACGAACAGGTTCAGGGTCCACGTGTCCTCGATGCCCGCCGATGTCGTCAGCGGCTCGAGGCGAGCGGCGAGGTCCGCGTCGAACGCCTTGCGGCTTTCCGTCGACATCTCGCGGAGCTCCCGCTCATACCATCCGTACGATGCGGCAAACGCGAGCAGTTCGGTCACGTCCGCGAACCGGACCCGAAAGGTCTTCGTCGTCGCATCCCGTCGCTCGAAGCCCGCGACCCCGAGGGCCTTGAGGACCGCACGCGGATCTCCAAGGGCGATGGCTTCCGGATCCGTGCGGACGAGCCGGACCGCTTCGCGCACTTGGGCGAGATCCTTTGACGGGGTGTGCGTCCCGTGCTTCTCGAGGAGGGCCCGCAACGCGGCGAAGGACGGGCTCGGGTCGGTCGGCCATTCGCTGAAGACGAACCGCCCGGCTGGCTTCAGGACGCGATGGACCTCTTGGAACACGCGGTCGTAGCCAAGGGCCGGGATTCCCAGGTTGCTCGCCGCGGCGTCGAACAGTTTCCCGTGGTACACGATGTTCCGCGAGTCGAGCATCTCGAATCGGATGTTCCGGATGCCCGCGTTGCCCGCGCGGTACGATGCGACGGAGATCGCGCCGTCCGCCAGGTCGATCGCCACGACGCCTTGCGGCAGGACGCGGGGGGCGATGAGGCACGCGAGGAGCCCGGTCCCCGTGCCGAGGTCGAGGAACAGCTCGTTCGGTTTGGGGTCCGCGAGGCGGACGACCTCCTGGGCGATCGGTTCGAACCGCGGCGCCACGTTCTTGTCGTACGCCTCCGCCATGCGGCTGTACTCGTCGACCCACACGAGGGTCGCCTCGTTCGCGTTCACGGACGCGCCGCCAAGAGAGCTCGCGCGATAAAGGCTTCGCGCCGCAAGGTTTTATGACGCGGCCGAAGGTTGCGCTCTCCGTGGCTGAGCTGGTCCCGCGGTTCAAGGAGGAGCAGGTCTTCATCATCGAAGCGTTCCTCGTCCACTCGTTCCGAGACAGCGGTCGGAAAGGCGTTGTCCTCGGGCTGAGCGGCGGGGTCGATTCGGCCCTCGTCGCGAAGTTATGCGCGGACGCGATTGGCCCGCAGCATGTGCTCGGCGTCGCGATGCCCGACGGGAGAGGCGGGAAGGACCTCAAGGACGCAAAGAAGTTCGCCAAGTCGCTCGGCATCGATCTCCGGATCATCGGGATTGCGCCGATCGTGACGTCTCTGGAAAAACGGCTGCTGGGATTCCAAGCAGACCAAGTCGCCCGCGGGAACCTTCGGGCCCGCGCCCGGATGATCGTGCTCTACTTTGTCGCGAATACGGAGGGGCGCATCGTCATGGGCACGGGGAACAAGAGCGAGATTCTATGCGGATACATGACCAAATTTGGGGACGGCGCCTCAGACTTCCTCCCGATCGGGGATCTGTACAAGACGCAGGTGAGGGAGATGGCCCGCTATCTCGCTCTCCCGCCGGAGATCATCGAGAAGGTGCCGACTGCCGGCCTGTGGCCCGGTCAGACCGACGAAGGGGAGCTCGGGATCTCGTACGACGAGCTGGATCGCATCCTCCTCGGGATCGAGCTGCTGCTGGAACCGGAGGCGATCGCGCAGAAGGCGGGCGTGCCTCTCGACCACGTGGCGTACGTGCAAAAGCTCGTGACCTCGAGCGTCCACAAGCGGAAGATGCCGCTAATCCCCAAGCTCGGCGCGCGCACGATTGGATTGGACTGGCGGGAGTAGACGCCGTCGCTCCTCGAACGCCGCGAGGAAGCCGTCTCGGTCCGTCACGTCGAACACGATCTCGGTGGCGGACAGACCGAACGCCTGCCAGAACCGCCGCGGGCTCCGAAGTCGGACTCGCATCAGGTTCGTACGGCCTCCGGTCACGAATAAGACGGGCTGGCCGAACGGACGGCTGATTCCGAGCGGGGTGCGGAACGCACCCGCGTCGTCCGCCGCCACCAGCACATCGATGCTGGAGAACGGGATCATGGCCCGGAAGTACCAGCCCTGACGCAGGATGACGCGGGAACGAGTGATCCAGTGCTGCGTGAGGAGCGGGGAGATTGCGAACAACACGAGGTACGCGGCGAGGAGGGCCGTCAAGCCAAGGATCGCGGAGATCGGGCTGGACGTGAAGACGATCAAGATCGCGGCGAGAATGGCGAGGCTCACGAACACGATGATGCGGCTCGTGACCAGGGTTCGCCCGTACGCGAACGTGAGTCGTTTCTCCACAGTCCCGGACTCGTGTGACCTCGGATAAGGGTAATGCTCATGGCCGCGTGGCATCTCGCATGGTTCGCCTTGCTCCCATGTCTCGTTCGATTGCCTCCAGAATCCGGTGTTGCTCGGAGCGTGAAGTTTCAACCCGGTCTCGACGGGTCCTATCATAAACGGATGAGAATAAAAATCGGGCCATCGGCATGTATCGATTGTCGCATCGAAAACTCGCAAACCTTTTTGTGGGGTCCCCCTGATACGGGCCTCCTCGCGCGCGATTTTCTCTGGAACGGAGACACGCGAGGCGAACCTTCTCGCTTTCAGGGGGAGCGGGGGATCACATGGAAGAAAGCATCTTCCAACCGTACCTTGGCACTCGGACGATCTTCAAGATGGACCGGGAAATCCTGCGTCCGTCGTACCTGCCGGACCGCCTGCCGCATCGAGAGAGCCACATCGGACAGCTCGCGCAGATCCTGGTGACCGCGCTCAAGGGCGAGCGGCCGAGCAACGTCCTCATCTTCGGGAAGACGGGGACCGGCAAGACGGCCGTCGTCAAGTACATCGAGAACGAGTTCCGCAAGGCGGACAGCGCGCGGATGGTCCAGTACCTCTACCTGAACTGTGAGATCGTCGACACCCCGTACGGCGTGCTCCAGTCGATCGGCAACAAGTTCATCGAGAACTTCCATCAGCGGATCCCGTTCACCGGCCTGTCGACGGACCGCGTGTACAGCCTGCTCCTGGAGAAACTCGACGAGGAGAAGCGCGTCGTAATCGTGGCCCTGGACGAGATCGACAAGCTCGTGCAGAAGAACGGCGACGACATCCTCTACCAGCTCCTGAAGATCAACGACGACCTGTCCAAGGCCCGCGTCTCCCTGATCGGCATCTCGAACGAGCTGACCTTCACGGAATACCTCGACCCTCGCGTCCGCTCGCGCCTGGCGGACGAGAAGATGGTCTTCCCGCCCTACAACGCGGACGAGCTATACGACATCCTCGCGGAGCGGTCGCGTCTCGCGTTCGAGAACGGCACCGCCGCGGACGGCGTGCTCCAGCTGATCGCCGCGCTCGCGGCCCAAGAACATGGGGACGCGCGCCGGGCCCTCGATCTGCTCCGGGTGAGCGCGGAGCTCGCGGAACGCCAAGGCGAAGAGCACATCACGGAAGAGCACGTGCAGCGGGCGAAGAACAAGATTGAGCTAGACACCGTCATCGAGGCGGTGAAGAGCCTTCCGACCCAGTCGAAGCTCATCCTCCTCGGGATCCTCCTGAACGAGGAGATCGGGAACACGAAGCTCACCACCGGCGAAGTCTACACGACGTACCGCGACCTCTCGCGGAAGACCGGGGTGACGCCGCTGACGCAGCGCCGGGTCACGGACCTCATCTCGGAATTGGACATGCTCGGCCTCGTCCACGCGCGCGTGAGGTCGTTCGGCCGCGGCGGGCGGACGAAGGAGATCCAGGCCTCCGTGCCGTTGCTCGACGTGAAGAAGGTCCTCGAGAAGGACGAGATCCTCGCGGAGGCTCGCGGCTACCGGCTCAAGGTCCAGACGACCCTTCTCTAGGCGGCCGCGCCGTCATTCGTCCGGTTCCCGGTCCGACGAGTCCACTGCTTCGTCCGTGGGATCCCCGTTCGGCGTGGCGGGTTTGCTCCGCCGCTTCCAGGGCCACCGAATCTCCGGGAGCCGGGGCGAGACGTACTTCGTCCACCCGCGCATCGCGTACTCCAGGATGAAGGGCAGCGCGAGGAGGAAAATCAGGCTCACGAGGAGGCTGTCCCAACTGTTCTTCGGGGCACCTTGCGAACCGGTGCTCCCCCAGCCCCCCGGGCAGCACGAGTCCGTCGGCTGGAGGGTGAGCTTCAGGAGGCCGAACCACGGGATCTCGCCGCGGGCTCGGCCGATGACGTCCTGTTGCTTCGGCAGCCAGGCGAAGTCGTACGGGGTGGAGGGGCACGGATCCGGGCTGCTCGCGCATGATTCCTGTGCGTTGTGGTCCCCCATCGTGACATACCCGGAGCGGGGCGCGAACGATTGCGCGAGCGATGCGAGGTTGAAGGCGATCCCAAAGTTGTGGGTGAACCCCATGCGGTGGATCGTCACGGTCCGGAGGGCGTAGGGATACGTCGTCGCTCCCGCGAGGTTCGTCGCCTCCCACTCCGAAGTCGGCAGGAGGGCGAGATTCGGGATGTCGGCGGTGTTGTTCGTGTGGACCGTCACGTACATGATGGCTCGGTGGATCACCGGGGTCGCGGACGACGGACGACGAAAGATGATGACATCCCCGTAATCGCCGTACGTCGAATATCCGCTCGCTCGGCCCTCGAGATACGTGACGACATCGGCCCGGGTCGGCGCGGCCTGCTGGAACACCATGTCCCCCGTGTCGATGACGCCGAGGAACGACTCTTGACTCGAGTGCTGCATCGACGCGCTCTCGACGACGACGAGAGGCGGCCAGACGCCGGCATACGCGTAGATCGCGGCGAGGAACACGACCACGATGATCGCCGCGACGAGGAGATCTCGCCCGAGTCCCTTCCAGAAGTTCTCGTCTTCCTCGTCGTCTTCGTCGTGTCGCGACCGGTCGCGGGACATGGGCCCGTTCGCCAAGGATGGGAGTCCGTATAAACCCCACGCGGGCGGCCCGCTAGAGATCGAACGTCGAGACGGTGTGGCGCACGGGATAGGCGACGTTGTGCACCGGGATCGGCGCGGCGTCTCCCTCGAAATCATCGAGCCGGTCGAACCTCGGACGGAGCTCGCCCGCCGGAATCCCTTTGTGAATGTGCCCGTGAATGACCAGCGTCGGTCGTCGCCTCAGGAGGACCGATTCGAGCGCCTTCGATCCCAACTCCGGCCGCCATTCCGCTTTCTCGCCGCCCATCGTCACGTACGTCGGAGGATAGTGGGTCAGGAGGATCTGCGTGCCATTTCCGGCGAGGAGCCCGTCGAGGACTTTGACTCGACGCTCGTACTCTTCCGCGGCCCGCGGCAGGTTCTTCCGCTGCCACCACGTCGGCCGGTCCAGACTCCCGACGCTCCCGATGATTCGAACGCGTCCCGTCGGCGACTCGAAGACCGCGGCCTCGTCCTGGAGGAACCGGACGCCGAATGCGTCGGCGAAACGGGCGACGTACGCGGGGTGGTCGCCGGCGTATTCGTTGTTGCCGAACACGGCCCACACCGGGGCCGACACGCGCGCGCGGATCGTCCGAATGACCATGCCGAACGCGTCGATGTCGTTCCGGTCGGTCGTGTCGCCCGCGAGCAGGAACAGGTCGACCGGTCCGAGACGATCCAGGTCGGCGGCCACCGCCCGCAGGTTCTCGTGACCGTGGATGTCCCCGACCGCGGCGATCCTCACGGAGCGCCGAACGTCGGCTGCGTCGATGAACCTTTCCCGCGCCTAGAACTCGCGCACGATCGCTTGGCCCGACGCGAGGTCGACGATCGGGAGGCGCGCGGGCATCGGCTCGATGTTCCGCATCTTCTGGTACGGGGTCTGGGCTTGCCACGTCGACGAATTCACCAGGACGACCCCGCGATACTGGTCCACGCCCGCGGCGTGGACGTGGCCGGTCGCGAAGATGTCCGGGATCTCGTCGATGATCAGGTGGTCTTCCGCCTCGGGCGCGATCGGCGTCTTGCCGCCGTAGATCGGGGCGAGGTGTCGCATGCGGAGCATCACCTTCATCGCCTCGAGCGGACGCGCGTAGCTCATGCCGGGGATCGCCGACACGAGGTCGTCCATGCTCCGGCCGTGGTATGCGAGGATGCGGACCCCCTCGACGCTCAGGAGAGAGGGGTTCCCTGCGAAGATCACGTTCGAATCGAACAGGTTCTGGATCGAGGTCGGGAACGCGGGCTGCGGCTCGGCCGGCCGCACGGCGTCGTGGTTTCCCGGGAGCATGATGACGGAGACTCGGTCCGGGAGGTCCGCGACCATCCGAGCGAGCGCCTCGTATTGAGCGTAGATGTCATCGATCGCGAGCTCCTCGTCCTGACGAGGATAGACGCCGATCCCGTCCACGACGTCTCCGCTCACGACGAGGTAGCGGATCGACGCGGCGATCTCGTCGGCGCTCCCGAGCCACGCGGACGCTTTCGACCACTTGTCCTCGAGGAACGTGCGGCTCCCGACGTGGATGTCGGACATGAACGCGGCGCGGACGTGGTGCCGGGTTCCTCGGAACGTCTTGACGGTCGGCAGGTCCGGGCGGATGATCGACTGGGCGATCACGAGCCCTCGGTCGTTGACGGTCCCGACGATGCCGACGACTTCGTCCAGGACGGCCATCTCCGACGCGACGGCCGACCCCGACGGGAGGAGGACCGCGATCCGGTCCGCCTCGTCCTCGATTTCCAGGATGCGGTGGCCGTTCTTCGTCGTCCGCACGTCCGCGACGATGCCGATGATCCGAACCTCGCGCGTCGACCGGCGGGCTTTCGCGATCTCTTGGGCCCCCGCGAGGTCATGACGGGACCGCAGCATGTTCCGCAGGACCTGGAAGCGATGCCGGAAGTACCGCGTGAAGTCCGCGAGCGTCCCCTCGCACGTCGAATGGCCCGTGATGTCCCGGAGGATCCGCACGTCCGGGTCTTGGTCTGCGGCCTTCTCCCCGAGGCGCCGGAACGACGCGGGGATGAACGTGTCGGCCAGGCTCGTCGGGGGCGCCGCCCGGGTCGTTATCTGGGCCGCGGCGGTCCGGGCGATCTCCCCTGCGCGCATCACGTCATCGAGGGTGACGACGAACGGCGTCTCCGGGCAAGATCCGAGGAACGCCTCGAGGCGCTCGACGGGATCGCGTTGCGTCAGGAGGAACTCGACCGCGTCCGGCTCGAGCAACGTTCCGCGATTGCACACGAACGCCAAAAGTTCCTCGCGCATCCGGGGGCCATTGCGATGAGCCTGTCAAAAAACCTTCGTCGCGTCGCCGAGACATCTCGAGAAAATTAAAGGCG
>DATMDM010000002.1:0-8450 GCA_035557795.1 Thermoplasmata archaeon | reverse complement strand
ATCGTTTCCGCGATTGCATTCGTGATGAAGACCATCCCGACGAAGTTGCCGGCCGCCGCCATGGCGACCGCCTTCGTCGGCGTGAGGACTTTCGTCGCGACAATCGTCGCGATCGCGTTCGCGGCGTCATGGAACCCGTTGAAGAAGTCGAACAGGAAGACGACGAGGATCGCGACGATGAGGATCGTGAAGAGATCCGCCATTCCCAGTCCGTGCCTCCGCGCGTCCCTCTGTTCCGCCGCGAGAGACCTCTGACGACTCATTGATTCTTCGCCACAATGTCGCTCAGCACGTTGGCGACGTCCTCGCAGTGGTCCGTGGCCTGCTCGAGGACCTCCGTGATCTCCTTGAACTTGATGATCGTCACGGGATCCTCCTCACGGAAGAGCGCCGCGACCGCGTTGTTCATGAGGTCGTCGGCGACGTTCTCGAGGCGGTGGACCTCGATGGCGATCCGCTCGACCCCATCGGCCTGCTTCATGTTGCGGATCATCCCGACGGCCTCCCTCAGGAGCCGCGTTCCGTCCTTGATCACATTTCCGAGCTGCACCATCGCCTCGGTCGGACGATCAATTTCATAGAGGCCGATCCGGCTCGAGGCCGCCTCGATCATGTCGAGGACATTGTCGAGCTCGGTGGCGAGGGACTGGATGTCCTCCCGGTCGATCGGCGTGATGAACGTCTTGTTCAATTCCTCGTAAACCCGATGGACGATCTCGTCGCCGTGGTGCTCCACGTCCTTGATCCGTCGGCACTTCATCGGCACGTCGCGGAACTCGTGCAGCAGGTCCGCCAGGGCGATCGCACCCTCGTCGACCGTGGCGGCGAGCTTCTCGAGGAGGTCGAAAAACTGGCGCTCCTGCGGAATAATCCATGCTTTCAAACCCATCGGCCCTCGCTCCCCGTTAACGCGGTAGTCCTAGTACATCATTAAGGTGTCGCATCGGAGTGGTGCGTCAGCTCTCGCCGAGGTCGACGCCCGAGGCCTCGAGCTGTTGGAGGAGCTGCTTCCGCATCTTCCGGTTCCCCGCGAAGCCTTTGATCGCTTTGCGGGACATCTCGTAGTTCCGGAGCAGTTCCTTCACGTCCCGTGGCGCCACGCCCGCCCCGCGCGCGATCCGTTGCACGCGGGAGGACTTCACGAGCTTCGGATCCTTCATTTCGTCATCCGTCATCGAGTCCATGATGATTTTGAATCGTCGAAGGCGCACCTGTGTGTTCTCCATGTCCGCGTCTTTCATCTTGCCGCCCATCCCCGGGATCAGGGAGGCGAGCTTCCGCATCGGACCCATGTCCGTCAACATCTCGATCTGTTCGTACATCTCGTGGAGCGTGAACTTCCCTGCCATGATCTTCTTCGTGAGCGCCTCGGCCTTCTGCGTGTCGATGGCCTCTTGCGCGCGTTCGAGGAGCGTCTCGAGGTCGCCCATGCCCAATAAGCGCGAGATGAACCGCGGCGGCTCGAACTTCTCGAGGTCGTCGATCTTCTCGCCGACGCCGATGAAGACGATTGGCGCCTTCACCTCGGCCACGGCGGACAAGGCGCCGCCGCCTTTCGCGGTCCCATCGAGCTTCGTGACGATAACGCCCGTGATCCCGACCGCGTCGTGGAACGCCTTCGCTTGCGGCCCGGCCTGCTGCCCGACGGTCGCGTCGAGCACGAGCAGGCGTTCGTCCGCCTGCACCGCTTTGGCGACGCCTTCGATCTCCGCGATTAAATCGGGCTCGAGCGCGTGCCGGCCGGACGAGTCCACGATGATCACGTCGGTCCCTTCGAGCGCCTTCACGCCGGCCTTGGCGATCTTCACGGCGTCCTTTGCGGACGGATCCCCGTAGAACGGCGCGTTGATCTGTTCCGCGAGCTGCTTCAGCTGATCGTACGCCGCGGGACGGTGCACGTCCGCCGCGACGAGGCCCGCGGAGAGGCCTTTCTTCTGGAAGAACTTCGCCAGCTTCCCCGCGGTCGTCGTCTTGCCTTGCCCGTACAACCCCGCGAGCAGGATTCGCTGCTTCTGGAGGGGGACCTCGCGCGTCGTCCCCAAGATCTTGACGAGCTCCTCGTAGATGATGCGGACGACGTGCTCGCGCGGGCTCATGCCCGGAGGCGGTTTCTCCTCGAGCGCCCGCCGCTGGAGCTGCTTCGTGATTGTGAGGGCGAGTTGGACGTTGACGTCCGCCTGGATGAGCGCGCGCTGGATGTCGCGGACGATCTCCTTGATCAGCGACTCGTCGACGTAGCTGGCGCCCGCAATCTTGCGGAGCGCCTCGCGGAGGGAACCGCCGAGTTTTTCGAGGACCATCGGACGTCTCCAAAGTGCGGAGGCACGTTAAGGTTGGCGGTGCAACAAGCGCGTTGGCGGATCGTCAACGTAAGAAAAAAGGGAAGGGAGGGCTAGCCTTGTCAGAAGGGATGGGATGCACTCTAACGAACTAGCCCAAAATTCCCCCGGAATCGTATTCGGAATTGGCTACTTAACACTTTGTAAAATCTGGGGGCGCCGATGGCGCCGACGATCGCCGGGCGTCCGGGTATGACAAACCGCTGGCTTGGGACCGGTGTCCCCGGGCATCGAGCCGTGCTATACTAAGTATAGTTCATCTCAGGGGGGTCGAGGCGGCCACCCAGGGATCCGCCTCAACGGAGGCCGACGTTGGAGCAGACTCAGAGGTATCCGGACTTCTGGAGGGTGAGCAGGTCCTCGGTCGACAGCTTCTCGCCTTTCTTGAACCGCTCGAAGATGAGTTCGGCCTCTTTCTTCGCGTCGACCTCTTCCGCGACTTCCTCGGTGACGCCGCGGCTCTTCATCCAGATTCCGTGAATGATCTTGTCGTAATCGTGGACCTGGCGGATGTGCTCGATGTGCTTGCGGTGCTCCTCGTCCGCGAGCATTTTCGTCTTGATGAATTCCTCTTGCGCCCGGTCGGCCTCTCGGCGCAAGTTGTCGCCTTGCTCGTACAGCGCCGTCATCTGGTCGTGCTCCGCTTGGGCCTTCTCTGCGAGCTCGGAGACCCGCTTGTGGGCGTCTTCCGCGAGGTCTCGCGCGGACTTCAGCTCGTCCTTCATCTTCCGGACGTCCTCGTTCTCCTCGAGCGACTTCTCGAGTTTCTTGACCTCCGCCTGCAGGCGTTGGATCTCGTCGATTAGCGCGCGTTCCTTGTCGACCGTCAGGACGGACGTCATCTGCCGGAACTCGAGGCGCTTCAAGTCCTGCTGGAGCTTCCCGAGCGGCACTGCGCCGCGGGGGAGCTTCCTCCGTTTCAACTCGCTGAGTTGGTCCTGGAGCTCGTTGACCCGGCGGTTGTAGCGGTCGCGTTCCTCTTTCGCGGCCTTGACCTGGGCGTTCAGTTCGTCCCGCTGGATCCGGTGCTGGGTCGCCTCGTCGACGAGCGCCCGGACCTGGGCGTTCAGTGCGTCGCGCTTCTCGACCCATTCCCGCGTCTTGTCGTTCAGCTCGTCGCGACGCCGGCGGTGGCGTTCCGCCTCTTGGTTCTCTCGCTCCCGCTTCAGCTGTAGATCATCCAGCACCGAAACCCTCTCGAGACCGGCTGGTGGGAAGTTGCGAAGAATACCTCGGCTTATAAAACTTCCCGCAGGTGTTCTCGGAATCCGGAAGGGACGCAAGCGATAACGGCGTCGCAAACTCAAATAGCGTCACATTTCATGGTAACCGGGGTTCCGTGAGCCGCATCGCGTTTATCGGATTCGTCGTCCTCCTCGCATTGTTGCTCGACGCCGGTGCGCCCGCGTTCGCAGGACGGGTCGCTCCGCCCGCTCCCGCCGCGACGAGTTACACCCTCGCCCTCGCGGCGGACCGTCGATCGGCGGAGCGGAACGAGACGATCACGTACTCGATCTGGCTGAACGTCACGGGTGGCGGTTCTCTCCAGCTCGTCAACGTGAACTTCACCGTCGACCCGGACCTGATCCTCGTCAATACGTCGATTGCGCTCCCGTTCTCGTGCGGGACCAACAGGTCCAACGCGACGTTCGCAGAGTGGCAATGCAGCTTCCTCCGCTCCGGTCGTTCGTACCGATTCGTTGTTCCGGTCGTCGTCGATGCGAACGCGACCCGCGGCCGATCGCGGATTGCGACGGCTCAAGCGATCGAGCTCGGAGTTGGCCCGGCCACCCCGAGGATCGCCCAGGTCCGCGTCTTTATTCTGATCGGCGTCCTGGCCCTTCAGGTCGGCGCCACTCCTTCCTCGCCGCCCGTGTGGGGAAGTCGGATCACGTTCGTCGTGAACGTCACGAACATCATCACGACGGATGTCGACCCCGCGGATGTCCAGAATTTGACCGCGTATAACGTGCGCATCACGATTGGCATCAGCCCGCTGCTCGAAGTCGGGAGCGCGACCCCTCGGCTCCTCGTCCTGAGTTACCTGACTCCGAGCGAAAACGTCAACGTGAACTTCACCGGAATCGTCTCGTCCAACGCGACGGTCGGCGATCCGGTCTGGGTCAATGCGACCGTCGTCTACGAGGACATGGCGAACCGCTCCATCGGTCCGAAGTTCGACGAGCGGCTCCTCACCGTCCAAGCCCCGCCCCCGTTGCGGACCGATCTCACCTCGGTCCTCGCGGTCCTCGCGTTCGCCCTGCTGGCCATCCTGGCGGCGGTCCTGATCGCTCCCGTGTTGGGCCAACGCAATCTCGCGATCGACGAGGTCTTCCTCGTCCACCGGAGCGGGATCCTAATTCAGCATCTCAGCCGGGGACCCGGTTTGCGGAAAGACGACGACCTCGTCGCATCGATGTTCGTCGCGATCCAGGAGTTCGTCCGCGACTCGTTCGATACGAAAGCGACCCTCGACGAGCTCTCGTTCGCGGGGCGGAAGGCGGCGGTCCTCCGAGGCCATCACGTCGTCCTGGCGGCGCTCGTCTCCCGCGGCAACCCGCGGTACCTTTTCCCACAGATGAAAGCCGTCGAGAGGGCCCTGGAGAAGGCTCACGGCCCAGCGCTCGTCGATTGGGACGGTCGGGTCGCGGGCCTCGATCAGACCGGGCCGATCCTCGAGTCGTTCTTGTCCGGCGGCTTCCGAAGGATGCACGGGTGGTGGAAGTGATGGGGCGAGCTCGCGGGCCGCATCCGGCAGCCGACCGCCCCGTGAGGAGGTCTCCGCGTGCCCATTGAGCGTCCAGACACGGCGTCGCTGGTCCGGCAACGCCTCTTGGCGAACGCGGACGACGTCGATGCCCTCTTTGTCCTCGCCGCCCTTCGGGTCCAGGATGGCTACCTGGAGGAAGGCTTGACGATCCTCGACCGCGTGCTCCGGATCGATCCGCGGTACCCGGGCGCCTGGCGCTTCAAGGCGAAGCTCCATCGAATGCAGGGGGCGACATCCGCGGAACAGTCCGCGCGCAAGCGGGCCGAGGACACGGAGAGATGAAGATGGCCCCCGACGTCGTCAAGCTCAAAATCTGCATGGCGGGGGAGGGTGCCGTCGGCAAGACCTCCCTGATCCGCCGGTATGTGCTCGACCAGTACGACGACCGCTACGTCGCGACGCTCGGCACGAAGATCACGAAGAAGAGTGTGACCGTCGCCAGTCCGTTCGGCCCCGACCCCCTCCAGGCCGACGTGATCCTGTGGGACATCATGGGCACGTCGACGGTGCGGGAGCTGCTGAAGGAGGCGTACTACCACGGGGCCCAAGGCATCCTGGCCGTCGCCGACCTCACGCGACGGGACACGTTGATCGCCCTGGACGAGTGGGCACGGTCGATCCGGTCGGTCGCGGGCGACATCCCGACGTACGGCGTGGTGAACAAGGCGGACCTCGAAAAGGATCGAGCCCTCCCGGCGGCGGAAGTCGAGGCGTTCTTCCGGCAGCGCGCGTGGCCTTGGTCGTACGCGAGCGCGAAGACCGGGGCCGGCGTCGACGAGACCTTCGTGCGACTCGTGAACCACGTCCTGTCGAATCGGGCCTGACTAGGCGATTCGCCAGCGGCGATGGGCCTCGGCGCCTTTCGTGAAGCAATAGTGGACCGTGTTAAACTGCGTCCGCATCGCGCCGACGTCGGAGACGACCTTCTCCGGCGGCTCGTGCTTGACCGCGACGCGGGCGAACAGGTCCGCGACCTCGTCCATCTCCGATTCTCCCATCCCGAGCCGCGTGAGCTCCTGCGTCCCAAGGCGGATGCCGCTCGGCTTCACCGAGGACGTGTCCCACGGAAGGAGGTTCTTGTTCGTGATGATGTTCGCCTTCTCCAGGTCCCCGGCGACTTTCGCGCCGCCGCCGAGGGCCGCGACATCCAGCGCGATCGCGTGACTCTGTGTGAAACCGTGCTTCTCCGCGAGGACCTTGATCCCGCGTTCATGGAGCGCCTGGGCGAGGGCCTTCGCGTTCCGCACGATCTGCGCGGCGTAGTCGCGGCCGAACTCCAGGAATTCTGCGAGCGTGATCCCGAGGGCTGCCATCGCGTGGAGGTGGTGGTTCGACACGACGCCGGGGAAGACGGCCCGTTGCAGCCGCTTGATGAACTTCTCGTCCTCGGAGTCGGAGAGCAGGATCCCGTGCTGCGGTCCCGGCAGCGTCTTGTGGGTCGAGCCCGTGAGGACGTCCGCGCCCTCGTGGAGCGGGTCCTGGAACTGTCCGCCGGCGATCAGGCCCATCACATGCGCTCCGTCGTACCAGACGTGGCAGCCGGCCTCCTGGAACGCGTCCCGCAGCTCCCGGAGCGGCGTCGGGAAGAGGAAGACACTCTGCCCGAACGCCGCGACCTTCGGCTTCACGAGGCGGAGCAGTTTCGCGGTCCCGTCCACGTCGATGTTCATCCGGTCCACGTCGAAGGGATAGTTCACGTTGTTCACGCCGCGCATCCCCGCGGCCCCGAACTTCGCGGAGCTGATGTGGGCGCCGTGACTCAGGGCCACGGACGTCATGATGTCGCCCGGTTCGAGGAGGGCGAAGTACACGGCCATGTTCGCGACCGTGCCGCTGATCAGCCGCGGATCCATGTGCCTCACCCGGAAGAGCTTCTTGGCGAGGGCCACGACCCGGTCCTCGACCTCGTCGACGAAGACGTTCCCCTGGTAGTACCGCTCGTGCGGCAGGCCTTCCGCGTAGCGGTCGCCGAAGTCGGTGAGCAGCATCTCCCGCGCCATCGGACTGATCACGTTCTCGGACGCGATCATCGGGAGGGACTTCGAGAACCACGCATGGTGGCGGTCCACCTGTTCGTTGATGAAGGCGGCGTCCTCGTTCATCCGAGACCGGACAGGAACCGACGCGCCCGATAAATACGTTGACTCGCGCTAGAAGCAGTGGACCTTCCCTTCGACGATGCGCTCCGTCATCTTGTAGATCTTCTCGAGCTCCTCGTCGATCAGGGCCTCCGCATCGTTCTGGAGCGAGCTGAGGTGGGTGCCCTTCTCGGGGATGATCTGGGCGGTCGCCGCTTGCGGCTCGTCGATCGGGTTTCCGATCTGGGAGACGATGCGGACCCAGACCTCCTTCACCTTGCCCTGATGCTCCCGCACCAGGCGGTCGGCGATGTCGAACGACAGGAGGTTGTACAGCTTGCCGACGTGCGTCACGGGATTCTTCCCCGCCGCGGCCTCCATCGACATCGGCCGGTATGGGGTGATGAGGCCGCTCACCCGGTTCCCGCGGCCGACGCTGCCATCGTCCCCATTCTCCCACGACAGCCCGGTGACCGTGAGATAGAAGATCCCGGCGTCGTAATTGTCGCCCGTGTTGATGTCGACCTTCACCGTGCGGTCCGTGTACTTGACCGCGTTATCGAGGAGCCGCTCTCGGAGTTCCTCGACGACGCTGCGATAGTGGTCCTTGTCCGGGACGTACTTGTCCACGAACGCGGCGGCGACCGTGAGTCGCATCTCGTCGTCGTGCCGGACGCCCATGACCTTGATGTCCTGCCCCACCTCCTTGAGGTCCTTCTTCAGCGGCCCGTTGATCAACTGCTCGGTCTGCAAGACGACGGTCTCCAACTCGGAGAAGGGGGCGAATCCCACGCCGAACGAGGTGTCGTTCGCAAGGTGCTTCTGCGTGTCGTAGAGACCGCGGAGATCGACCGACCCCTGACCGATCTTGCAGTCCAGCGTGACGTCCGCGTCGACGTTGAGGTTCGTGCAGGTCGTCGTGAGGTAGTCGTGGGCGGCCTGGATCGCGGCCGTGCGGTACGGGAGGCGCTCGCCATTCACCATCGTCGTCGCCCGGCCGACCAGGAGGATGTACGCGGGCTCGAGGAACACGCCGCCGCCGAACTTCGGCGCGCTCTGTCCTCCGACGACCTCGACCTGGTCCGTGTTGTGATGGAGGATGCGCCCGAACCGCTGCAGGTACATCTTCGAGAGCGCCCGCGAGACGATTTCCGCGAGGCCGTCCGCGATGCTGTCCGGGTGGCCGATCCCCTTGCGCTCGACGATTTCCGAGCTCTGCTGCTCGATCGGCGTGTGGATGAGTTCCTCGACGTAGATATTTCG
>DATMDM010000001.1:0-3289 GCA_035557795.1 Thermoplasmata archaeon | reverse complement strand
TGCATCCGCGAGGCCTGAAGCACCTCATCGATCCGACGAAACTTGTGGCCAGCGCGCGCGAGGCCCTCGGGCCGTTGGAGGTGGACGTCTTCGGCACAATGCGGCCCATCCATGCGGACCGGCTTGTACCGGTGAACGACGAAGACCGCCTGGACCTTGGGAAGCACACGTTGGTCTTCTTCGACTCGCCGGGCCACGCGCCTCACGAGCTCACGATCCTCGACGAGCACAACCGATGCGTGTACACCGGCGACGCCGCGGGTCTGTACTTTCCCGGTGACGAAATCCTCATGCCGGTCACTCCGGCGCCGGCCTTCGACCTGGAGAAGAACCTCGAGACGTTCCGACGACTCCTGGCGATAAGGCCTCGAGCCCTTCTCTTCAGTCATTACGGGCCGCATAGGAAACCGAAGGCCGCCATCGAGGCGATGATGGCCGCATATCCGGCATGGGCTCGCGTGGTCCGGGACAAACTCACTTCAATCGGCGAAGAAGGCGTCTTGCGCGAGCTGTACGACATGAGTTGCCGCGCGGCGAAGCGATACCCGCGGAATTTCCTCGAGAGGAGGATCCGCGTGAGCATCACCGGCCTCGCCGCGTACCACGAGCGGATGGAGCATGCTGCCCGCACCGGTTGAGGAAGCGATCCGCGGAATCGCGGAGGACCGGACGAGCGGTGCCTCGAAGCTCGCGCGCCTCGCGGTCGACACGATGGGGCTTGCCATCGTGGAGGCTAAGGGCCGTCCGGACCCGAAAGAGCTTGCCGAGGTCGCCAGACTTGTTTCCGAGGCGCAACCGGCGATGGCCATCGTCCACAACGTCGCACACCTCATCGCCCGACTCGTTTCCGAAGGACACGATCCGAAGGCGGTCCTCATGGAGGTGCGAACGGAGCTGGACCATGCCCGGGAGCGCATCGCGCGGACCTTCCTGAAGGTCGTGCCGCCCCACGCGACGATCGTGACGCTCAGCTACAGCGACAACGTCCTCGAGGCGATCAAGATGGCCCACGGTCGCGGCCACGTCAACCGCGTGTACGTGCTGGAGTCCGGTCCCCTCTTCGAGGGACGCACCATGGCGAACGCCCTCTCGGACGCGGGGGTTCCTGCGACGGCGGTTCCGGATGCGGAGGGACCCTCTCTCCTGGGGCGGGCCTCGTGCGCGCTCGTCGGAGCCGACAGCGTCTTGCGCGACGGGGCTGTGGTCAACAAGGTCGGCACCCACGGACTCGCCCGTGCCGCGGGAGACCGCAAGAAACCGTTCTACGTCGCCTGCGAGACGCTGAAGTTCGACGCTCGGTACGATGCCGGAACGTGGCCCGGCTCACGGATTGCGAACGCGACCAACGCCACATTCGAGATCACGCCAGCGGGGCTCATTACCACGATCGTCACGGAGCGGGGAACGTATGGGCCCGAGGTGGTCCGCACGATGCTGTCTCCGGGACGGGAGCCTCGCCGGCCCGCCACGGCGGAAAGTTGATTCCCATCCCTTTCTTACGTTGAATCGATGGTGGAACCCGAACCGCCCGCGGGACTCGACCCGGTCCAGGAAGGCATCCGCCTGTTCAACGAGGAATACTTCTTCGAGGCCCACGAGGTCTTGGAGGATCTATGGAAGCGGGAACACGGCAAGTCGAAGTTGTTCCTCCAAGGGCTCATCCAGATCTGTGCCGCATACCACCACTTCCAGAACGGGAATCTGGTCGGAGCCGGGACGTTGCTCGAGCGCGGGGCGCAGAAGATGCGGTCCTATCCGTCGGACTACCTCGGCATCGACGCGGCGAAGCTGCTCGCCCACGTGGACCGGGACCGGGAGCGGATCGGGAGGATGCAGCGCGGCGAAGGGGACGACAAAAGCCTGGAGTTCCCGCGAATCGAACGCAAGATTCAATAAGAACTGCCGCACGAGCTAGGTACGGTGGGACGCGTGGACGTCGAACTGGCCTTCCCCGGCCTCGATCCAACGACGAAGGCGCGGGTCGAACGAACCTTCGCGGCGTTGAAGCAACGAGGTCTCACCCCGATCTACGTTCCCAACCGGCACGCGGCCCTCGAGACGGTCCTCGGTTTGATCCCGAAGGGATCGACGGTCGCCCACGGCAGCTCCACCACCTTGCAAGAAATCGGTCTCGTGGACCGGCTGAAGGGTCCCGCTCCGGGATACCGGTACCTGAATCTGGAATGGCAGACCGAAAGCGATGCGACCCGCCGCGCCCGGATCCGGGCGAAGCTCTCGGTCGAAGCCGATTACTACCTGGGGAGCGTCCAGGCGATCTGCGAGACGGGCGAAGTCATCGGCGCAGACGCGAGCGGCAGCCGCCAGGCCTTCTACGTGTACGGACCACCCCACGTGATCTGGGTCGCGGGCCTCAACAAGCTCGTGCCGAACTTGCAGGACGGCCTTCGACGTGTACGAGAGGTCGCGCTGCCGCTCGAGGATCAACGCATGAAGCGGCTGGGCGGGCAAGGGAGCTCGATCGGCAAGCTCGTCGTCTTCGAACGGGAGCGGCCCGGACGAATCGCACTCGTCCTTGTTGGAGAAGACCTGGGATACTGACGCGTCCTGACACGCCGTGCGCGGGACCGCCACGCTCAGATCTACCCCGACTCATCGGTCGAGAATCGCCTACAGGAACTCGGCGAGCAATTCGTCCGGGTCTTCGACGCCCAAGGGTTGCCGGACGGGATTGCCTTTCTTCAGCGCGGGCTCGAGGTCCTCGTAGGTAGGGACTTTCTCCGTCCGGTAGAACAGGCCGAGCGGAATCCGGTCGCGCTGCACGAAAGGCCACTCGATCGCCTTCGCGAAGGCCGCCTTCATGTCACTCGAGTCATGGCCTTCCTTCTGCAGATCGTACACCCGCTCTCGGAAGAAATCATAGGTGTTGACCTTGTTGTACGTGACGCAAGGGGACATGCAATCGATGAGGGAGAACCCGTGGTGCTCGATGCCGTTCTTGACGAGTTCGGCCATGCCCTTCACATCGCCGCTGAAGGCCCTCGCCACGTACGTGGCCCCGGAGGCCAACGCGAGGGAGATCGGATCCACTGGGTTCTCGATGACGCCATCGATCGGCGTGGACTTCGTCTTCATTCCCTTTTCCGAAGTCGGGCTCGCCTGGCCCGTCGTGAGTCCGTAAATCTGGTTATTCATCACGAGGTACGTGATGTCGAAGTTCCGCCGCATCGCGTGAATGAAGTGTCCAACCCCAATTCCGTATCCGTCCCCGTCGCCGCCGGTCACGATGACTTGGAGATCCGGATTCGCGAGCTTCGCGCCCTCCGCGACC